>NZ_JBFBEM010000011.1:0-100090 GCF_040683675.1 Streptomyces sp. NPDC093252 | reverse complement strand
CTGTGCCGGTTTCCCGGTTCCGTGCCGGATTCCCGGGCCTGCCCCTGTTCCGGCTGCCTGGCCCCGTGCCGGTTCCCCGGCCCTGCGCCGGATTCCCGGCCCTGCGCCGGATTCCCGGCCCTGCGCCGGATTCCCGGCCCTGCGCCGGATCCCGGCCCCGCCCCTGCCCCGGCTGCCCCGCCCCGCGCCGACTTCCCGGGCCCCACCCCGGTTCCCCGACCCCGGTCGCGCCCCTGCCCCACGCCGACGGCCGACCGGCGGAGCGGATCCCCGCACCGCCCGTCCGGTGTCGCCGGGTTCTCGCCTCGTGCGCTCCCGCACCCGGACCGAACCGACCCGGCCCCCAAGGTGTCGACCGGCGCCGAACCGGCCCGGCCCCCCGAGGTGTCGACCGGCGCGCCGAAGGGCCCGGCCCCCGTCGATCCGGGAGCCGGGCCCATGTCACCCGGGGTCGTTCAGTGCCCGTGCGGTGCCTCCTCCGAGGCCGGGGTGCCGTCCGCCGCCGGGCTCGCGGGCCCGCTCCCCGCCGGGCTCGCGGGCGCGCTCGCCGTCCCGCCCGGTGCCGCCTCGTCCGCGCTCACCGTGAACGCCGCCGTCCGGACCTCGCCGTCGGCCTTGAAGTCGAGGAAGAGACGGTAGTCCCCGGTGCTCGGCACCTCCGCCGTGAACGCCACCTCCGGCGTGCCCGACGGGGTGTCGCCGCTCGCCTCGGCGTGCGGGTGGACGTGGAGGTAGGCCAGGTCGCCGGAGCGCAGAGCGACCAGGTGGCCGTAGGCGCCGAGGTAGGGCTCCAGATCGGTGACGGGCTCGCCGTCGCGGGTGACCGTGAAGGTCAGCTCGCTCTGCGCGCCCGCCTTCAGGGTGCCGTCCAGCGTCACCTCGTACCCGTCGACCGTCGCCGTGGCCTTCGCCGGGGGCAGGGCGGTCGGCTCGTAGGCGCCGGAGACGGCGAGGTCGGAGCCCAGGGTGAGGCCCTCCTCCTCGGCGGCCGGGCGGAAGTCGGCGAAGACGCGGTAGCCGCCGGGCTCGGGGAGCGTGGTCCGGGTGCTCCAGGTGCCGTCGGCCGCGCGGACCGGGTGGAGGTGGCGGAAGGTGGTCAGATCGCGCGAGGCGACGATCAGGTGCAGCTCCTTCTCGTGCTCCTTCGCGAAGCCGGTGACCGCCCGGCCGTCGCCGTCGCGGATGGTGAGCCGCAGATCGGCCGGTTCCCCGGCGGCGACCCGGGGGGTGGCCAGGTCGAGGGTGTAGCCGTCCTGGGAGATCTGGAGGCCGCCGGGGGTGGTGTCGGCGGCCGGGGCGGGCCCGCCGCTCTCCTCGGGCTCCGGGTCGGCGCCGTGGCCCGCGTCGGCGTGCGCGGCCGGCTCGGGATCGGCGTTGACCGGGGAGACCGCGGTGCCGACTCCGTAGGCGGCGGCGAAGCAGACGGCGAGGGCCGCGCCGAAGGTGCCGATCTTCTGGAGAGGACTCATCGTGGACTCCTGGGGTCGTAGCCTTGCCAAACCTTGCTTTTCATACCCACGGGGGGTATACATGGGAGCAGCTTATACCCCCCAGGGGTATAAAGTGAAGTAGCAGAGGAGCCGGCGGAGAAGCCGGCAGCGAAGCGCAAGGCCCAGCGGTCAGAGGACGCGGTAAGTGGAAGCCGTCCTGGAGGAGCGATGAGGAGTGAAGTCGCCGTGAGTACCAGCACAGCACCCGGTGCCACCGAGGTCGAACTCGCGATAGGCGGGATGACCTGCGCCTCCTGCGCGGCCCGAATCGAGAAGAAGCTCAACCGCATGGACGGCGTCACCGCGACGGTCAACTATGCCACCGAGAAGGCCAAGGTCAGCTACCCGGACGGGACGGACGTCTCCGACCTGATCGCGACCGTCGAGGCCACCGGCTACACCGCCCGCGAACCCGAGCCCCCGCGTCCGGCGGGCGGCCCGGACGGCGGCGGTACGGCACCCGAGGCGGACGAGCTCCAGCCGCTGCGCCAGCGGCTGATCACCGCCGTCGTCCTGTCCGTCCCGGTGATCGCCATGGCGATGGTCCCGGCGCTCCAGTTCGAGTACTGGCAGTGGCTGTCCCTCACCCTCGCCGCCCCGGTCGTCGTCTACGCGGCCTGGCCCTTCCACAAGGCCGCCTGGACCAACGCCCGGCACGGCGCGGCCACCATGGACACCCTGATCTCGGTCGGTACCTCGGCCGCGATGATCTGGTCCCTGTGGGCGCTGTTCTTCGGCACCGCGGGCACCCCCGGGATGACCCACCCCTTCGAGCTGACCATCGCCCGCAGCGACGGCGCCGGGAACATCTATCTGGAGGCGGCGGCCGGGGTCACCGCGTTCATCCTGGCCGGGCGCTACTTCGAGGCCCGCTCCAAGCGCAAGGCCGGAGCCGCCCTGCGCGCCCTGATGGAACTGGGCGCCAAGGACGTCACTGTGCTGCGCGATGGCCGCGAGATCCTCGTCCCGGTCTCCGAACTCGCCGTCGGCGACCGCTTCCTGGTCCGCCCCGGCGAGAAGATCGCCACCGACGGCACGGTCGTCGAGGGCACCTCCGCCGTCGACGCCTCCATGCTCACCGGCGAGTCCGTCCCGGTCGAGGTCGGCCCCGGCGACGGGGTGACCGGCGCGACCGTCAACGCGGGCGGCCGGCTGGTGGTCGAGGCCACCCGGGTCGGCGCCGACACCCAGCTCGCCCGGATGGCCAGGCTGGTGGAGGACGCGCAGAACGGCAAGGCCGCCGCCCAGCGCCTCGCCGACCGGATCTCGGCGGTGTTCGTGCCGATCGTGATCGCCCTGTCGCTGGCCACCCTCGGCTTCTGGATCGGCAACGGCGCCGGTGCCGCCGCCGCGTTCACCGCCTCCGTCGCCGTACTGATCATCGCCTGCCCCTGCGCGCTGGGCCTGGCCACCCCGACCGCGCTGATGGTCGGCACCGGCCGGGGCGCCCAGCTCGGCATCCTGATCAAGGGCCCGGAGGTGCTGGAGACCACCCGCAAGGTCGACACCGTCGTCCTGGACAAGACCGGCACCGTCACCACCGGCAAGATGACCCTGCTCGCCGTCCGTACCGCCGAGGGCACCGACGAGAAGGACGTCCTGCGGCTCGCGGGCGCCCTGGAGCACGCCTCCGAGCACCCCATCGCCCAGGCCATCGCGACCGGCGCCGCCGAGCGCACCGGCACCCTCCCGGTGCCGGAGGACTTCGCCAACGTCCCCGGACTCGGCGTCCAGGGCATCGTGGACGGCCACGCGGTCCTGGTCGGCCGGGAGAAGCTGCTCGCCGAGTGGGCGATGGAGCTGCCCGCCGAGCTGCGGCTCGCCAAGCAGCGGGCCGAGTCGGCCGGGCGCACCGCCGTCGCGGTCGCCTGGGACGGCGAGGCACGGGCGGTCCTGGAGGTCGCCGACGCGGTGAAGGACACCAGCGCCGAGGCCATCACCCGGCTCCGCGCGCTGGGCCTGCGCCCGGTGCTGCTGACCGGCGACAACAAGGCGGTCGCCGAGTCCGTCGCCGCCGAGGTCGGTATCGACGAGGTCATCGCCGAGGTGATGCCGGAGGACAAGGTCGACGTGGTCAAGCGGCTCCAGGCCGAGGGCCGTTCGGTCGCCATGGTGGGCGACGGGGTCAACGACGCCGCCGCGCTCGCCCAGGCCGACCTGGGCCTGGCGATGGGCACGGGCACGGACGCCGCCATCGAGGCCGGTGACCTGACCCTGGTCCGCGGTGATCTGCGGGCCGCCGCCGACGCCATCCGTCTGGCCCGCAAGACCCTGGGCACCATCCGGACGAACCTGTTCTGGGCCTTCGCCTACAACGTGGCGGCCCTGCCGCTCGCCGCGGCGGGCCTCCTCAACCCGATGATCGCGGGCGCCGCGATGGCGTTCTCCTCGGTCTTCGTGGTCGGCAACTCCCTCCGCCTGAGGGGCTTCCGGCCCACGAGCTGACCCCCGGCGGGCACCCGCCCGCACCTCACCCCGGCGCTCCGGACCCCCACGGGTCCGGAGCGCCGCCGCGTCCACCCCCCACGCCCCTCTTTTTGAACGCGTTCAATTCCAGGCGTACGCTGCCGCCATGAGCGACAGAGCCGCCCTGCTGAAGGGCATTCGCGCCTGGCTGATCCTCTTCGTCGTCTGCCTGGTCCTCAGCGGCGCCACGGCCTTCCCCCTCGTCCACGAACTCCGCTGGACCGAGTCCCTGCTGACCTCCCTGAACACCGGCGACCACCTCCCCGCCCTCATGGACTGGATCCAGCGCATCCGCCAGGGCCTGGACACCGCCGACGCCGAGTACCCCTTCCTCCTCTACGGCACCGACTGGCTCGCCTTCGCCCATCTCGTCATCGCCGTCGCCTTCTACGGCCCCTACCGCGACCCGGTCCGCAACATCTGGGTGATCGAGTTCGCGATGATCGCCTGCGTCGCCGTCGTCCCGCTCGCCCTGATCTGCGGCCCGATCCGGGGCATCCCGATCTGGTGGCAGCTCATCGACATCTCCTTCGGCGTGTTCGGGATCCTCCCGCTGTACGCCGTCCGCCGCCGGATCAAGCGCCTGGAGGCCCTGACCCCGTACGCGCCGCCCTCCGCCCCCGCCGCGCTCCCCGCCTGACCGCCCCTCAGGGCCCGCCCCCCTCAGGTCCCACCCCCTCAGGGCCGCAGCGCCGGAAGGCCGAACCGCTGGGGCACCGCCCCCGAATCGTCCTTCGCGTCGGTCGCGTTGACCGAGTACACGAACGTCCGGGACAGATCCCGGGTCGCGACGACGGCCGTCGCGTACCCGGGCCGGGACCCGGACTTCACCCAGTACTCCACCTTCCCGACCGGCAACCGCTCGAACGCCATCCCGTAGCGCGCCGTGCCCTGTTCGACCTCCGGCACGGTCAGCATCTGGTCGAGCAGCGGCTCCGGCAGCAGCCGCCCGCCGAACAGCCCCTCGATCAGCCGCTCCAGATCGGCGGCGGTCGAGATCAGATCACCGGCCGCCCACCGGTCCGCCATGTTCCACTCGGTGACATCGGTCAGCTTCCCGTCGATGACGTCGTAGCCCCGGTTGTGCGGCCCCGGCACCCGCGGATCGGTCCCGGCCGGGAACGAGCTGTGCCGCATCCCCAGCGGCCGGAACACCAGCCGCTCCGCCAGTCGCGCGTACGACTGCCCGGTCACCTCCTCCACGACCATCCCCAGCACGGTGTACGAGATGTTTCCGTACCGCTGCACCCACCCCGCCGGGGCCTCCGGGCCCGCCGCGACCGACGCGGCCACCACCTCCTCGGGGGTGACCGTCTCGAACCGGTGCGGATAGCTCTCGTCCACCGACCCGCCCGGCTGCGCCGCCCCCGCCCTCAGCCCACTGGTGTAGTTCAGCAACTGCCGTACGGTGATGGGCCCGAAATCCTCGGTGAGCAGCCCGGGAAGGTACTCCTGGACCGTGCCGTCCAGATCGATCCGGCCCTCGGCGACCAGCCGCAGCACCACCGCCGCCGTCACCACCTTGGTCACCGACCCGGCCCGGAACCGCCCGTTCTCCAGCGCCGGTGCCCCGGTCCGGACGTTCCGCAGCCCGTCCGCCTCGCTCCAGGCGCAGTCCCCGTCCAGCCGCAGGGTCGCGGCGGTCGCGACGGCGTCGGGCAGCGCGGCCAGCTCCCGGGTGAGCCCGGCGATGTCCGGCCCCCGGTCGGCGCTGGCGGCGCACTGCGGCACGGCGGGCCGGGCGGCGGCCGGTGTGGCTGTCGCCCCCGCGCCGAGGGTGAGGGCGAGCGCGGAGGCGGCGACGGCGACCACGGCCGAACGGCGGCGCGGGGCGGGGGACTTCGGCATGGGGCGGCTCCGGGGTGATCGCGAACGGGGAACGCGTCCCATCCTGCGGGCGCCCGCGGGCGCCAGGATCGTCACCGCGAAGGACCCCGGCCCCGATACCTCTCTGAGGGCCCTCCTTAGGGGTCCGAACCGCCTCTCTAGGGGTTCAGTGCCTGCCGCACCGCGTACAGCGCGTCCACCCGGTTGGTGGTGATGGAGTCCACGCCCATCCCGATCAGGCGGCGCATCGAGCGGCGGGTGTCCGGGGTCCAGGTGGACACGAGGAGGCCGGAGCGGTGGAGGTGGGTCACCAGATCGTGACTGAGCAGGGTGAAGCGGTAGTTGAGCCAGCGCGGCCGGATCGCCGCCAGCAGTCCCGCCCTCGGCGGGGCCAGGGTCGCCCGGGTCAGGGCGATCTCCGCCGCCGGGTCGGCCGCGCGGACCGCCAGCATCGCCTGGGCGTCCGCCGTGTAGTACACCCGGTCGGCCGCCCCGTGCGCGCGGACCACCTCGACGATCCGGTGCGCCGCCCGCTCGCCCGCCAGCCCGGGCAGGTCCAGCATCAGCCGGGCGTCCCCGGTCGCGGTGAGCGCCTCGGCGAGGGTGGGGACCCCGCCCGCCGTCAGCTCCCGCACCTCGGCGGCGGTCAGGGCGGACAGCGGGCGGTCGTGCTCCCAGAGCCGGTTCAGCGTCTCGTCGTGCAGCAGCACGGGCACGCCGTCCCGGGTCAGCCGGACATCGATCTCCACGGCGTCCGCGCCCCGCCGGAGCGCGGACCGTACGGAGTCGAGGGTGTTCTCGCGGAATCGGTAGGGGTCACCGCGATGGGCCACGGCGGTCACATTCTGCATGGCCCCATGGTGGCGCGGCGGGTCAGGCCCCGGCCACCCACCCCTCGGTGTACGCGTCGATCTCCGCCCCGATCCGGTCCTTGCCCGCCCGGTCCAGGAAGGACGCCTCGACCGCGTTCCTCGCCAGGCCGGCGATGCCCGGCGCGTCCAGGTCGAGCAGCCGGGCGGCGACCGCGTACTCGTGGTTGAGATCGGTCCCGAACATGGGCGGGTCGTCGGAGTTGACGGTGACCAGGACCCCGGCCCGGGTGAACTCCTTGATCGGGTGCTCGTCCAGGGTGGCGACCGCGCGGGTGGCGATGTTGGAGGTGGGGCACACCTCCAGGGCGATCCGGTGCTCGGCGAGATGCGCGAGCAGCTTCTCGTCCCGCGCGGCGCTCGTGCCGTGGCCGATGCGCTCCGCGCGCAGATGGGTCAGCGCGTCCCACACCGTCTCCGGCCCGGTCGTCTCGCCCGCGTGCGGCACCGACCGCAGCCCGGCCGCGATGGCCCGGTCGAAGTACGGCTTGAACTGCGGCCGGGGCACGCCGATCTCGGGGCCGCCGAGGCCGAAGGAGACCAGGCCCTCCGGGCGCAGCTTGTCATCGGTGGCGAGCCGGACGGTCTCCTCGGCGGCCTCCAGCCCTGCCTCGCCGGGAATGTCGAAGCACCAGCGCAGCACCGTCCCGAACTCCGCCTCCGCGGCCTTGCGGGCGTCCTCGATGGCGTCCATGAACGCCCGCTCGTCGATCCCGCGCCGGGTGGAGGAGAACGGGGTGACGGTCAGCTCCGCGTACCGCACCTGCTGGCGGGACAGCTCCCGGGCCACCTCGAAGGTCAGCAGCCGGACGTCCTCCGGGGTACGGATCAGGTCGACGACGGAGAGATAGACGTCGATGAAGTGGGCGAAGTCCGTGAAGGTGAAGTAGCGGGCGAGTTCCTCGACATCGGTGGGGACGGCGGAGTCGGGGTGCCGGGCGGCCAGTTCGGAGACGATCCGCGGGGAGGCGGAGCCCACGTGGTGGACATGGAGTTCGGCCTTGGGCAGTCCGGCGATGAAGGCGCGCGGGTCGAAGGTCTGCTGGGTCATCGGGGCCTCCCCGGGATGGGCGCCGGGCACCCTGGTGGGGTGCGGCGCGGGTGATCGGCTGATCATGCGGCACGGAACATCGTAGGTCCTGCCGTCCCGGCCGCTCCCGGGGTCGGTCCTCCGGCCCCGGGCCGGGAACCACGCGCCCGGCCCGACCGGCTGCCCGTTCCGGACAGGCCCGTGACGCCGGGCCGCCCCTTCCGGGCCGGATCCCGTGACGCTGGCCCGGGCTGCCCCTTCCGGGCCGGATCCCGTGACGCCGCTCCCGGCCGCCGCTCCCGGGCGGGAACCCCGACGCCGTCGGCGCCCTCCCGTCCGGGGGCGGGGGCCGCGCGACCGTCCTGGTTGTCCGTCCGGGGTGGGGAAGCGTGATGCCGGTTCGGATTGTCCCTTCCGGGGCGAGAACCCTTGCGCCGGTCAGGGCTGTCCCGTCCGGGGGTGGGGGCCGCGCGACCGGTCCCGGTTGTCCCTCCCGGGTCGGGAACCCTGACGCCGGTCCGGGCTGCCCCCTCCGGGTCGGGAACCCTGACGCCGGTCCGGGCTGCCCCTCCCGGGACGGGAACCCCTCACGCCCCCTCCGGGCGCTCCCCTCCGGGTCGGGAACCGTGACGCCCGTCCGGGCCGTCCCTCCCGGCAGGGGATCGCGCCAGGGGACCGGCCGAGGCGCCCCCGGGACCAGGCCGTAGCATGGCCGGGACGAACGACCCAGGGGGGCACGGACATGACGGACCCGACGACACCGGGCGGGGCGAACGGCAACGGCGGGTACGACCCCTGGGCGCCGCCCGAGCACCGGCAGCCCGCCGACCCGGCCGGCACGCCCGGTCCGCCGCCGCCCTCGGTGCACGACCAGCCCACCATGGCCGCGATGCCCTCGCCCGGCGGCTTCCCGCCCCCGGCCGCCCCGTCACCCTTCGACACCGGCGCCCCCTCCCCGTACGACACGGCGGCACGCTCCCCGTACGACACGGCAGGCCCCTCCCCGTACGACACCACCGGTGTCGGCGCGGTACCGGGCGCGCCCGGGGGCTATGGCTACCCCGGCTACCCGCAGAGCTACGGCAGCGGCTGGAGCGGCGCCCCGGTGGCCCCGCAGAACGGCATGGGCATAGCCGCCATGGTGCTCGGCATCCTGGCCTGCGCCCTGTTCTGTCTCTACGGCGTGGTCTCGGTGGTCCTCGGCATCCTCGCCATCGTCTTCGGCATCAAGGGCAAGAAGCGCGCCGAGGAGGGTCTCGCCAACAACCGCGGTCAGGCCCAGGCCGGACTGATCACCGGCATCATCGGCCTGATCGTGGGCGTCGCGGTGATCGTCCTCATGGTCATCGGCTTCACCGCCGCGTTCAACGAGATCGAAGAGGACCCGTACTACGACGACCCGTACTACGGCGCCCACAGCGCACCCCTGGACCCCTCGGTCCAGGCCCGCTGAACCGGGGGCTCCGGCCCCCACCGGCCGTCACCGCGTCCGTCCCCCGGGCACCCGGCGGGACCACTACGATGCCTTGTCGGTCAACGAGGGGAGTCACATCCATGTCCGGTGCCAATCCCGGTGAGTTCGGACCGCCGCCGCCGCCGCCTCCGCAGCAGCCGCCCGGCGGAACCGGGGGGTACGGCCAGCCGCCGTCCCCGCCGCCGGGCTACGGCTACCCGAGCGCCGCCTACCCGCCCGCCCCGCCCGTCGGCTACCCGCCCGCCCCGGCCGGCTATGTGATCGGGGTCCAGCCGAGCAACGGTCTCGGCACCACCGGTCTCGTGCTGGGCATCATCGGCGTGGTGTGCAGCCTGACGTTCTTCCTGTGGTTCTTCGGCGTCATCCTGGGCATCCTCGCGATCATCTTCGGCGCCATCGGGCGCGGCAAGGCGAACCGGGGCGAGGCCACCAACAAGGGCGCGGCGACCGCCGGACTGGTCTGCGGCATCGTCGCGACCGTGATCCTGCCGGTGCTGGGCTTCCTGGTCTTCGCCAGCTTCATGAGCGCGGTCTGACCCCGCACGCCCCCCCCGCCGCCCGGCGCGGTCATCCCACCGCGCCGGGTGCGGACCCCCCGGACCCCGCCGTCTCCGCCCGCAGCCGCTCCCGCGCCGCCATCAGCGCGAACCCCAGCAGGTTGAGCCCCCGCCAGTGCTCCGGCTCCTGCACCGCCGGGTCGCCCGCCGGGAGCCCGATGCCCCAGATCCGGTCCATCGGGCTGGCCTCCACCAGCACCCGGGACCCCGTCCCCACCAGGAACGCCCGCAGCGCCGGGTCCGAGGCGAACTTGTGGACATTGCCCTCGGTCACGATCCGCAGCCGCTCCCGCCGCCACACCGCCTCATCGAAGCCGCGCACCAGCGCCCCCGCCTTCTTCGCCTCGGCCGGATGCCGGGCCGTCAGCGCCTGCCGCTCCGCCTCCGGGTCCTCGAACAGCCGGTCCTTCCCGGCCATCATCCAGTGCTCGGCGGTCGCGTAACGCACCCCGTCCACCACGAACGGTGACGGCCGCCACTGGCTCAGACAGGCCGCGTCGAGCCGCCCGTCCGGCGGCGGATGGTGCTTCCAGAACGGTAGAAAGCGCGGCCTGGCGCCGTCGCGGATCGCGCTGACCAGCGCGTCCACCGAGTCGGGTACCCCCGTGATCCACGTCATGCATGCGAGTCTGGCACGCACCACGGACACTCCGTCCTGGCTTTTCCTGGTGGACTCGACACCTGGTCGACAGATTCCGTTGCGTAACCAAAAGGCAACAACGGAATCACTTGTTGGCCTCCCATCCCTCTGTCAGGATCGGCACTCAAATCGAGCTGGAGCTACGCCACCCACCCCGCAGCGAAGCGGGGCGAAGGCGGAGGAGAGCGACATGCACAACCCGGGCAAGACCCTCCCGGAACGGTTCCCCGCGCAGGAGCGCTTCGCGGACGGCGCGCAGTTCATCGCGGGCCGCCTCACGAAGGGCACCTCCGGCCGCACCTTCGCGGTCACGGACCCCGCCACCGGGGAGGAGGTGTACCGCTACGACCTGGCCGGACCCGACGACGTGGACGCCGCCGTCGCCGCGGCCACGGCCGCCTTCCCGGGCTGGTCCGGCGCCACCCCGGGGGAGCGCTCGGACGCGCTGCACCGCTTCGCCGCCGTCCTCGCCGAGCGCGCCGAGGACTTCGCCCGCGCGGAGTCGCTCCAGTGCGGCAAGCCGCTCAAGCTGACCCGTGAGTTCGACGTACCGGGCACCATCGACAACACGGCGTTCTTCGCCGGTGCCGCGCGGCATCTGGCGGGGCAGTCGGCCGGTGAGTACTCCGGCGACCACACCTCGTACGTGCGCCGCGAGGCGATCGGTGTCGTCGGGTCGATCGCGCCCTGGAACTACCCGCTTCAGATGGCCGCCTGGAAGATCCTCCCGGCCATCGCCGCGGGCAACACCATCGTGCTCAAGCCCGCCGAGCTGACCCCGCTGACCTCGCTGCTCTTCGCCCAGGCCGCCACCGACGCCGGGATCCCCGACGGTGTGATCAACATCGTCACCGGTACGGGGAAGGAGGCCGGGGAGCATCTCGTGGGCCACCCCGATGTGGCCATGACCTCCTTCACCGGTTCCACCGCCGTCGGCAAGCGGGTCGCCGAGGTCGCCACCGCCACCGTCAAGCGCCTCCACCTGGAGCTGGGCGGCAAGGCCCCCTTCGTGGTCTTCGACGACGCCGATCTGGAGGCCGCCGCCAACGGAGCCGTCGCCGGGGCCCTGATCAACACCGGCCAGGACTGCACCGCCGCCACCCGCGCCTATGTCCAGCGCCCGCTCTACGAGGCGTTCGTCGCCCGCACCGCCGAGCTGATGGCGTCGGTGCGGCTCGGCGACCCGTTCGCCGCCGGGACCGACCTCGGGCCGCTGATCTCGCACGTCCAGCGCGACCGGGTGGCCGGATTCGTCGACCGGGCCCGCGGCTACGCCCGGATCGTCACCGGCGGTGAAGCTCCCCTGGGCGATCTGGAGCGCGGCGCGTACTATCGGCCCACGCTCGTCGCCGACGCGGCCCAGGACAGCGAGATCGTCCAGTCCGAGATCTTCGGGCCCGTCCTCGTCGTGCTGCCCTTCGACACCGACGACGAGGGCCTCCGGCTCGCCAACGACACCCCGTACGGACTCGCCTCGTCCGCCTGGACCCGTGATGTGTTCCGCGCCAACCGGGCCACCCGTGAGATCAAGGCGGGCTGCGTCTGGATCAACGACCACATCCCGATCATCAGCGAGATGCCGCACGGCGGGTACAAGGCGTCCGGCTTCGGCAAGGACATGTCCGCGTACTCGTTCGAGGAGTACACCCAGATCAAGCACGTCATGTTCGACAACACCGCGGTGGCCCGGAAGGACTGGCACCGCACGATCTTCGGGGACCGATAGCGACTCCGGCCGCCGACCACGGCCGCCCACCTCCCGAAAGGGCAACACGCGCATGGAGCAGTACGAGCCCGACCGCCTGTCACCGGCCCGGGTGGCCGCCATGCGGCGCAGCCTCGGCCGCGGCCGGGCCTCCCTCAGCCGCCGTTCGCTGCTGCGCGCCTCCGCCGGGGGCGCGCTCGCGCTGGGCGGCGTCGGGGCGCTGAGCGCCTGCGGCATCCCCCCGGCGGCCAAGACCTCCGGGGTGTCGTCGGAGGACCACTCGGCCAAGGAGAAGACCGTCAACTTCTCCAACTGGACCGAGTACATGGACGTCGACGAGAGCGGCCAGGGGCGCCCCACCCTGGAGGCGTTCAGGAAGCGGACCGGGATCTCGGTCAAGTACACCGAGGACGTCAACGACAACGTCGAGTTCTTCGGCAAGATCAAGCCGCAGCTCGCGGCCGGGCAGGACACCGGGCGCGATCTGATCTGCGTCACCGACTGGCTGGCCGCCCGGCTGATCCGGTTCGGCTGGGTGCAGAAGCTCGACCCGGCGAACCTGCCTCACGCGTACACCAACCTCTCCGCCCAGTTCCGCAACCCCGACTGGGACCCGGGCCGCTCCTACTCCTACCCCTGGCAGGGCATCTCCACGGTCATCGCCTTCAACCGGAAGGCCCTCGACGGCGAGGAGGTCACCTCGCTGTCCGACCTGCTGGACAACCCCAAGCTCAAGGGCCGGGTGGGACTGCTCTCCGAGATGCGCGACACCATGGGCCTGGCCCTGCTCGACCTGGGCAAGGACCCCGGCCGGTTCAGCGACGACGACTTCGACGCCGCCATCGCCCGGCTCCAGAAGGCCGTGGACAGCGGCCAGGTCCGCCGCTTCACCGGCAACGACTACACCTCCGACCTCTCCAAGGGCGACTTCGCCGCCTGTGTCGCCTGGGCCGGGGACGTCGTCCAGCTCAAGGCCGACAACCCGGACGTGGACTTCGTCATCCCCGAGAGCGGCTACATGACGTCCTCGGACAACCTCCTGGTGCCCAACAAGGCCCGCCACAAGACCAACGCCGAGAAGCTCATCGACTACTACTACGAGCCCGGCCCCGCCGCCCAGCTCGCCGCGTACATCAACTTCGTGTGCCCGGTGGACGGCGTGAAGGCGGAACTCGCCAAGATCGACGAGGACGCGGCGAACAACCCGCTGATCATTCCCGACCAGGACATGGCCGCCAAGTCCCGGGCGTTCCGCTCACTGAGCGAGGACGAAGAGACGGCGTACGAAGAGAAGTTCGCGAAGCTCACAGGGGCGTGACGAGACGATGACGACGACAGACAGCAGCGGCGACGTCCGCCTCACCGGTATCAGCAAGACCTACGGCTCCTTCACCGCCGTGCACCCGCTCGACCTGACCGTCCCGCAGGGCTCGTTCTTCGCCCTGCTCGGCGCGTCCGGCTGCGGCAAGACCACCACCCTGCGCATGATCGCCGGACTGGAGGAGCCCAGCGGCGGCACGGTCCACCTCGGCGACCAGGACGTGACCCGGCTCCCGCCCTACAAGCGCCCGGTGAACACGGTCTTCCAGTCCTACGCCCTCTTCCCGCACCTCGACATCTTCGAGAACGTGGCCTTCGGGCTGCGCCGGCGCGGCATCAAGAGCGTGAAGAAGCAGGTCGGCGAGATGCTCGACCTGGTGCAGCTCGGCGAGCAGGCCCGCAAGAAGCCCCACCAGCTCTCCGGCGGCCAGCAGCAGCGCGTCGCGGTCGCCCGCGCGCTGATCAATCACCCCAAGGTGCTCCTCCTGGACGAGCCCCTCGGCGCCCTGGACCTCAAGCTGCGCCGCCAGATGCAGCTCGAACTGAAGCGCATCCAGACCGAGGTCGGCATCACCTTCGTCCATGTCACGCACGACCAGGAGGAGGCCATGACCATGGCCGACACGGTCGCCGTGATGAACGCGGGCCGCGTCGAGCAGCTCGGCGCCCCCGCCGACCTCTACGAGAACCCGCGCACCACCTTCGTCGCCAACTTCCTCGGCACCTCCAACCTCATCGAGGCCGAGGTCGACAGCCGCTCCGGCGACGACATCGTGCTCCGCGCGGGCGGCGGCAAGCTGGTCCTGCCCGGCGCCCGGTGTACGGCCCCCGCCGCGACCGGCGGCAAGGTGCTGCTCGGGGTGCGCCCGGAGAAGATCTCCCTCACCCACGCCGACGACGCCGGGGACATCCCGGCCGGCCGCAACCGCCTCACCGGCACCATCGCCGACGCCAGTTTCATCGGTGTCTCCACCCAGTACGTCGTCGACAGCCCCGCCTGCGCCGACCTGGCCGTCTATGTCCAGAACGTCGACCGGGACGCCCGGCTGGTGCCCGGTGCCGAGGTCGTCCTGCACTGGAGCCCCGCCCACACCTTCGGCCTGGACGCCGCTCAGGACATCGACGCCGGGGTGGAGAAGGTCGAGGAAGAGGTCTGATGGCGACGACCCTCGCCGAGGCGCCCGCACCCCCGGCGCCCGAGACGCCGGCGCCGAAGCCACCCCGCAAGCGGGGCCGCTGGACGCCGTACCTGCTGCTGCTGCCCGGACTGCTGTGGCTGGTCGTCTTCTTCGCGCTGCCGATGGTCTACCAGGCGTCGACCTCGGTGCAGACCGGCTCCCTGGAGGACGGCTACGAGGTCACCTGGCACTTCGCGACCTACTGGGACGCGGTCGCCGAGTACTGGCCGCAGTTCCTGCGCTCGGTGCTCTACGCCGGGTCCGCGACCGTGCTCTGTCTGCTGCTCGGCTATCCGCTGGCGTATCTGATCGCCTTCCGGGCGGGCCGCTGGCGGAATCTGATCATGATCCTGGTGATCGCGCCGTTCTTCACCAGCTTCCTGATCCGCACCCTGGCCTGGAAGACCATCCTGGCCGACTCCGGCCCCGTGGTCAGCGCGCTGAACTCACTCCACATCCTGGATGTCACGAGCTGGCTCGGCATGACCGCCGGGGACCGGGTGCTCGCCACCCCGCTCGCGGTGATCTGCGGTCTGACCTACAACTTCCTGCCGTTCATGATCCTCCCGCTCTACACCTCCCTGGAGCGCATCGACGGACGGCTGCACGAGGCCGCCGGGGACCTCTACGCCCGGCCCTTCACCACCTTCCGCAAGGTCACCTTCCCGCTCTCCATGCCCGGTGTGGTCTCCGGCACCCTGCTGACCTTCATCCCGGCCACCGGCGACTACGTCAACGCCGATCTGCTCGGCTCGACCGACACCCGCATGATCGGCAATGTCATCCAGACCCAGTTCCTGCGGATCCTGGATTATCCGACGGCCGCCGCGCTGTCGTTCGTCCTGATGTTCGCGATCCTCATGATGGTGACGCTGTACATCCGTAGGTCCGGCACGGAGGATCTGGTTTAAATGGCCTTCGTCAACTGGCTCAAGCGCCGTTTTGTCGTCATCGCCGGGCTCATCACCCTCGGCTATCTGCTCCTGCCGAATGTGATCGTCACGGTCTTCTCCTTCAACAAACCGAAGGGCCGCTTCAACTACGAGTGGCAGGAATTCTCGCTGGACGCCTGGAAGGACCCGTGCGGGGTCGCCGACATGTGCGGCTCGCTCTCGCTCAGCCTCCAGATCGCCCTGTGGGCCACCCTGGGCGCCACCGTGCTCGGCGCGATGATCGCCTTCGCCCTGGTCCGCTACCGGTTCCGGGCGCGCGGCGCGGTCAGCTCGCTGATCTTCCTGCCGATGGCGATGCCCGAGGTCGTGATGGCCGCCTCGCTGCTCACGCTCTTCCTCAACATGGGCATCCAGCTCGGCTTCTGGACCATCCTCATCGCCCACATCATGTTCTGCCTGAGCTTTGTGGTGACGGCGGTCAAGGCGCGGGTGATGTCGATGGACCCCCGGCTGGAGCAGGCCGCGCAGGACCTCTACGCCGGGCCCGTGCAGACCTTCCTGCGGGTCACCCTGCCGATCGCCGCCCCGGGTATCGCGGCGGGCGCGCTGCTGGCCTTCGCCCTCTCCTTCGACGATTTCATCATCACCAATTTCAACGCGGGCTCGACCGTCACCTTCCCCATGTTCGTCTGGGGTTCGGCGCAGCGCGGTACGCCCGTTCAGATCAATGTCATCGGTACGGCCATGTTCCTGATCGCCGTACTGTTGGTGGTGACCTCCATGGTCATCAGCAATCGCCGCAAAAAGCGCAAGGTCTAAGCGCAAGGTCTAAGCGCAAGATAGAAGCGCACAGTCCAAGCGCAAGAAATAAGGCAGAGAAAAGGCGCAAGCCTCCGTAGGGAGTTGAAATCATGGCCGGAAGCGCCATGAGCCGCGGTAACAGCGACTGGACGAAATCCCTCTCCGACGCCCAGCCGGTCCCGTACTGGCTGGACGACCCCGGCCGTCCCCGGCCGGAGGCCGCCCTCACCGGCGCCGAGACCTGCGATCTGCTGGTCGTCGGCGGCGGGTACAGCGGACTGTGGACCGCGCTGATCGCCAAGGAGCGCGAGCCGGAGCGGGATGTCGTCCTGGTCGAGGGGCGCGAGATCGGCTGGGCCGCCTCCGGCCGCAACGGCGGCTTCTGCGCCGCCTCCCTCACCCACGGTCTGTCCAACGGGCTCACCCGCTGGCCCGACGAGATCCACAAGCTGGAGCAACTGGGCGCCCGCAACCTCGACGAGATCGAGGCGGCGGTCGCCCGCTACTCCCTGGACTGCGAGTTCGAGCGCACCGGCGAGATCGATGTCGCCACCGAGACGTACCAGGCGTGGGAGCTGCGCGACTGGTACCAGGAGCTGGAGCGCGAGGGCCTCGCCGACGGCCTCGACCTGCTGGACGCGGACGAGATCCGGGCCCAGGTCGACTCCCCGACCTTCCAGGGCGGACTGTACGACCGGCGGGGCGTCGCCATGGTCCACCCGGCCAAGCTCGCCTGGGGCCTCAAGCGGGCCTGCGCCCAGCTCGGCGTCCGCGTCTACGAGCACACCCCCGCCCTGGACCTGAAGCCCTACGGCGCGGGCATGGCCGTCCGCACCCCGTACGGCTCGATCCGGGCCCGCAAGGTCGCCCTCGGGACGAACATCTTCCCGAACCTGGTCAAGCGGGTCCGTGCCTACACCGTCCCGGTCTACGACTACGCCCTGATGACCGAGCCGCTCACCGCCGAGCAGCTCGGCGCGATCGGCTGGAAGAACCGCCAGGGCCTCGGCGACTCCGCCAACCAGTTCCACTACTTCCGCCTCTCCGCCGACAACCGCATCCTCTGGGGCGGCTACGACGCCATCTACCCCTACGGCGGACAGGTGCGCGCCGAGTACGACGACCGGCCCGAGACCTACGCCAAGCTCGCCGGGCATTTCTTCACCTGCTTCCCCCAGTTGGAGGGGGTGCGGTTCAGCCATGCCTGGGGCGGCGCGATCGACACCTGCTCGCGCTTCTCCGCCTTCTTCGGCACCGCCCACCAGGGCCGGGTCTCCTACGCCGCCGGGTACACCGGGCTCGGGGTGGGCGCGACCCGGTTCGGCGCCGAGGTGATGCTGGATCTGCTGGCGGGGGAGCGGACCGAGCGGACCGAGCTGGAGATGGTCCGAAAGAAGCCGCTGCCGTTCCCGCCGGAGCCGTTCGCCTGGACCGGGATCGCCCTCACCAAGTGGTCGCTGGCCCGCGCCGACGAGCGGGGCGGGCGGCGCAATCTCTGGCTGCGGACCATGGACAAGCTGGGCCTCGGCTTCGACAGTTGATAGCGCCGCAGGTCAGGTGGTGTGAGCCGGTTCACTCGAAGGATTTGGCCCGACCGGCGTAATGCCGGGCCAGGACCTCTCTCTTAATGCCGACGCGAGCGCGTCGTACGACAAGAGGGAGGTCCTTCTCATGACAGGTGCCAAGACGGCGGTCGAGTGGCTGACATCCGTCGCACCGGATCCCGAGTCCTGCCGCTGGGAGTGGGAGCGCAACCCCCTGGGGGTCGCCCTGCTGCCGGCCGGCCGGGCCTGGGACGTACTGATCCTGCCGGGCGAGCTGGGCTATCCGACCCTGGATGTGCTCACCCGGATCCTGGCCCGGCCCGGTCCGGTCCTGGTCGACTTCTCCGACGCCCGGATGGGCTTCCTGGTGCCGCCCGGCACCGCCGCGCGCTGGGTCGGCACCGGGATCCGCACCGCGGGCACCGGGTCCTGGCTCGTCGTCCCGTACCCCGGCCGGGCCACCGGCGGGGTCCGCTGGCTGGTCACCCCGGACGGCTCCGGCACCCTCACCGACCCGGCACTGCTGGAACTGGCGATGCACGAGGCGGCGGCGGGCCTGAGGACCGACGGCGACCGGGATCGCGACCGCGACCGGGATCGCGACCGCGACCGGGACCGGGATCGCGACCGGGATCGGGACCGGGACGGCTGAGCGGGGGCCAGTCGAGCCGGCCCGCCGGGCCGTGTCCCTCCGGGGCGGACTCAACGGACCCCTCGGGTCCGCGGGGTCTGCCCCGGGGGCAGTTCGCTTCTCGTGCTCGTCGAGGAGGCAGCAGGGCCCTTCTCCAGCGACACCACCGGTCACCCCTCGCGACCGGTGAGGCCGCGAACGTCCGGCCGCGCTCCGGCAGCGGAGAGGCAGCGCGCGCAACGGCACGGCGGCCAACGGTCCACCACCGGCATCAGCGGACCCGGAACACCCGGGCGCTCTATCGGATGGGCCCCTCGCGTTTCTCCCCGGCCAAGATTGAGAAGCTGGTTTCGGAGCGAGTCGCGCGACGCGAGATCCTTGACCGTATCGACCCGCCCCCGCCCGTGCTCTGGGTGGTGCTGCACGAAGCCTGCCTGCGGGTTGAAGTAGGCGGGCCGCCTGTCATGGAACGGCAGTTGACACGCCTCCTTGAGGACGCTGAACGCCCGAACGTGACACTTCAGTTCATGCCGTACAAGGCCGTTCCGACCACCGACGCACCGTTTACGTTGCTGGGGTTCGCCAAGGCCCCTACCGTGCTGCATGCGGAGGGTCCGCACGGCGGTCGACCTCAGGAATCACCCAAGATCACTGCTGTCGCGACAGAGACCTACGATCGGTTGAGAGTCGAAGCCCTGGGCCGCGCCGAGTCCCTGACCCGCATCCGAGAACTGCTTGAGGAGTACCGACAATGAGCCTTCCTGCCCCCCGTGCTGTGGAGTGGGTCGAGTTACAGCGGCCCCAATGGCGGTGAGTGTGTCGAGTGGGCCCCCGGGTGTGTCCCCTCCGGCGCCGTCCCGGTCCGGGACAGCAAGTTCGTTGACGGCCCGGTCCTCATACTCTCCCTCGAAGCATTCGCCGGACTGGTGACGTTCGCGCGCCATGCTGACCTCACCTGAGTCCGCCCCTTCCCGTAGAACCCCGGGCGGGGTTCTGGCGTTCCGGCATCCAGCGCGGCCCCTGCGCCGCAGGGGGTCTTGACAACGCAATTGGTCTGGACCAAATTATGGGCGCTCCCTCGTGTCGCGCCCCGCTCCACCCGCCCCCTCCCCCCCCGTACGGAGGCAACCGTGGAACGCCCCCGCTCCAGACCGCGTCTGAGCCGCCTGAGTCACTTGGTCCCCCCGCCCCGCCTGCCACTGCGCCGCGCCCTGCTCGCCGTGCTCACCACCGCCGCCCTCGCCGTGTCCGGCCTCACCTCGGTCGCCACCGCGGTGGATGTGGAGGTCATCCGCAACGGTGGCTTCGAGTCCGGCCTCGCCAACTGGTCCTGCCCCGCCACCGCCACCGCCGTCACCACCCCCGTCCGCACCGGCACCTCGGCCCTGCGCGGCACCCCCGCGGGCAGCGACAACGCCCGCTGCTCCCAGACCGTCCGGGTGCAGCCCAACTCCCAGTACACCCTGACCGGCCAGGTCCAGGGCTCGTACGTCTATCTGGGCGCCTCCGGCACCGGCACCACCGATGTCTACACCTGGACCCAGAACGCGCCGAGCTGGCAGCGGCTCAGCACCACCTTCCGCACCGGCGCGACGACCACCAGCGTCACCGTCTACACCCATGGCTGGTACGGCACTCCCGCCTACTACGCCGATGACATCTCCCTGGTCGGACCGGGTGTGGACCCCGGCCTGCCGCCCTCCGTGCCGACCGGGCTCAGGGCCGGCACGATCACCTCGACCAGCGTCGCCCTGTCCTGGACCGCGGTGACCGGCGCGACCAGTTACGCGATCTACCGCGACGGCACCCGGGTGCAGACCGCCACCGGCACCTCGGCGACCGTCGGCGGCCTGACCCCGACCACGGCCTATTCCTTCCAGGTCACCGCGCTCAACGACGCGGGGGAGTCACCCCGCTCGACGGCCGTCAGCGCCACCACCACCGCCGGTGGCGGCAACCCGGGCCTGCCCCCGCACGCCCTCGTCGGCTACCTCCACGCCAGTTTCGCCAACGGCTCCGGCTACACCCGGCTCGCCGACGTCCCCGACAGTTGGGACGTCATCGACCTGGCCTTCGGTGAGCCCACCTCGGTCACCTCCGGCGACATCCGCTTCGAGCGCTGCCCGGTCACCGCGTGCCCGAACGTGGAGAGCGACGCCGAGTTCAAGGCGGCCATCCAGGCCAAGCAGGCGGCCGGGAAGAAGGTGCTCATCTCCATCGGCGGCCAGAACGGCCAGGTCCAGCTCACCACCACCGCCGCCCGGGACATGTTCGTCACGTCCGTCTCCCGGATCATCGACGAGTACGGGCTCGACGGCCTCGACATCGACTTCGAGGGCCACTCCCTGTCCCTGAACGCCAACGACACCGACTTCAAGAACCCCACCACCCCGGTCGTCGTCAACCTCATCGCCGCGGTCAAGACCCTCAAGGCCAAGTACGGCGCCGACTTCGTGCTGACCATGGCCCCCGAGACGTTCTTCGTCCAGCTCGGCTACCAGTACTACGGCACCGGCCCCTGGGGCGGCCAGGACCCGCGCGCCGGGGCCTACCTCCCGGTCATCCACGCCCTGCGCGACGACCTCACCCTGCTGCACGTCCAGGACTACAACTCCGGCCCGATCATGGGCCTGGACAACCAGTACCACTCCATGGGCGGCGCCGACTTCCACATCGCCATGACCGACATGCTGCTCACCGGCTTCCCGGTGGCCGGCAACCAGAACAACGTCTTCCCGCCGCTCCGCCCCGACCAGATCGCCATCGGCATGCCCGCCTCGGTCAACGCCGGGAACGGCTATGTGGCCCCCGGCGAGGTCACCAAGGCACTGGACTGCCTGACCAAGAAGACCAACTGCGGCTCGTACACCACCCATGGCACCTGGCCCGATCTGCGCGGCCTGATGACCTGGTCGATCAACTGGGACCGCTTCGCGAACTGGGAGTTCCAGCGGACATTCGACAGCTACTTCCCGTGACCGGAGCGGAAGCCGGATCCGGGGCAGAAGCCGGGGCTGTGGGCGGGCCGCCGGTCCAGGCCCTGAGCGCCCGCGCATAGCCCAGCAGCAGTGCCGCGCCGAGGCACCAACTGGCCACCACGTCCAGCGGCCAGTGATACCCCCGGCGCACCAGCCCGTAGGACACCCCGAGGACCGCCGCCGCGCACAGCAGGACCAGTGCGCGGCGCGCGGCCGTCCGGCGCAGCCAGGGCAGCAGGAGCAGGGCGGCGGCACCGTAGGCGATCAGCGCGGTGGCCGTGTGGCCGGACGGGAAGTAGCCGGTCGCGGGCGGTACGGCCGGGGTGCCCGGCCGGTCGGTGAGCACCTTGACCGGGACGACCAGCAGCGGCACCAGCGCCATCAGGACCCCGGCGCCCACCGCCGGGAACCACCAGCGGGCCCGCCCCGCCGCCCGCGCCCGCCGGGCCGCCCAGCCCGCCGCGAGCACCAGCACCGGGACCGCGACCTGGACATTGCCGAGGTCGGAGAGCAGCTCGGAGAACCGGTCGGGCCGGATCAGCGCCCGGCTCAGCCCCTCGTCCGGCCCCAGGAGCGGGCCGTCGGCCATCACCTGCCAGGTGAGCAGCAGGAAGACGGCGACCGGGGCGAGGAGCAGGACGAGGAACGGCACCCGCCCAGCTTCGCAGCCGCACCCGCCACCCCGGAAACCGCCGCTCACCCGACAGCTACAGTTGACTGTGTCCAATCTGGTCGTTAGCTTGGATGTCGGGCCGAGGTGGGCCCGGCAGCGGCCGTCTCTTGCCGCCGCCCCCGCCCCCTCACCCGAGGCCCTCCCCGCCGCGCTCACCGTCGAGCGGCGCCGCTTCCTTCCCCGTGTCCGGTCACGCGCCGTCCCTCACCCCGGAGTTCCCCCATGACCTGCTACGACTGCACCCTTCAGGACCGAACCGACACCGCCGCCATCGGCGTCTGCGCCCGCTGCGGCCTCGCCGCCTGCCGGGACCACGCCCGGGTGCTGGTCGCCCAGGTGTCCCAGGGCAACGGCATGGGCCCGTCCACCGGCCCGGTCGCCGCCCGCCGCTTCGTCTGCACCGCCTGCCACACGGCCGAGCGCGCGTACTGAGCGTGGGTGTTGGGCGTGCGTATGGGGCGTGCGTATGGGGCGGGGCCCTGCCCTCAGGGCCCTCAGAGCCCTCAGGGGGTGCGCGCGGTGGCGCCGAAGCGGCGGCAGTCGCCGCACACGCCCCACCAGGTGATCTCGGCCTCGTCCACGGTGAAGCCCTTGTCCTCGGCGAGATCCAGACAGGGCGCCCGGCCGACCGTGCAGTCCACGTCCTCGATCCGGCCGCAGCTCCGGCACACCAGATGATGGTGGTTGTCGCCGACGCGCAGCTCATAGCGGGCCGGTGAACCGGCCGGCTCGATACAGCGGATCAGCTCCGCCCGGGTGAGGTCCTCCAGCACGTTGTAGAGGCCCTGCCGGGACAGCCCGCCCGGGGCCGCCCGGCCCACCCCGATCCGCCCCTCGATCTCCGAGGCGGTGGAGTGCGGATTGCCCAGCAGCGCGGTCAGCACGGCGCGGCGCTGGGAGGTGCTGCGCAGGCCCTTCCTCCTCAGCAGATCACCGGCCAGCTCTTCCGTGTCCATCCTGTGCCCCACTTCGCCGCGGCCCTTTTGTCCTCAAGGATGCCCGCAAAATTGATTGTGTCAAATGTGAGGGCGTCCCAGGTCACACCGGACGCAGCAGGGCGGTGAGGATCTCCCGGGCATGGGTCCACGGCAGCGCCGTCCCCGCGTCCGCCAGGACCTCGCGCCGCGCCCCGGGGATCCGCGCGGCGAGACCGGCCCCGAGATCCGGCGAGTGGAAGGGGTTGCGGTCGCCCGCGCTGTACCAGAGCCGTACCGGGACCCGCAGCGCCGCCGGGTCGAACGGCCAGCGCCGCGCCGCCAGCACCGTCTCCCGCGCGTACCCCCGCGACCCCTGGAGGAACCCCTCCGCCAGCGCCTCCCGGTACGCCCGCCGGAACCCGGGGTCGCCGAAGACCCGCCGGTCGTGCTCCCCGGGCGCCCCGGTCACCACCTCGTACAGCGCCTCCGCGTCCGCCGCCCCGGCGAGCACCCGCTCCGCCCCGTCCGGATCACCGGCGGCCCGCCGGACCAGGAACTCGGCCTCCGGTTCGCGGGCACCGTCGAAGGCGGGGTGGGCGATCTCGTCCGTGCCCGACACCACCGCCACCCGGTCCACCAGCCCGGCGGCGGCGCAGGCCAGCGCGAAGGGGGCGCCGACCGAGTAGCCGACGGCGGCCGGGAAGCGGCGCAGTCCGCGCAGTTGGGCGAACGCGGCGAGGTCCGTCGCCCAGTCCGTCAGGGTCCACCCCGCCACCGCCTCCGACACCCCGAGCCCCGGCCGGTCCACGGTCACCAGCCGGACGCCGAGCGCGGTCACCGCGTCCGTGTCCAGGCCCAGCCGACGGCTCGTCGCCGACCCGGCGCACAGCAGCACCGGCGGCCCCGACTCCGGCCCCCACTCGGCCCAGCCGAGCCCCCGCCCGTCACCGAGCCGGACCCGCCCCAGCCGCTCGGGCGCCCGCACCGCCACCGCCCTGCCCGCCGGGGAGTAAGGGGAGGATGGGGAGGATGGGGAGGAGGGGGATCGGTCGGCCACGGCTCCTCCACGCCCTCGACGGTCCAAGATCCGCCCACCCTACCCTCGGGAGCGCGCAGACTGGACTCACTCCAATCTGATCTCGGGTCCGGGCAGCACCACCGCCCCCCGCTCCCGCCGCCGCTCCGGGATCTCGTACGGCGACTCCCAGTACGAGTGGGTGACCGCCGCCCACCAGATCTCGAAGTCGCCCGCCAGCTCACCCACCGTGCACTCCCGGGCCACCCGCATCGTCGCCCGCTCGTCCCACCGGCAGCTCAGCCGCCCCGGCCGGGCCTCCCGGGCCAGCGCCTTCAACCGCCGCTCCAGGCCCATCGCCGTCAGCGGTTCCGGCGAGCCGCCCACCGGGGCGCCCGGCCGGGCCGCGGGCTGGATGTCGTACCGGAACACCCAGACCTCGCGGGAGCCGCCGTACTCGGTCAGGGTCCAGCCCCACACCAACTGCGCGGCCACCGCCAGATGGCGCCGGGACTGCTCCCGGCGCCGCTCCCGGTCCCGTTCGGCCCGCTCCCGCCAGCGCCGGTTCAGCTCCTGCTGCCTGCGCCGCCGCTCGGTCTGCTCGGCGGTCCGGCGCCGCTCGATCTCCGCGATCACCGGCCGGTACGCCCGGACCGCGCCGCCCAGCACCGCGCGGCAGTGCGCCGCGGCCAGCGTCCGGCGCCGGGTGCCGCCGGGCAGGAAGCGGTTGCGCAGGCTGTACTGCGCGGCGGCCCGGCGGCGCTCCGCGGCCACCACCGTCTCCTGGAAGCGCCGGGTGGCCGCCCGCCACGCCGCGTGCTCGTCCGGTGTCGCCGCGACCGAGTCCGCCGGACCCCAGTCGATCGCGCCCGGGGGTCCGTCGGTGAGGCGGGCGTACATCGCGTCGGCGGCCTCCCCGAAGCTGCCGCCGACCTGGTGCGCCAGTTCCCGCAGGACAACGCGGCCACTCGCAGACGTCCCGGACATCGCTGGGTCTCCCTCCCGACAAGGTCACCGCCCGACAGACTCACGACCTCACAGGATCGAGCGCCCGGTACCCGCCGGGGAAGGGGCGGACGGGCGGCGCACAGGGGGTGGGGGCCGGGGCATGGCGGGGGAGCAGGCGGGTGACGAGGTCCGGGCGCCAGAGGTCTGGACCCCGGTCCCGCGGCGGTCCGGACATGCCGGAAGGGCCGACGCAAAGGGGGGTATGCGTCGGCCCTTCCAGGGCGTGCCGTCCGGGGGCGACCTCCGCGCGCCGCTCACGCGGGCGGCGGTGGTGGTTCCGCGTCGGCCGTCCGGAACCGGATCGTCGCACGCCCCGGGGGGTGTGGGGCGGGCGACCGTCCGATCCTGAGGAGAATCCGGAGCCGGAGGGCCCCGGGTGTGTGCGCGAGGCACGACCAGGTCGAAGCGGGGGAGGCCCCGGCCTGATACCGCCCACAGTGCCCTGTGGCCGGGTGTATCTCTCATCCGCGATGAACCTACGGCAGCGGGTCCGGCGAGGACACCCCGATCCGCCTCCCGCCATCCACCCCGCACACTCTCTTCACACGCTCTGCCGCAGGCCGCAGGCCGCAGGCGGCAGGTCGCTGACCGTGCCGGACGCGCCCGGGACCCACCCCGGACGCGCCTCGAACGCTTCAGACGGCTCAGACGCCCCGAACGCCCCGAACGCCTGGGACAGCTCAGATACCCCGGACGCCCCGGACGGGCTCAGATGCCCCGGATACCCCCGACGACTCAGACGCCCCGGACGGCCCATCCATCCCCGATGGCTCAGATCCGGGCGAACGCCTGCTCGATGATGTCCAGGCCCTCGGTGAGCAGGTCGTCGCCGATGACCAGCGGCGGCAGGAAGCGCAGCACATTGCCGTAGGTGCCACAGGTCAGGACCAGCAGCCCCTCGGCGTGGCACGCCTTGGCCAGCGCGGCGGTCGCCTCCGGGTTCGGCTCCTTGGTCGCCCGGTCCTTGACCAGCTCGATCGCGATCATCGCGCCCCGGCCCCGGACATCGCCGATGATGTCGAACTTCTCGGCCATGGCGGTGAGCCGCCCCTTCATGACCTCCTCGATGTGCCGGGCGGCGGCGTTGAGGTCCAGCTCCTTCATGGTCTCGATGGACCCGAGCGCGCCCGCGCAGGCCACCGGGTTGCCGCCGTAGGTGCCGCCGAGGCCGCCCGCGTGGGCCGCGTCCATGATCTCGGCGCGCCCGGTGACCGCCGCCAGCGGCAGCCCGCCCGCGATGCCCTTGGCAGTGGTGATCAGGTCCGGGACGATCCCCTCGTCCTCGCACGCGAACCACTGGCCGGTCCGGCAGAACCCGGACTGGATCTCGTCGGCGACGAAGACGATCCCGTTGTCGTTGGCGTACTGCACGATCGCCGGGAGGAAGCCCTTGGCGGGCTCGATGAAGCCGCCCTCGCCGAGCACCGGCTCGATGATGATCGCCGCGATGTTGTCCGCGCCGACCTGCTTGGACATCTCGTCGATGGCCTGCGCGGCGGCCTCGGCGCCGGCGTTCTCGGCACCGGTCGGCCAGCGGTAGCCGTAGGCCACCGGCACCCGGTAGACCTCGGGCGCGAACGGCCCGAAGCCGTGCTTGTAGGGCATGTTCTTGGCGGTCAGCGCCATGGTGAGGTTGGTCCGGCCGTGGTAGCCGTGGTCGAAGACCACGACCGCCTGCCGCTTGGTGTACGCGCGGGCGATCTTCACCGCGTTCTCCACGGCCTCGGCGCCCGAGTTGAACAGCGCGGTCTTCTTGGCGTGGTCGCCCGGCGTCAGCTCGGCGAGCGCCTCGGCGACCTCGACGTACCCCTCGTAGGGGGTGACCATGAAACAGGTGTGGGTGAAGTCGGCGAGCTGGGCGGAGGCCCGGCGGACGACGGCCTCGGCGGAGGCGCCGACCGAGGTCACCGCGATCCCGGAGCCGAAGTCGATCAGCCGGTTGCCGTCGACGTCCTCGATGATCCCGCCGCCCGCGCGCGCGGTGAACACCGGCAGCACGGAGCCGACGCCCTGCGCCACCGCCGCGGTACGGCGGGCCTGAAGCTCCTGCGACTTCGGGCCGGGAATGGCGGTGACGACGCGGCGCTCCTGCGGGACTGCGGTCATGGGGGCTCCCTGTGATCGTGCGGTGGCCTGCGGCCGTGCGGTGGCCTGCGGTCTTGCGGGCGGTGTGGTGGGTCGTGCCGCGGTGGTCCCGCGGCGCTGCGGGCCGACGGCGCCGGTGTGCGGCTCGGACGCCCGGGTGCTGTTTCTCGCAGGCTAGGTGGGGGAGCGGGGGGTGGGCATGCTCCATGTGGGCGTTTTCGGCGAGCCGCGTTGTCCGCCGTGGACATACCCGGGACCGGGACCCGTCCGGGACGCGTGGCCGGACCCGGCCGTGTATGCGGTGAACTCCCCTTGCGGGCGCGTTAGATTGACTCGCCGACGGTGCACGCAACCGCTGGGAACGGCTGGTCAGGGGGCAGAACGATGGACAGCGACGGGACGCAGGACACCCGGGGCACGCACGCCGACCCCGTACCCCGCCCGGCGACACCGGGGGATGCGTACGGGTCGCCGGGTCCCGGGGGGGCCCGGGGTGCGTACGGGTCGCCGGGTCCTGGGGTGTCCCCGGACGCGCACGTGCCGCCGGGTCCTGGGGCTGCTCCGGACGCGCACGTGCCGCCGCCCGGCCCCGGGGTCCCCCCGGACGCGTACGGGGTCCCGGGTCCCGGGGTTGCCCCGGACCCCTACGGGCCGCCTGGCCCCGGGGTTCCCCCGGACGCGTACGGGCCGCCCGGCCCCGAGGATCTCCCGGACGCGTACGGGCCGGGTCCCGAGGTTCCCCCGAGCAGCCACGGTCCCGGCCCCGGATTCCCCTCGGGCACTCATGGCGGTCCCGGCCCTGGCGGTCCCGGCTCCGCAAGTTCCCCGGACGCCCCCCACCCCGGCCCCGGAATCCCACCGGTCGCCCACAGGCCCGCCCCCGGCCCCGGAATCCCCCCCGACCCCTACGGGTCACCGGTCCCCGGCATCCCCCCGACCCCCCCTCACCCCATCCCCCAGATCCCGCCCCGGCCGCAGGCCGCCCCCCACGGCACCCCGCCCCACCCCGGTACCCCGCCGGGGCGCACCCCCGTCGCCGAGTGGCTGGACACCCCCCGGCCCGCCGTCCGCCCCGGCGTCTGGCGGTTCGGGTACCGGCCGCCCCAGGAGGACGCGGGCACCGAGCGGCTCGCGCCGATCACCGTCGTCGGGCTGCTGATCCCGTTCGTCGTCGGGCTGCTCCTCTGGTCGCTGTGGCGGCAGGGCGGCATCCCCTATCAGTTCGCCCCGCTGCGCCTGGTCACCCCGGACGACTGGTGGTGGGGCGGCACCCTCGCCTCCCCGCAGGGCATGGAGGGCGCCGAGGCCCGCGTGGTCTACGACGGCGTCTTCTTCGCCGCCCTCGTCGTCGCCATGGGCCGCCTCGGGAGCTGGTCCGAGGTCGTCCGGTACTCCCTCGGGCGCCGCCCGCAGCCCGCCCGCGCGCTGCTCGCCCTCCTGGCCGCCCTGATCGCGCTGAGCCTCGTCTTCCCGGACGCCTTCCCCGGCGTCGGCTGGAACCCGCTGCCCGTGGTCGCCCCCCTGTTCTCCCTGACCGTGCTGATCTCCGGCGGCTACGACCTCTTCACCTCCCAGCTCTTCGTCGACTCCGTCTACGGCCTGATCACCCTGCTGGTCGTCCTCCCCTTCGCCCGCGTCGGCGGCTGGCTGCCCTACGCCCGCGCCCTGCTCGACGCCCGCCGCGCCGGGCGGACCCGCCCCGCCGCCGGACCCGCCGAGCCGCCCCGCTCGCAGTGGCCCGCGCTGCGCGAGGCCGGCCGGCACCAGGCCGCCGATCTGCTCACCGCCGAGGTCCTCACCGGCCGGATGAACGACGTCGACTGCGCCCGCGTCGACCGCGCCTGGCGCGACGCCCGGCACGACGGCGCCCGCCTCGCCGCGTTCACCGACACCGTGCTGCGCCAGGGCGCCGCCGCCTGGGTCCACCCCTCCGGTGCCCGCGACCTGCCCACCCGTACCGCCGTCCACGACCCCCTCGCCGGGCAGGTCCGCATCGGCCGCTGGACCACCGGTGACCGGGTCCCGGCCGCCCACCGGGGCGCGGGCGCCGCCCTCGGCCCGGCGGTGCTGGCGACGTCCCTGCTGGCCATCGGCCCGTCCGGCGCGGGCAAGACCCGCCGGCTGATCGCACCGGTCGTCGAGTCCCTCGCCCTCACCGCGCTCACCGGCGGCGCCTCGGTCGTCGCCGTCACCGCCACCGGCACCCCCCTCGGCCCGGACAGCGCGTACGACGTCGTCGTCCGGCTCGGCGACCCCGCCTCCGTGCACGACCTCGACCCCTACGCCGAGGCCGACGACCCCGACGAGGCCGCCGCGATCCTCGCCGAGGCGCTGATCGGGGACGTCGAGCAGGTCGGCCACCAGAGCGCCCACACCGCCCTCGCCCAGCTCCTCGGCCCCTACCGCGCGGTGCACGGCCGTTTCCCGCCGCTGCCGGTGCTGCGCGCGCTGCTGGAGGGCGACCCGGGCGCCCTGACCGCGCTGCGGGACGCCCTCACCGGCGAGCGGCACACCGTGATGCGCCGCGAACTGGAGGCCCGGCTGCGCCAGCACGGCACCGCCGCCGACACCGGCCCCGCCCTCGCCGACCGGCTCGCCCTCCTCGACCGCCCCGCCTTCGCGGACTTCTTCACCGGCTCGGCCGCCCCCTCCGCCCCCCGCCCGTTCTCGCTGCGGGCCGTCGCCCACCACCCCCTCCGGGTCCGGATCGACCTCCCCGCGCACGGCCACGAGGAGGCGTCCCGGCTGCTCACCCGGCTGATCCTGGCCCAGTTCACGGCCGTCGTACGGGACGCGGGGCGCCGCCCGCACTTCGCCGCGCTGGTCCTGGACGACGCCACCGGCACGATCACCGCCGAGTCGCTGCGCCGCGTGCAGCGGCTGCGGTCGCAGAACGCCGGGGCCGTCCTGGCGCTGCGCACGGTGGGCGACGTACCGGAGGCGCTGCACGGCCCGCTGTTCGCGGCCGTCGGCTGCCGGATGGCGTTCTCCGGGGTGACCACCTGGGACGGCGGCCGGTTCGCGCAGGCGTGGGGCACCGAGTGGGTGGAGACCCGCGAGGTCGCCCAGCACACCGTCTTCGCCGACCAGCCCATGACCCGCGCGATCCACGCCCTGCGCAAACTGGTCACCGGCAAGGCCGTCACCACCGACGCGGTCACCGTCCGCCAGGTCGAGCGCGAACGCTGGTCCGCCTCCCAGCTCGCCCACGACCTGCCCCCCGGCCACGCGGTCCTCTCCCTCACCGACACCCACGGCGACCACACCCCCCCGACCCTCCTGGAACTGAGCTCGTAGCCCCCACCGGACCGGCCGATACGCCCCCCACTCGACCGGGCGATGCACCCGCGCCCTTGACCGGCCGATGCATCCGCGCCCCCGGCGGGCCCGTGCACCGGCCCGCCGGACCGGCCGATGCGCCCGCCCGCCGGACCGGCCCGTGCGCCCGCGCTCCCGACGGGCCGATGCATCCGCGCCCCCGACGGGCCTGTGCGTCCGCCCGCCGGGCCAGCCGATGTGCCCCCCCACCCGACCGGCCCGTGCGCCCGCGCCCCTGACCGGCCGATGCATCCGTACCCCCGACCGGCCCACGCGCCCGCCTGCCGGACCGGGCGATGCGCCCGCGCCCCTGACCGGCGATGCGTCCGAGCCCTCGACGGGCCGGTGCGTCCGCCCGCCAGACCGGCCGATGCGCCCTCACCCGACCGGCCCATGCCCCCGCGCCCCGACCGACCGATGCACCCGCCCCCCGACCGGCCAACGCGCGCCCGCCCACCCGGCCAGCCCATGCGCCTCCCACCCGGCCAGCCCATGCGCCCCCCACCCCACCCCCCAAGCACCCCCCACCCGACCGGCCAATGCGGCAGAATCGAAGAAGACCGTTCATACAAGACGGCCAATCGACCCGCAGACGGCCGCCGCCGCCGACCGAACCGCGCCCCGCGCCCCCGCCCCGCGCCCCCGCCCCGCACCCCGGCGGTGGCCGACCGACCCGAAGGCCCAGCCCCCTATGCCGCCCACGCTCGCCTCACTCGCCCACCACTCCGCGCTCCGGCTGACCGTGCGGGCGGGGCAGGACAAGCTGGACGTCCCCGTGCGCTGGGCCCATGTCAGCGAGCTGACCGACCCCGTGCCGTACATGGAGGGCGGTGAGCTGCTGCTCACCACCGCGCTCACCCTGGACGCCGAGAACCCGCAGGCCATGACCCGCTATGTCCGGCGCCTGGTGGACGCGGGCGTGGTCGGCCTCGGCTTCGCGGTCGGCGTCAACTACGACGACCTCCCCGCCGCCCTCCTCGACGCCGCCGAGAGCGAGGGCCTCCCCCTCCTGGAGGTGCCCCGCCGCACCCCCTTCCTGGCGATCACCAAGGCCGTCTCCGCCGCCATCGCCGCCGACCAGTACCGCGCGGTCACCGCGGGCTTCGCCGCCCAGCGCGAACTGACCCGGCAGGCCCTGTCCGACGGCCCGGAGGGGCTGCTCACCGCGCTCGCCGCCCAGCTCGACGGCTGGGCCGCGCTCTACGACGCCTCGGGCGCCGTCGTCGCCGCGGCCCCGGAGTGGGCGGCCCGCCGGGCGGCCCGGCTGACGGCCGACGTCGAGAAGCTGCGCGACCGCCCGCCCCCCGCCAGCGTCGTCGTCGGCGGCCCCGACCACGACGACCGCGTCGAACTCCACTCCCTCGGCACCGGCCGCCGCCCCCGCTCCGCCCTCGCCGTCGGCACCGCGGGCGCCCTCGGCACCGCCGAGCGCTACGCCCTGCACTCCGCCGTCGCCCTCCTCACCCTCACCACCGAGCGCTCCCGCTCCCTGCACGCGGCGGAGCAGCGCATCGGCACGGCGGTCCTGCGCATGCTCCTCGCCGGGGAACCCGAGCACGCCCGCACCGTCGCCGGCGACCTCTACGGCTCCCTCCTCGACGCCCCCTTCCGCCTCCTCCTCGCCGAGGGCCCGGCAACCAACGACACCCTCCCCGAACTCCTGGAGTCGGCCGCCGCCCGCGCCGGGGAGTCGATCCTCGTGGTCCCCGACGGCGACCGCCTGGTCGTCCTGGCGGCGGACGGGGGAGCGGCGACGGCCGCGTGCGCGGACCGCGAACCGGGCCCCGACGACGACCCCCTCACCGCGATCGGCGTCTCCGCCCCCGCAGGCCCGATCACCGTCCCCACCGCCTACAAGCAGGCCGAACAGGCCCTCTCCGTCGCCCGCCGCCGGGGCCGCCCCCTGGTCGAGCACGACCAACTGGCCGCGGGCTCGGTCCTCCCCCTCCTCGCCGACGACGCCGTCCGCGCCTTCGCCGACGGTCTGCTGCGCCCCCTCCACGACCACGACGCCACCGGCCGCGGCGACCTGGTCGCCTCTCTGCGCGCCTGGCTCTCCCACCACGGCCAGTGGGACGCCGCAGCCGCGGACCTCGGCGTCCACCGCCACACCCTCCGCTACCGAATGCGCCGAGTGGAAGAGATCCTCACCCGCTCCCTGGACGACCCGGACGTCCGCATGGAGCTATGGCTGGCCCTCAAGGCAACCCCACCCGACGATCACCCTCGGTGACGGACGACCAACCCCGGTGACTCTCCGAGAATCGCCAAGGGCCAAGGCTTTCAGGGGCGCGGGGAACTGCGCGCCCAGCCCCCACGCACCCGCACCCACCCCCTCACCCCAACTCACCCCCTCACCCCAACCCCTCCCCCCAACCGACTCCACCCCTCACCTCTCACCCCACCCCAAACCCTCCCCCCACTAATACGACAATCAGGCAAACCCCCACCCCCCACCACTACACAACGTCCACCCACCCCCCACCCCACCCCACCCCTACCGTGGAACCCCACCGCACACCCACGGAGAGGCCAGCCCACCCATGACCCCCGACCCCACCCCCACCCCCGTCACCCCCTTCTGGCTGGCCGGCCGCAAGGCCACCGGCGACGCCACCTTCCCCGTCACCTCCCCGTGGGACAACCGCACCGTCGGCACCGTCAGCGTCCCCACCGACGCCCAGACCGAAGAGGCCGTAGCCGCCGCCCACGCCGTCCGCGAGGACTTCGCCGCGACCCCGGCCCACCTCCGCGCCGCCGCCCTGGACCACGTCAGCCGCGGCCTCGCCGCCCGCGCCGAGGAGATCGCCGAACTGATCTCCGCCGAGAACGGCAAGCCCATCAAGTGGGCCCGCGGAGAGGTCGGCCGCGCGGTCTCGGTCTTCCGGTTCGCCGCCGAGGAGGCCCGCCGCTTCAACGGCGGAGACGCCCAGCGCCTGGACACCGACGCCGGAGGCGCCGGCCGCCTCGCCCTCACCCGCCGCTTCCCCAAGGGCGTCGTCCTCGGTATCGCGCCCTTCAACTTCCCGCTCAACCTCTGCGCCCACAAGATCGCCCCCGCCATCGCCGCGGGCGTCCCGATCATCCTCAAGCCCGCCCCGGCCACCCCCCTCTCGGGCCTGATCCTGGGCGAACTCCTCGCCGAGACCGACCTCCCGGCCGGCTCCTGGAGCATCCTCCCGGTCCCGAACGACCGGATGCCCGCCCTCGTCCAGGACGAGCGCCTCCCCGTGATCTCCTTCACCGGCTCCGAGAAGGTCGGTTACGCGATCATGGACTCGGTGCCCCGCAAGCACTGCACCCTGGAACTGGGCGGCAACGGCGCCGCCGTGGTCCTCGCCGACTACGCCTCCGACGCCGACCTCGACTGGGCCGCGACCCGCATCGCGACCTTCTCCAACTACCAGGGCGGCCAGTCCTGCATCTCCGTGCAGCGCGTGATCGCCGACGCCGCCGTCTACGACCGGCTGCTCCCGAGGATCGTCGCCGCCGTCGAGGCCCAGGTCACCGGCGACCCCGCCGACGCCACCACCGATGTCGGCCCGCTGGTCAGCGAGGACGCCGCCCGGCGCGTCGAATCCTGGGTCGACGAGGCCGTGCAGAAGGGCGCCCGCCTCCTCACCGGCGGCGCGCGCGACGGCGCCTCCTACGCCCCGACCGTCCTCACCGACGTCCCCGCCGACGCCACCCTCGCCTGCGAGGAGATCTTCGGCCCGGTCCTCACGGTCCAGAAGGTCGACGGCGAGGCGGCGGCGTTCGCGGCCGTCAACTCCTCCAAGTACGGCCTCCAGGCGGGCGTCTTCACCCATGACGTCCAGACCGCGTTCCGCGCCCACCGCGCCCTGGAAGTGGGCGGCGTGATCATCGGCGACGTCCCGTCCTACCGCGCCGACCAGATGCCGTACGGCGGTGCCAAGCTCTCCGGCGTCGGCCGCGAGGGCGTGCGCTACGCGATGGACGACTACACCTACGAGCGCGTCCTCGTCCTCACCGGCCTGGCCCTCTGAGCCCAGGACCGCCCCACGGCCGGAGCCCACTGTGCGGGGGCTCCGGCCGTACCCACACCCGCACACCCCCCACGCCCCCGTGCGCACCCCCGATGCGCACCCCCCGGACGGCCGAACGGCCGCGCGTGGTGTGGTCGCCGCCCCCTGGATTCCGGTACATACGAACGGGTAACACCCGTCGGTAACCGCAGGGCCCTCAGATCCCGATCCGCGGCGAGGTGAGCGTCATGACCGCACCCCCCACCCAGCCCAGCGTCTCCGAGCGCGAGGCCCGCCGAGTGGCGGAGGCCGCCCGGGAACGGGACTGGCACCGGCCCAGCTTCGCCAGGGAACTCTTCCTCGGCCGCTTCCGCCTCGACCTGATCCACCCCCACCCCCTCCCCACCCCGGAGGACACCACCCGCGGCGAGACCTTCCTCACCGCCCTCCGCGACTTCTGCGAGCACCGCGTCGACCCGGCGCGCATCGAGCGCGACGCCCGCATCCCCGACGAGGTCGTCACCGGCCTCAAGGAACTCGGCGCGCTCGGCATGAAGATCGACCCCGAGTACGGCGGCCTCGGCCTCACGCAGGTCCACTACAACAAGGCCCTCGCCCTGGTCGGCTCCACCAGCCCGGCCCTGGGCGCGCTGCTCTCCGCCCACCAGTCGATCGGCGTACCGCAGCCGCTGAAGCTCTTCGGCACGCAGGAGCAGAAGGACACCTTCCTGCCCCGCTGCGCCCGCAGCGCGATCTCGGCGTTCCTGCTCACCGAGCCCGACGTGGGCTCCGACCCCGCCCGGCTGGCCACCACCGCCGTCCCGGACGGCGACGACTATCTCCTGGACGGCGTGAAGCTCTGGACCACCAACGGGGTGATCGCCGACCTCCTGGTCGTCATGGCCCGGGTGCCGAAGTCGGAGGGACACAAGGGCGGGATCACCGCGTTCGTCGTGGAGGCCGACTCGCCCGGCATCACCGTGGAGCACCGCAACGCCTTCATGGGCCTGCGCGGCATCGAGAACGGCGTCACCCGCTTCCACCGGGTCAGGGTCCCGGCGGCGCACCGCATCGGCCCGGAGGGCGCGGGCCTCAAGATCGCCCTCACCACCCTCAACACCGGCCGGCTCTCGCTGCCCGCGATGTGTGTCGGCGCGGGCAAATGGTGTCTGAAAATCGCCCGTGAATGGTCGGCGGCCCGGGAGCAGTGGGGCAAGCCGGTCGCCCTCCACGAGGCCGTCGGCGCCAAGATCAGCTTTATCGCGGCCACCACCTTCGCCCTGGAGGCGGTCCTCGACCTGTCCTCCCAGCTCGCCGACGAGGACCGCAACGACATCCGCATCGAAGCCGCCCTCGCCAAGCTCTACGGCTCCGAGATGGCCTGCCGGATCGCCGACGAACTGGTCCAGATCCGCGGCGGCCGGGGCTTCGAGACCGCCGAGTCCCTCAAGGCCCGCGGCGAACGGGCGGTCCCCGCCGAGCAGATCCTGCGCGACCTGCGCATCAACCGCATCTTCGAGGGCTCCACGGAGATCATGCACCTCCTCATCGCCCGCGAGGCGGTGGACGCCCACCTCTCCGTGGCCGGCGATCTGATCGACCCCGACACATCCCTCCAGGACAAGGCGAGGGCAGGCGCGCACGCGGGCGCCTTCTACGCCAGATGGCTCCCGAAACTGATCACCGGACCCGGCCAACTCCCCACCTCATACGGCGAGTTCAAGCACACCACCGACCTCTCCGGCCATCTCCGCTTCGTCGAACGCGCCTCCCGCAGACTGGCCCGCTCCACCTTCTACGCCATGTCCCGCTGGCAGGGCCGACTGGAGACCAAGCAGGGCTTCCTGGGCCGGATCGTGGACATCGGCGCCGAACTCTTCGCGATGAGCGCGGCCTGCGTCCGCGCCGAACTCCTGCGCCGCCAGGGCGACCACGGCCCCGAGTCCTACCAACTGGCCGACACCTTCTGCCGCCAGTCCCGCATCCGCGTGGAGGAACTCTTCACCCGCCTGTGGACCAACACGGACGACCAGGACCGCACGATGGTGAAGGCGGTCCTGGCCGGTAGGCACGAGTGGCTGGAGCAGGGAATCACAGACCCCTCAGGAGACGGCCCGTGGATCGCGGACGCAACCCCGGGCCCGTCAACGAAAGAGAACGTTCACCGAAAAATCAGGTGAGCGCCGACATCCTCCTAGCACTTCTTGTCACTGGCATCCCGAGTGGTCCAGGAACAAGAATCCACCTTGGACCCGTTCGCCTTCGTCAGCGTCGCCGTGTCACTGGTGTTGTTCCAGACGTACGCCCGCCGGTCCTGGTACTTGTTCGCCGACGTGTCGTCCCCCGACCCCGTCCGGATCTTCATCGTCTTCCCCGCACCGATCTTGATGTTGGCGAAGACGTACTTGTGGTTGGACTTGTCCTTCAGCACCCACCCCTTCAGCGAGATCGCCGAGCGGCTGGTGTTCTTGATCTCGGCCCACTCCCCGTTGAGGCTGGAGTTGGAGCCGGTGTCCGAACCGGGGCTGTCGAACCAGACCCGGTTCAGCACCACACCTCCGGCCGCCTGCGCCGGGCTGGTCAGCAGGGTGCCGGTGAGGACGGCCGCGCCCGTGAGGGCGAGGGCGGGCATGGTCAGAGCGGCGCGTATGCGCATGGAGAGATCCCCCCAAGGATGTCGTCCAGGAAAACGCGGAGCCGGACATCGGTCCACCGGCCCGCGGGACAGAAGTCGTATCACACGATCTTCACCCCTACTTCACAATGCGTGATTTCCGGGCAGGTACCGCAGCACACCGCCTCCCGGGGGACGCACTGTCCGGGCGGGCCGCCGATGCGGCAAGAATGGGGGGATGAGCGACAGTCCAGCCCGCCCCCTCGCCGACCCGCACCTCGTCTACGACCCCGTCGCGGGAACCGGCCCCAAGGACGTGGCGATCCTCGGCTCCACCGGCTCGATCGGCACCCAGGCCATCGACCTCGTACTGCGCAACCCCGACCGCTTCCAGGTCACCGCGCTCTCCGCGAACGGCACCCGCGCCGAGCTGCTCGCCGAGCAGGCCCACCGCACCGGCGCCCGGACCGTCGCGGTCGCCCTCCCGGACGCCGTACCGGACCTGAGGGCCGCCCTGAGCGCCCGCTACGGGCCCGGCCAGCCGCAGCCCGAGATCCTCGCCGGACCGGACGCGGCCACCCAGCTCGCCGCCTCCGACTGCCACACCGTGCTCAACGGCATCACCGGCTCCATCGGACTCGCGCCGACCCTCGCCGCCCTGGAGGCGGGCCGCACCCTCGCGCTCGCCAACAAGGAGTCGCTCATCGTCGGCGGCCCGCTGGTCAAGGCGCTGGCCCGGCCCGGCCAGATCATCCCGGTGGACTCCGAGCACGCGGCCCTCTTCCAGGCCCTCGCCGCCGGTACCCGCGCCGATGTCCGCAAGCTGGTCGTCACCGCCTCCGGCGGCCCCTTCCGCGGCCGGACCCGGGCCGAGCTGGCCCATGTCACCGTCGCCGACGCCCTCGCCCACCCCACCTGGGCCATGGGACCGGTGATCACCATCAACTCCGCGACCCTGGTCAACAAGGGCCTGGAGGTCATCGAGGCGCACCTCCTCTACGACATCCCCTTCGACCGCATCGAGGTGGTCGTGCATCCGCAGTCGTACGTCCACTCCATGGTCGAGTTCACCGACGGCTCCACCCTCGCCCAGGCGACGCCCCCCGATATGCGCGGCCCGATCGCCATCGGGCTGGGCTGGCCCGAACGGGTGCCGGACGCGGCCCCCGCCTTCGACTGGACCAAGGCGTCCACCTGGGAGTTCTTCCCCCTGGACACCGAGGCGTTCCCCTCGGTGGGCCTCGCCCGGCACGTCGGTACGCTCGCGGGCACCGCCCCGGCGGTGTTCAATGCCGCCAACGAGGAGTGCGTCGAGGCGTTCCGCCGGGGCGCGCTGCCCTTCAACGGCATCATGGACACCGTCACCCGGGTGGTCGAGGAACACGGCACCCCGGTGCCGGGAACTTCGCTGACCGTGTCGGACGTCCTCGAAGCGGAGAGCTGGGCACGCGCCCGTTCCCGGGAACTGACGGCACAGACGGCACAGAAAGCCACCGCGGAGGCCCGTGCATGACGACCCTGATGATGATCCTCGGCATAGTCGTGTTCGCGGTCGGCCTGCTGATCTCGATCGCCTGGCACGAGCTGGGGCATCTCTCCACCGCCAAGCTCTTCGGCATCCGGGTGCCGCAGTACATGGTCGGCTTCGGCCCGACCCTCTGGTCCCGCCGCCGCGGTGAGACCGAGTACGGCATCAAGGCCATCCCCCTCGGCGGCTACATCCGCATGATCGGCATGTTCCCGCCCGGCCCGGACGGCAGGATCGAGGCCCGCTCCACCTCCCCGTGGCGCGGCATGATCGAGGACGCCCGCTCGGCCGCCTTCGAGGAGCTGAAGCCGGGCGACGAGACCCGCCTCTTCTACACGCGCAAGCCGTGGAAGCGGGTCATCGTGATGTTCGCGGGCCCCTTCATGAACCTGATCCTGGCGGTGGCGCTCTTCCTCACCGTCCTGATGGGCTTCGGCATCTCCCAGCAGACCACCACCGTCTCCTCGGTCTCCGAGTGCGTCATCGCGCAGAGCGAGAACCGCGACACCTGCCGTGACTCCGACGCCCCGGCCCCGGCCGCCGCCGCCGGACTCAAGGCCGGCGACAAGATCGTCTCCTTCGACGGCGTCCGCACCGACGACTGGAACGAACTGTCGGACCTGATCCGCGCCAACCCCGGCAAGGAGGTCCCGATCGTCGTCGACCGCGACGGCCAGGACGTCACCCTCCACGCCACCATCGCCACCAACCAGGTCGCCCGGAAGGACTCCAGCGGCCAGATCGTCCAGGGCGAGTACGTCAGCGCGGGCTTCCTCGGCTTCAGCGCCGCCACCGGCATCGTCCGCCAGGACTTCGGCGACTCGGTGGTCTGGATGGGCGAGCGCGTCGGGGACGCCGTGGACTCCCTCGCCGCCCTCCCGTCCAAGATCCCGGCCCTGTGGGACGCCGCCTTCGGCGACGGCGAGCGCGAGGCGGACTCCCCGATGGGCGTGGTCGGCGCGGCCCGCGTCGGCGGCGAGATCTTCACCCTGGACATCCCGCCCACCCAGCAGCTCGCCATGGCCCTGATGCTGGTCGCGGGCTTCAACCTCTCCCTCTTCCTCTTCAATATGCTCCCGCTGCTCCCGCTCGACGGCGGGCACATCGCGGGCGCCCTGTGGGAGTCGCTGCGCCGCCATCTGGCCCGGCTGCTGCGCCGCCCGGACCCCGGTCCGTTCGATGTGGCCAAGCTGATGCCGGTGGCCTATGTGGTGGCCGGGATCTTCATCTGCTTCACGGTCCTGGTGCTGATCGCGGACGTCGTCAACCCGGTCAGAATCTCCTAGCCACCCCTCCTTCACGGCGGCCGGTGCCCGAACGGGTGTCCGGCCGCCCGCCATGGGCGGGGTTTACCCGATGAATGTGCCCGGCGTGCGGCCCGTACCGTAATCTCGAAGGCCGGAGCCCACCGCTTCTCGGGGCCGGACCTTGATCCACGACTTGGGGTTGCACAGCAGATGACTGCGATTTCTCTCGGCATGCCGACCGTCCCGCTCAAGATCGCCGAGCGCCGCAGGAGCCGGCAGATCCAGGTCGGTACCGTCGCCGTCGGCGGCGACGCCCCCGTCTCCGTGCAGTCCATGACCACGACCCGTACGTCGGACATCGGCGCCACCCTCCAGCAGATCGCCGAGCTGACCGCCTCCGGCTGCCAGATCGTCCGGGTCGCCTGCCCCACCCAGGACGACGCCGACGCGCTCGCCACGATCGCCCGCAAGTCGCAGATCCCGGTCATCGCGGACATCCACTTCCAGCCCAAGTACGTCTTCGCCGCCATCGAGGCGGGCTGCGCGGCCGTCCGGGTCAACCCGGGCAACATCAAGCAGTTCGACGACAAGGTGCGCGAGATCGCCGGCGCCGCCAAGGACCACGGCACGCCCATCCGCATCGGCGTGAACGCGGGCTCCCTGGACCGCCGCCTCCTCCAGAAGTACGGCAGGGCCACCCCCGAGGCCCTGGTCGAGTCGGCCCTCTGGGAGGCGTCCCTCTTCGAGGAGCACGGCTTCCGGGACATCAAGATCTCCGTCAAGCACAACGACCCGGTCGTCATGGTCGAGGCGTACAAGCAGCTCGCCGCCCAGTGCGACTACCCCCTCCACCTCGGTGTCACCGAGGCCGGCCCCGCCTTCCAGGGCACCATCAAGTCCGCCGTCGCCTTCGGCGCCCTGCTCTCCCAGGGCATCGGCGACACCATCCGGGTCTCCCTCTCCGCCCCGCCGGTCGAGGAGGTCAAGGTCGGCAACCAGATCCTGGAGTCCCTGAACCTCCGGCAGCGCGGCCTGGAGATCGTCTCCTGCCCCTCCTGCGGCCGGGCCCAGGTCGATGTCTACAAGCTGGCCGAGGAAGTCACCGCGGGCCTGACCGGCATGGAGGTCCCGCTCCGCGTCGCCGTCATGGGCTGTGTCGTCAACGGCCCCGGCGAGGCCCGCGAGGCCGACCTCGGCGTCGCCTCCGGCAACGGCAAGGGCCAGATCTTCGTCAAGGGCGAGGTCATCAAGACCGTCCCCGAGTCCAAGATCGTGGAAACCCTGATCGAAGAGGCCATGAAACTCGCCGAACAGATGGAAGCCGAAGGCACAGAATCCGGCGAACCCACCATCTCAGTAGCAGGCTGACCCCCTGCTTTTCAGGGGCGCGGGGAACCGCGCACCCAACCCCCACCCACCCGCACTCCTCAACTCACCCCCACCCCCACCCACCTCAGGGGCGCGGGGAACTGCGCGCCCAACCCCCACCCACCCGCACCCGCCCGCCGACAGCCCCCACCCCCCCACTAGGCGCCCGCCCCCACAGAGACGCCACCCCACAGCAACCCCAGGTACAGTGCGGAGATCAGCAAACCCCACCCCGTGAGGCCCCGCCCGTGCTGACCCAGACCACCTCCCGGGTCCTCGAACCGAGCGACCTGGACGCCGCGCTCGCCGTCCTGCACCGCGAGCCGGTGGCGAACGCCTTCGTCACCTCCCGCGTCCAGATCGCCGGCCTCGACCCCTGGCGCCTGGGCGGCGAGATGTGGGGCTGGTACGAGGACGGCATGCTGACCTCCCTCTGCTACGCGGGCGCCAACCTCGTCCCCATCTGCGCCACCCCCCGCGCCGTCCGCGCCTTCGCCGACCGCGCCCGCCGGGCGGGCCGCCGCTGCTCCTCGATCGTCGGCCCCGCCGAACCCACCACCGCCCTGTGGCGGCTCCTCGAACCCCACTGGGGCCCGCCCCGCGAGGTCCGCGCCCACCAGCCCCTCATGGTCACCGACCGCATGCCCGCCGACATCGCCCCGGACCCCTACGTCCGCCGCGTCCGCAAGGACGAGATGGAGACGATCATGCCGGCCTGCGTGGCGATGTTCACCGAGGAGGTCGGGGTCTCCCCGATGGCCGGTGACGGCGGGCTGCTCTACCAGGCCAGGGTCGCCGAACTGGTCGGCTCCGGCCGCTCCTTCGCCCGGATCGACGAGACCGGCAGGGTCGTCTTCAAGGCGGAGATCGGCGCCGCCACCGACCGCGCCTGCCAGATCCAGGGCGTCTGGGTGGCCCCCGAGTACCGGGGCCGGGGCCTGGCCGCCCCCGGCATGGCCGCGGTCCTCAAGTACGCCCTCGCCGATGTCGCCCCCGTGGTCAGCCTCTACGTCAACGACTACAACACCGCCGCCCGCCGCACCTACACCCGCGTCGGCTTCCGCGAGACCGGCGCGTTCATGAGCGTCCTCTTCTGACCACCCCGCCCCACCCGACCCCCGCCCCACCCGGCGCCCACTCCCACCCGGCTCGCACCCCACCCCCACCGCGCGCCCCCGCCCCCCACACCCCCCTGTACGCTCCCGCCATGGACCCCGTCATCGGCCCCTTGGACATGTCAGCCCACGTGGACGAGGCCCTCGCCGTCCAGGCCCTGGCCTTCGGGCTGAGCCCCGAGGAGGTCGCGGTCCGCCGCCAGATCGTGCTGCGCCACATGACCTACCCCGGCGCCCGCGCCTACGGCGCCACCGTCGCCGGACACCTGGCCGGCTTCGTCTACGGGATGCCCAACGACCGCGCCCACTGGTGGTCCACCGTCGTCGAGCCCTATCTCCGCGCCCAGGGCACCACCCACTGGCTGGACGACTCCTTCGTGATCACCGAACTCCATGTCCACCCGGCCCACCAGCACCACGGCATCGGCCGCGCCCTGATCACCACCATCACCGACACCGCCACCGAGCCCCGCTCGATCCTCTCCGCCATCGACACCGACAGCCCGGCCCGCGGTCTGTACCGCTCCCTCGGCTACACCGACCTGGCCCGCCGGGTCCACTTCCCCAGCGCCCCCAAGCCCTACGCGGTCATGGGAGCCCCGCTCCCGCTGGCGCGGTGACGGATTTCCACGTCCCCCCGCCCCCCGGCTAACCTCCTAGCCATCACCCATTCCTGGCAGGAGTACGAGAACGATGGCGAACGCACCGGTCCAGCGCATGTCCCAGTTGTTGGCGAAGACCCTGCGCGACGACCCGGCGGACGCCGAGGTCCTCAGCCACAAACTCCTCGTGCGCGCCGGGTACGTCCGCCGCACCGCCGCCGGTATCTGGTCCTGGCTGCCGCTGGGCAAGAAGGTCCTCGCCAATGTCGAGCGGATCGTCCGCGAGGAGATGGACGCGATCGGCGCCCAGGAGGTGCTGCTCCCCGCCCTCCTCCCGCGCGAGCCCTACGAGGCCACCGGCCGCTGGGACGAGTACGGCGCCGAACTCTTCCGCCTCCACGACCGCAAGGGCGGCGACTACCTCCTCGGCCCCACCCACGAGGAGATCTTCACCCTGCTGGTCAAGGACCAGGCGTCCTCGTACAAGGACCTGCCGGTGATCCTGTACCAGATCCAGACCAAGTTCCGCGACGAGGCCCGCCCCCGGGCCGGGATCCTGCGCGGCCGGGAGTTCCTGATGAAGGACTCCTACTCCTTCGACCTCACCGACGAGGGCCTGACCGAGTCCTACGGGCTGCACCGGGCCGCCTACCAGAAGGTGTTCGAGCGGCTGGGCCTCGACTACCGGATCTGCGCGGCCACCGCCGGAGCCATGGGCGGCTCCAAGTCGGAGGAGTTCCTCGCCCCCTCCGAGGCCGGCGAGGACCTCTTCGCGGACTGCCCGAACTGCTCGTTCGCCGCCAACACCGAGGCCATCACCTACGAGCTGCGCACGGTCGACGGCTCGGCCGTACCGCCCGCCGAGAACATCGACACCCCCGACACCCCCACCATCGAGACCCTGGCCGCCAAGCTCGGCGTCCCCGCCTCCGCCACCCTGAAGAACCTCCTGGTCAAGGTGGACGGCGAGATCGTCGCGGTGGGCGTCCCCGGCGACCGCGAGGTGGACCTCGGCAAGGTCGAGGCGCACTTCGCCCCGGCCGCGGTCGAACTGGTCACCGCCGAGGACTTCACCGGCCGCCCCGACCTGGTCCGCGGCTATGTCGGACCCCAGGGCCTGGCCAAGGTCACGTACCTCGCCGACCCCCGCGTGGCCCCCGGCACCGCCTGGATCACCGGCGCCAACCAGGAGCACGTCCACGCGAAGAACGTCGTCGCGGGCCGCGACTTCGAGGTCGACGCGTACGTCGATGTCGTGGTCGTCCAGGACGGCGACCCCTGCCCCAACTGCGGCACCGGCCTCACGCTGGACCGCGCCATCGAGATCGGCCACATCTTCCAGCTCGGCCGCAAGTACGCCGACGCCCTCAAGCTCGACGTCCTCGGCCAGACCGGCAAGCCGGTCCGGGTCACCATGGGCTCCTACGGCATCGGCGTCTCCCGCGCGGTCGCCGCGCTCGCCGAGCAGACCGCCGACGACAAGGGCCTGTGCTGGCCCGCCGAGGTCGCCCCCGCCGATGTCCATGTGGTCGCCGCGGGCAAGGCCCTCCAGACCGAACTGGCCCTGGACATCGCGCAGAAGCTGGCCGCCGCCGGGGTCCGGGTCCTGGTGGACGACCGGGCCGGGGTCTCCCCGGGCGTCAAGTTCACCGACTCCGAGCTGATCGGCGTACCCAAGATCCTGGTCGCGGGCCGCCGGGCGGGGGAGGGCGTGGTCGAGCTGAAGGACCGCCGCACCGGGGAGCGCGAGGAACTGCCGGTGGCGGACGCCATCGCCCTGCTCACGGCCTGACGTACGGGACCTCCTGCCGGGCGCCCGGCAGGAGGTCCGTCATGTCACAGCCACCCGGCGAACTCCAGCAGCAGCTCCGCGTCCCCCGGACGCCCCACCCGCAGCGCCCGCACCCCCGACTCCACGGCCCGGAACAGCGTCCAGCCGCGCAGCCGCTCCTGATCGACCTCCAGGGACTCCGCGAGCCGCTTGATCCGGCGCCGGGTGATCGCCGCGCCCGACGGGCTGCCGATCAGATCCTCCACCCGGTCCCGCACCAGCCGCGCCAGATCGAACGCGCACTCCCCGACCACCGGGTCCGGCCCCACCGCCAGCCACGGCATCCGCTCCGCCGACAGCACCTTGCTCTGCCGGAACGTCCCGTGCAGCAGCCGCGCCTCCGGAGGCGCGGCCAGCAGCTCCGTACGGGCGTCCAGCGCCGCGTCCACCAGCGGTGCCAGGGCGGGGTCCGCGTCCGCGCTCGCCCGCATCGCCGCCGCCTGGCGCCCGGTGCGCTCACCGACCGTCTCGAAGGCCACCCCGGGCGGCGGCTCCACCCACAGTCTGCGCAGCACCCCCGCCGCCTCCAGCAGCGCCTTGGCCTCCGCCAGCGAGCGCAGCGACACATCCTGGTGCAGCCGCTCCAGCAGCAGCGCCCCGTCCCGGACCTCGTCCGGCAGCGCCAGCACGGCACCCCGGCCGCCCCAGTGCGCGAGCGCCGCCCGCTCGCCCTCGGGCCGGGCCCGGGGCGGGGCCAGCTTCAGTACGGCGGGGAACCCGTCGGCATGGCGGACCAGCACCACCAGGCTGCTGCGGCCACCGGGCACCTGGACGCGTTCCATGCCCAACTCGCGCCGCGCGAGGGCCTCCTGAAGGGTCTCGGACAGCCGCGCCAGCCAGTCGTCACCCTCCGGTGCCGTCTCGCCCAGCGCCCTGATCAGTCGCCCCGGCGGTGCGAAAGCCATACGCGCGTCTCTTCCTTCCCTGCGTCACGCCGAGGGCGCCGGTGACGCCGAGGCGGCCTCGGACCGCTCGGCGAGACCAGGGAAGGCTACGCTGCCGCCCCGCCAGCCCACCGCCCGGACCGCCGCCTCGCGCAGCCCCTCGGCCGCCGTGGCCCGCAGCTCGCCCCCGGCGGCCCGCACCAGATCGGAGTAGACCCCGGCCACCCGGTCCTCCAGTTCCGCCGCCAGCCGCACCGCGGCCGGGGGGTCCGGCACGGAGAACGGCAGCGCGTACCCGGCCGCCGCCGCCACCGGCTCGCCGCCCCGGTCCCGCACCTGGCGGGCCAGCGCGTCACGCCGGGCGCGATGGGCGTCGTGCGCCGCCCTGGCCCGGTCCCGCCCGGCCTCGTCGATCCGGCCGCCGACGACCCCGTACCCGTACACGGCCGCGTGTTCGGCGGCCAGCGCGGCCTGGAGCGCCGTCAGCTCGGCCTCCCGGCCCGTGTCCTCGCTCATGTGTGCTCGCCCTCGGTCAGCAGAAACGCGTGCGCCGCCCCGGCCGCCGCCACCGAGGCCAGCAGCCTGGCCGTCTCGCCCGGCAGATCCAGCAGCTCGCGGGTGCGCCGGTCGGCGAGCGTCCGCTCCGCCGCCGCCAGCGCGGCCAGCGCGCCCGGCCCGTCCCCGGGGACCGGGGAGGCGGACGGCGCCGGTGATCCGCTCGGCTCCGGTGCCCCGCCGAACGCCCGCGCGTGCCGCGCGACCGCCGCCCGCAGCGGACGCAGTCGCTCCGCGAGCGCCGGGTGGGCGGCGATCACGGCGTCGTACCGCCCGGCGAGGACCTGGCTCTCGCGGGCCGCCCGCGCGCGGGCCCGGTCGTCGGCCGCCGGGTTCTCCCCGGCGGAGCCGCCCCCGTCGTCACCGTCGGTGCAGCCGGTCAGCAGCAGCGCGCCCGCGGCCGAGACGAGCAGGGTTCTTCTGCGCGGCCCGGAGCGGACACGCGACGGCGGGGTCAGCGGCACGGCAGACGTCCTCGGCGACTCGTACGAACAGATCTAAGCGGTATGAACAGTCCGGAACGGACATAAACCGGAAATGGTGGAAACCGATGGAAAGTGAACGGATGGTCGGGCCGGGCGGATCATGTGTGATCACCGTACCCGCGCCCGCCCTCCCGGCCCGTCAGCGGCACCGCTCCCGCACGCCCCCGTCCACCGCCACCCGGGTGGACGGCAACACGCCCCGCGACCGGATACCCTTTGATCAGACACGCGCCCTTCCCACAACAGCACACGCGGCCGAGGAGTCACCCGGATGAGCACCACCCAGAGCGAGAGGCTGCGAGAGCTGCTGGAACCGCTCGTCGCCTCCCAGGGACTGGATCTCGAAGAGATCGCCGTGGACTCGGTAGGTCGCAAGCGGGTGCTGCGCGTGGTCGTCGACTCCGACACCGGGGCGGATCTGGACCAGGTCGCCGATGTGAGCCGCGCGCTCTCGGCGAAGCTGGACGAGACCGACGCGATGGGTGACGGCGAGTACACCCTGGAGGTCGGCACCCCCGGCGCCGAGCGCCCCCTCACCGAGCCGCGCCACTATGTGCGCGCCACCGGCCGGCTGGTCCGCTTCCAGCTCACCGAGGGCGGCGAGGTCGTGGCGCGGATCCTGGCCGTGGACGAGGACGGCCTCGACACCGAGGTGCCCGGCGTCAAGGGCCGCAGGCCCACCGCGCGCAGACTCCCCTTCACCGGGATCGACAAGGCACGGGTCCAGGTCGAGTTCGGCCGCAAGGACCAGAACAGCGACCAGCACAGCGACCAGACGGACATGGCGGACATGACGGAAGAAGAGGAGGCGTAGCCGTGGACATCGACATGAGCGCCCTGCGGGGCTTGGTACGGGAGAAGGAGATCTCCTTCGACCTGCTGGTCGAGGCGATCGAGGCGGCCCTCCTCATCGCCTACCACCGCACCGACGGCAGCCGCCGCCACGCGCGCGTGGAGCTGAACCGGGAGACCGGCCACGTCACGGTGTGGGCGAAGGAGGACCCGGAGGACCTGGAGGAGGGGCAGGAGCCCCGCACCTTCGACGACACCCCCTCCGACTTCGGCCGGATCGCCGCGACCACCGCCAAGCAGGTCATCCTCCAGCGCCTGCGCGACGCCGAGGACGACGCCACGCTCGGCGAGTACGCGGGCCGTGAGGGCGACATCGTCACCGGGGTGGTCCAGCAGGGCCGCGACCCCAAGAACGTGCTGGTGGACATCGGCAAGCTGGAGGCCATCCTGCCGGTGCAGGAGCAGGTCCCCGGCGAGACCTACCCGCACGGCCTGCGGCTGCGGTCGTACGTCGTCCGGGTGGCCAAGGGCGTGCGCGGGCCGTCCGTCACCCTCTCGCGCACCCACCCCAATCTGGTGAAGAAGCTCTTCGCGCTGGAGGTGCCGGAGATCGCCGACGGATCCGTCGAGATCGCCGCCATCGCCCGCGAGGCCGGCCACCGCACCAAGATCGCCGTCCGCTCCACCCGTCCGGGCCTGAACGCCAAGGGGGCCTGCATCGGCCCCATGGGCGGCCGGGTGCGCAATGTGATGGGCGAGCTGAACGGCGAGAAGATCGACATCGTCGACTGGTCCGACGACCCGGCGGAGATGGTGGCCAACGCGCTGTCGCCCGCCCGGGTCTCCAAGGTCGACGTGGTGGACCTCGCCGCCCGCTCCGCGCGGGTGACGGTCCCCGACTACCAGCTCTCCCTCGCCATCGGCAAGGAGGGCCAGAACGCCCGCCTCGCCGCCCGGCTCACGGGCTGGCGGATCGACATCCGCCCGGACACCGAACAGCCCGCCGAGCAGGGCGCACCCGGCGGCGGGGAATAGATCCACGCCGAGTGTGGGTTGGATCACGACAACACGCGTTCGATTGCTGCCCCGAAGGGGTGAGGTCGGTGCGGGGAGGTAGACTGAGGAGTGTCTGGCCGGACGCACGCCACCGCACGCCCTGAGCGCACCTGTGTGGGATGCAGGCAGCGAGCGGCCAAGATCCAACTGCTGCGGATCGTGGCGGTCGGGGGCGATTGCACCCCCGATCCTCGCGGTACGCTGCCCGGCCGGGGTGCGTATGTACACCCCGCCCAGGTCTGTCTGGACCAGGCGGTACGCCGCCGGGCGTTCCCGAGGGCGTTGCGTGTCCCGGGGCCGCTCGACGTAAAGGCGTTGCGCGGGTATGTGCAGCAGGCACAGAGTGACCCGGTTGCCTGACGGGCAACACGGTAGAAAGACATGCCGTGCGGACTCCCCGCGCGGTCAGGTACCTCGCGAGTCGGAAGTAGGTCGAGATTGCGATGAGCAGCACTCGATGAGTACGCGATGAGTACGCCCATGAACTAGCGACGGTCCGGCCGCAACCCGGACCTCAGAGGAGCGAAGTGGCTAAGGTCCGGGTCTACGAACTCGCCAAGGAGTTCGGCGTGGAGAGCAAGGTCGTCATGGCCAAGCTCCAGGAACTCGGTGAATTCGTCCGTTCGGCGTCTTCGACGATCGAAGCGCCCGTAGTACGCAAGCTGACCGACGCCTTCCAGCAGGGCAGCGGCAATGGCAGGTCCGCCGCCAAGCCCGCCCCCCGGAAGGCGGCCCCCAAGCCCGGCGCGCCGTCCCCGGCGCAGGCCGGCCGTCCCGCTGCCCCGAAGCCCGGCGCCCCGCGCCCGGCCCCCGTGCAGCAGCCCGCGGCCCCGGCGGCCTCCGCCGCCCCGGCCGCTCCGGCAACCCCCGCGGCGCCCGCCGCCCCGGCCGCGACGCCGGGCCAGGGCCCGCGTCCCACGCCGGGTCCCCGCCCCGCGCCCAAGCCGGCTCCGGCCGCCCCGGAGTTCACCGCTCCGCCGGCGCCCACCACCCCGGCTCCCGCCGCGTCCTCGCCCCGGCCCAACGCGGGTCCGCGCCCCGGCGCGCCCCGTCCGGGGGGTCGCCCCTCCGGTCCCGGCCAGGGTCAGGGGCAGGGTCAGGGCCAGTCGCGTCCCGGCCAGGGCGCCCCGCGCCCCGGTGGCCAGGGCCAGGGCCAGCGTCCCGGCGGTGCCCGTCCCTCGGGTCCCCGTCCGGGCAACAACCCCTTCACCTCCGGCGGCAACGCCGGTATGGCCCGTCCGCAGTCGCCGCGTCCCCAGGGCGCGCGTCCCGGCCCCGGCGGTCCCGGTGGCGGCGGTCCCCGTCCCCAGGCGCCCGGCGCCCAGGGCGGCGGCGGTCCGCGTCCCCAGGCCCCCGGCGGCAACCGGCCGAGCCCCGGCTCGATGCCGCGTCCGCAGGGCGGCGGTCCGCGTCCCGGCGGCGGTCCCGCGGGTCCCCGTCCGAACCCCGGCATGATGCCGCAGCGTCCGGCTGCCGGTCCGCGTCCCGGTGGCGGTGGCCCCGGTGGCCGCGGTCCCGGTGGCGGCGGTCGCGGTCCCGGCGGTGGCGGCGGTCGTCCCGGCGGTGGCGGTGGCGGCTTCGCCCGTCCCGGTGGCGGCGGTGGCGGTTTCGCCGGCCGTCCCGGCGGTCCCGGTGGCGGTGGCGGCGGTTTCGCCGGTCGTCCCGGTGGTCCCGGTGGCGGTGGCGGCGGTGGCCGTCCCGGCTTCGGCGGCCGTCCCGGCGGTCCCGGTGGCCGCGGTGGCACGCAGGGCGCCTTCGGCCGTCCCGGCGGTCCGGCCCGGCGTGGCCGCAAGTCGAAGCGGCAGCGGCGCCAGGAGTACGAGGCCATGCAGGCCCCGAGCGTCGGCGGCGTGATGCTGCCGCAGGGCAACGGCGAGTCGATCCGGCTCTCCCGCGGCGCGTCGCTCACCGACTTCGCGGAGAAGATCAGCGCCAACCCGGCGTCCCTCGTCGCGGTCATGATGAACCTCGGCGAGATGGTCACGGCCACCCAGTCCGTCTCCGACGAGACGCTGGAACTCCTCGCGAGCGAGATGAACTACACGGTTCAGATCGTCAGCCCCGAGGAGGAGGACCGCGAGCTGCTGGAGTCCTTCGACATCGAGTTCGGCGAGGACGAGGGCGGCGAGGAGGACCTGGTGGTCCGTCCGCCGGTCGTCACCGTCATGGGTCACGTCGACCACGGAAAGACCCGGCTGCTCGACGCCATCCGCAAGACCAACGTCATCGCGGGCGAGGCCGGCGGCATCACCCAGCACATCGGTGCCTACCAGGTCGCGACCGAGGTCAACGACGAAGAGCGCAAGATCACCTTCATCGACACCCCGGGTCACGAGGCGTTCACCGCCATGCGTGCCCGCGGTGCCCGGTCGACCGACATCGCGATCCTGGTCGTCGCGGCCAACGACGGCGTCATGCCGCAGACGGTCGAGGCGCTCAACCACGCGAAGGCGGCCGACGTCCCGATCGTGGTCGCGGTCAACAAGATCGACGTCGAGGGCGCCGACCCGACCAAGGTGCGCGGCCAGCTCACCGAGTTCGGGCTGGTGGCCGAGGAGTACGGCGGCGAGACCATGTTCGTCGACATCTCCGCCAAGCAGGGGCTGCACATCGACTCCCTGCTGGAGGCCGTGGTCCTCACCGCGGACGCCTCGCTCGACCTGCGGGCCAACCCGCACCAGGACGCGCAGGGCATCTCGATCGAGTCCCGGCTCGACCGCGGGCGCGGTGCCGTCTCCACGGTCCTCGTCCAGCGAGGCACCCTGCGGGTCGGCGACACCATGGTCGTGGGCGACGCCTACGGCCGGGTCCGCGCCATGCTCGACGACAACGGCAACAATGTCGCCGAGGCCGGTCCCTCGACGCCGGTCCAGGTCCTCGGCCTGACCAACGTCCCGGGTGCCGGTGACAACTTCCTGGTGGTCGAGGAGGACCGTACGGCCCGCCAGATCGCCGAGAAGCGTGCCGCCCGCGAGCGCAACGCGGCCTTCGCCAAGCGCACGCGCCGTGTCTCGCTGGAGGATCTGGACAAGGTCCTGAAGGCCGGCGAGGTCCAGCAGCTCAACCTGATCATCAAGGGCGACGCGTCCGGATCGGTCGAGGCGCTGGAATCCTCCCTGCTCCAGTTGGACGTCGGCGAAGAGGTCGACATCCGGGTTCTGCACCGCGGTGTCGGTGCGGTCACGGAGTCGGACATCGACCTCGCGATGGGCTCCGACGCCATCGTCATCGGCTTCAACGTCCGCGCGGCCGGCCGTGCCGCGCAGATGGCCGAGCGCGAGGGTGTGGACGTCCGCTACTACTCGGTCATCTACCAGGCGATCGAGGAGATCGAGGCGGCCCTCAAGGGCATGCTCAAGCCGGAGTTCGAAGAGGTCGAGCTGGGTACGGCGGAGATCCGCGAGGTCTTCCGCTCCTCCAAGCTCGGCAACATCGCGGGTGTCCTCATCCGCTCCGGCGAGGTCAAGCGCAACACCAAGGCCCGGCTCATCCGCGACGGCAAGGTCATCGCGGAGAACCTCAACATCGACGGCCTGCGCCGCTTCAAGGACGACGTCACCGAGATCCGCGAGGGCTTCGAGGGCGGTATCAACCTCGGAAACTTCAACGACATCAAGATCGACGACGTCATCGCGACGTACGAGATGCGCGAGAAGCCGAGGGTGTAAACCCGAAGCGGGCTGGCCGACGGGACGCACGTCCCGTCGGCCAGCCCCGCTTTAGGGGCGCGGGGAACTGCGCGACCAGCCACACTCCACCTGCACTCACCCACTCACCTCAGGCCCTATGGCGAGGCGGGTACGGGGGCGCAGCCCCCGTCAAAACCCCATAGAGCCGGCGGCAGCCACCCGGTACCGTTCGAAGCCGATACCGATCCCGACCCGGCGGGTGAACCGGCTACACACATGTACGTGGGGACTCTGTCCTTCGACCTGCTCCTCGGCGACGTCCACTCGCTGAAGGAGAAACGCTCCCTGGTCCGCCCCATCGTCGCCGAGCTGCACCGCAAGTACGCGGTCAGCGCGGCCGAGACCGGCCATCAGGACCTGCACCGCAGGGCCGAGATCGGGCTCGCGGTGGTCTCCGGCGACCCGGCGCACCTCACCGACGTACTGGACCGCTGTGAGCGGCTGGTCGCGGCGCGGCCCGAGGTGGAACTGCTCTCGGTTCGACGCAGGCTCCACAGCGACGAAGACTGAGAAGCGCCCCCCGCGGCGCACCCAGCACACCGAACACCGAACCACCGAATGACCGAACCACCGAACCACCGAATCACCGAGAAGAAAGCACTAAGGAGACGGACCAGTGGCCGACAACGCGCGTGCCAAGAGGCTGGCGGACCTCATCCGAGAGGTGGTGGCGCAGAAGCTCCAGCGCGGAATCAAGGACCCGCGGCTCGGCTCGCACGTCACCATCACGGACACCCGGGTCACGGGTGACCTCAGGGAGGCGACCGTCTTCTACACCGTGTACGGCGACGACGAGGAGCGGGCCGAGGCCGCCGCCGGTCTGGAGAGCGCCAAGGGCATCCTGCGCTCCGAGGTCGGCAAGGCCGCGGGCGTGAAGTTCACCCCGACCCTCGCCTTCGTCGCCGACGCCCTGCCGGACAACGCGAAGACCATCGAGGACCTGCTCGACAAGGCCCGCCAGTCCGACGAGAAGGTGCGTCAGGCGTCCTCCGGCGCCACCTACGCCGGAGAGGCCGACCCGTACAAGAAGCCCGGTGACGACGAGGACGACGCCGCCGAATGACGCACAAGCCCACCCCGCCCGACGGCCTGGTCATCGTCGACAAGCCGTCGGGCTTCACCTCGCACGACGTGGTCGCCAAGATGCGCGGCATCGCCCGCACCCGCCGCGTCGGCCACGCCGGCACCCTCGACCCGATGGCGACGGGCGTCCTCGTCCTCGGCATCGAGCGCGCCACCAAGCTCCTCGGGCACCTCGCGCTGACCGAGAAGGAGTACCTGGGCACGATCCGCCTGGGCCAGACCACCGTCACCGACGACGCCGAGGGCGAGATCACGGGGTCGGTCGACGCCTCGAAGGTCACCCGCGACGCTGTCGACGCCGGGGTCGCCGCGCTGACCGGCGCGATCATGCAGGTGCCGTCCAAGGTCAGCGCCATCAAGATCGACGGGGTGCGGTCCTACAAGCGGGCCCGCGAGGGCGAGGAGTTCGAGATCCCCGCCCGGCCCGTCACGGTCTCCTCGTTCGATGTGTACGACGTCCGGGACGCTGTCGCCGAGGACGGCACCCCCGTCGTCGACCTGGTCGTCTCCGTCGTCTGCTCCTCCGGCACCTATATCCGGGCCCTCGCCCGCGACCTGGGCGCCGGGCTGGGCGTCGGCGGCCATCTCACCGCGCTGCGCCGCACCCGGGTCGGGCCCTACAAGCTCGATGCCGCCCGCACCCTGGACCAGCTCCAGCAGGAGCTGGCGGTGATGCCGGTCGCCGAGGCCGCCGCCGCCGCGTTCCCCCGCTGGGACGTGGACCAGCGCCGGGCCCGGCTGCTCACCAACGGGGTCCGGCTGGAACTGCCCGAGGAGTACGCGGGCGCCGGTGCCGTCGCCGTGTTCGGGCCGGACGGGGGGCTGCTCGCCCTGGTGGAGGACCAGAAGGGCAAGGCCAAGAGCCTCGCGGTCTTCGCCTGAGCTGTGGGTCCTTCCCGAGAGGTGCCTTGACCTGTCGGTCTGTCCAGGGATGTGCCCTGAGCTACTGGCCCTCCCGGGAAGTGCCCTGAGCTGTCGGCCCTCCCGGGAGGTGCCCTGACCTGTGGGTCCGTCCCGGGAGGTGTCCGTGGAGCGGCGGTCACGGGGTCGTGTCTGTCCGCCGCTCCACGGTCCCCCCTCGGTTCCCCCACCCCTAGGGATATCCAGCCGACGCGCCCTGTTCACCCGTTCAGTCGGGCGCTTGGAGTGAATCGAGGGAGTGCAAGGGGGCGCGTTCAGGACACCCCGTGTCGCCCTGATCACGGCCCGCCTACCGTCGTACACAGGTACGTCGCGGGTGGGGAGGTTCGACTGTGGCGGAACAGGCCGGTCGTTCCCGGCCCGGCGGGGCCATCGGCGCGGGGGACGGGCCCGCGCTCGTCCATCTCCACGATCTCGCCGGACGCCCCCGGGGCCTCGGCTTCCTCGCCGACCACCACGGCACCCTGATCACCAGCCACGAGGCCGTCGACGGCCTCGGCCGCCTGGTGCTGCGCGCCGCCGGGGACCGCGCCTGCACGGTCACCGCCGCCGACATCACCCCCCTGCCCGGCCGCGATCTGGCCCTCGTCCGCACCGACGGCCTCGGCGTCGACCCCCTGCCGATCGGCGTACGGGACCGGATCGCGTCCGGCACCTATGTGCGGCTGGCCGCCGGATGCTGGCGCGAGGCCCGCGTCCTCGGCACCACCGAGGTCACCTACACCGCCACCGACCGCTTCCATCTCCTGGACGACGCCCTGGAACTGGCCATCGGCACCGCCGGGCGGGACGCGCTGCGGCTCGGCGGCGGAGCGGCCGGCGGCCCCGTCCTCGACACCGCCACCGGCACCGTCATCGGCGTCGTCGGCACCGCCCTGCGCTCCGGGCTGCGGGACAGCGGCTTCGCCGTGCCGCTGCGCCCGGCCGCCGACGGCCCCCTCGTCGGCCTCCTCGCCCGCAACGCCGCCACGGTCCCCGCCTACGGCGCCGATCTCAATCTCGCCGGGGTCCTGGAGCTGACCGCCACCTCCGTCGGCTGCGACGCCCCCGCCGACGCCCTCGCCTCCCGCCCCACCGTCGTCCCCGTCGAACGGGCCGCCGTCGCCGCCGAGTTCGCCGCGTTCACCGAGGGCGGCGCCGATGTCCTCGCCCTCGTCGGCCCGCCCGGCAGCGGCCGGACCACCGAACTCGCCGCGCACGCCGCCCGCCGGGGCAGCGGACGTGCCCCCGCCCCGACCCTCTGGCTGCGTGGCGCCGACCTCCAGAACTGGGACGCCTCGGTCGCCGACGCCGCCGCCCGCGCCCTCGCCCGCGCCGCCCGGATCGTGGCCGCCTCCCGCCCCGAACTCCCCGAGCAACTCGGCGATCTCACCCCGGCCCGGCTCGCCCGCCTCGCCCGCGCCGCCGGACGCTCGCTGCTGATCCTGCTCGACGGACCCGAGGAGATGCCGCCGGTCCTCGCCCACCGGCTCGGCGAGTGGACCGAGGGCACCGCCCGCTGGCTGCGCGAGAGCGGCGCCCGGATGGTGGTCGGCTGCCGCGCGGAGTACTGGGAGAACGCGGGCGAGGGCTTCGCCGTGGGGACTGCGGCGGGCACCGGCCACGAAAGCGGCTTCGCCTCCGGTACCGCGGCGGGCATCGGCCACGGAACCGGCTTCGCCTCCGGTACGGCGGCGGACACCGGCTACGGACCCGGGGCCGTCCACGAGCCCGGGGCGCTCCACGAACCAGGCCCCACCCCCGACCCCCGGGGCCCCGCCCAGGACCCCCGAGGCCCCGCCCCCCGCAGCCCCGCCCCAGAACTCCCCGCCGTCGTCCCGCTCGGCGATCTCACCGCACCCGAGGCCCGCGAGGCCCGCCTGCGCTACGGCATCCCCGAGGGCGCCCTCACCGCCGCCGACGCCCGCCACCCCCTCACTCTCAGGCTCCTCTCCGAGATCCGGGCCGCCCTCCCCGACGCCCCCGAGCCCCGCTCCCTCGACCGCTACGACGTCCTCGCCGCCCACCTCGACCTGATGTGCCTGCGCATCGCCGTACGGATCGCCGCCGAGAACGGCGTCGCGGGCCGGGCCGTGCGACGGCTCGCCACCAGGGTCGCCGGGCAGGTCCACGAGGCCGCCCGGGGCAGCCTCGGCCCCGGCCAGGGCGAGCTGGACCGGGCCGCCTTCGAAGCGGTGTTCCCCTGGGGTCCCGCGCCCCGCCGCCTCGGCGCCGCCACCGGCTGGGCCTCCGCCGTTCTCGCCGAAGGGCTCCTCGTCCCGGCCGGGGCCGGCTACCGCTTCGCGCACGAGGAACTCGCCGACTGGATCCAGGGCATGCACCTCGACCTGGACGAGGCCCTGCGCGCCTTGGTCCACCGCCGCCGCGACCGGGCCGCCGAACCCGCCCCCTTCCCCGTCCCGCACCACCGCATCGGCCCCGTCGTCCAGTCCCTCCTGCTCCTCGCCCGCCAGCAGGGCACCTACCAACTCGCCCTGAAACTGGAGGAGCTGGTCGGCGCGCTGGACGCCGAACCCGACTCCTGGTGGGCGGTCCGGCTGCTCGGCGAGGTCCTCCGCCAGGTCCCCGACGCCACCCCGTACGTCCCCGTCCTGCGGCTGCTCGCCGACCGGATCGTGCTCTGGCGGGGGTTCGGGCGGCCGGTCCCGGCCGAGTTCGGCCCCGGCCTGTGGACCGGGCTCGCGGTGCCCGGCCCCGAGCGGCTCGATCTGCTGCGGCGGCTGGTGCTGGCCGACCCGACCCCGCAGGAGAGCGACGGGCCCCGCTTCCTGGACGCCGTCGCCGCCCTCCTCGCCGCCGACCCCACCGCCGTACAGCCGCTGCTGACGCGGTGGTTCGACGACGAGCGGGCGCTGCCCGCGACCCCGCACGCCACCGTGGCGACCGCCGCGCAGGCCCTGCTGCACACCCATCGGCGCCGGGCCCTGGACGCCCTCACCGAGGCCCTCGCCGACCGGGCGCACCCGCGCGCCGACGAACTGCTCGCCACCCTCGCCGAGGAGGAGCCGTCCGCGATCTGCCGGGCCGTGGACCGCTGGGCCCACGACCCCCGCCCCGAGCGCCATGAGACGGCCATGATCCACGGCCTGCGCACCGGCCCCCACGCCCGCACCGACGCCGATCGCGATCTGCTGCGCCACGCGGCGCTGAGCGTCCTCGCCGGGCCCGCCGACGCCCCGCTGCACGGCGCCGCCCTCGGCATCCTGGTCCGCGACCCGCGCAGCCGCGCCCGGCATCTGCCGAAGGCCCTCGCCCGGTTCGGCGCCGGTGATCCCCGGCTGCCCGCGGGCGCCCTGCTGGCCGCCCTGAACACCCACCCCGAACCCGTCCTGGACGCCTTCCGCACCCGGCTGGCCTCCGGCGGCGGCCCGCTCGCCCCGGACGGCAGTGCCGGGGAGACCCTGCGCGCCCTGCTCGACGCCACGCCCGCCGCGCTGGCCCGCCGGGTCGCCGTCCTGGTCGCCGAGGCGGTGGAACGGCGACCGGAGTGCGCCGGGGCCGTCGCCCAGTGGACCGACACCCGCCTGGAAACCCCCGAGCAGGGCCGTACGGTGGTGTTTCCGCTGGTCACCGAGTTGCTGGAGGGGGGCTGCGAGCGGGCGCGGGGGGCGCTGGCCGGGGTCCTGGGCAGCGGCGGGGCCGCCTTTGGCCGACCCCTGCGCGGCGAGCTGCGGGAACTGCTGCTGGCGCGGGAGCGGGAGCCGGGGGTGCTGGACGCGCTGCTGCGGGGGGTGGTGGCGGGGTGGGAGGGCCTGCCGCCGGGGGTGCCGCCGGGTGTGCCGCCGGTCCCCGGGGAGCCCCCGGCCGACCGCCCCGGCGACCGCGAGCTGGCGCGGACGGTGCGGCGCATCGGCACCCTGCTGGTACGGACACCGGAGGGCGCGGCCTGCTTCGACCGGGGCCTGGTCGACCTCGGCCGGCACGTCCCCGGCTTCGCCGCCCAGGTCGCGGGATGGCTGACGGAGACCCCGGGGGAGTGGACGGCGATGGTCGGCCCCAGTACCCGCCGGATGATCGGCAGCCTGGCCGGGGTACGGGTACCGGCCTGACCCACGGGGACGCGTGGGTGGGTGCCCAGCGCGGCGGGGTCGGCGTGCGCCCGGTCACAGCATGGACGCCGATGCGGGGCAGGGCCATCCGGCATGGCACCCTTAGACCGGCATAAGAAGCGTCCATTAACGCAGACACGGGTTCGAGGAGCGGTCACAGTGCAACGCTGGCGTGGCTTGGAGGACATCCCCCAGGACTGGGGGCGCAGCGTCGTCACCATCGGCTCCTACGACGGAGTACACCGCGGCCACCAGCTCATCATCCGGCACGCCGTGGAGCGCGCCCGCAAGCTGGGCGTCCCGTCCGTCGTCGTCACCTTCGACCCGCACCCCAGCGAGGTCGTCCGCCCCGGCAGCCACCCCCCGCTGCTCTCCCCCCACCACCGCCGGGCCGAACTGATGGCCGGGCTGGGGGTCGACGCGCTGCTGATCCTGCCCTTCACCGCCGAGTTCTCGAAGCTGTCGCCCGCCGACTTCATCGTGAAGGTCCTGGTCGACAAGTTGCACGCGCGCGCGGTGGTCGAGGGCCCCAACTTCCGCTTCGGCCATAGGGCCAAGGGCAATGTGGAGTTCCTCGCCGAGCAGGGCGCGGTGTACGACTTCGAGGTCGAGGTCGTGGAGCTGTCCCTGTCGGGCGAGGTGGGCGGCGGACAGCCGTTCTCGTCCACCCTGACCCGGGGCCTGATCGCCACCGGCGATGTCTCCGGCGCCGCCGAGATCCTCGGGCGCCCGCACCGCGTCGAGGGCGTGGTCGTCCGCGGCGCCCAGCGCGGTCGCGAACTGGGCTACCCGACGGCCAATCTCGAAACCCTCCCGCACACCGCGATCCCCGCCGACGGGGTCTACGCGGGCTGGCTGCACGCCCAGGGCGAGGCGATGCCGGCCGCGATCTCGGTCGGCACCAACCCCCAGTTCGACGGCACCGAGCGCACGGTGGAGGCGTACGCCATCGACCGGGTGGGGCTGGATCTGTACGGGCTGCATGTCGCCGTCGACTTCCTGGCGTTCGTCCGCGGCCAGGCGAGGTTCGAGTCGCTGGACGGGCTGCTGGAGCAGATGGCGGTGGATGTGAAGAAGTGCCGGGAGCTGGTGGCGGAGGCGGAGGGCTCGGCCGAGTCGTGAGGATGTGAGAAGGGCGGCCGGTGCGTGGTGTGCACCGGCCGCCCTTCTGCTTCTCCCGACCGCCTACTGCTGAGGCGGCTGCTGTGACTGCTGCGGCTGCTCGGGGGGCTGCGGGGGCTGCGCCTCGGGCGGGATGGGCCGGTCACCGGCTTGCGGGTGCGGCTGGGGGTACTGCTGCGGGGGCTGCCCGGGGTAGCCGTAGGCGCCGGGCTGGCCCGGGGGTACGGCGGGCGGCTGACCGGGCTGCCCCGGCGGCGGCTGCACGAAGGCACCCGGGACGCCCTGCGGCTGACCAGGGTACGGGTACGGGTACGGCGGCTGCCCCTGCGCCGGGATCTGGGAAGGGTGCTGGGGCTGGGGCTGCACCTGGGACTGGGGTGGGGGCTGACCGGCGTACGGCTGACCCGGATACGCCGGGCCCGGCACGGGCTGCCCCGGCATCGGCTGACCGGGGATCGGGTGGCCGGGCATCGCTTGGCCCGGCGTCGGCTGGCCGGGCATCGGCTGTCCCGGCATCGGCTGGGCAGGCATGGACTGGCCCGGCATCGGCGGTGCTGCCACCGGTGGCGGATTGCCGTCGTTCGTCCACAACCCGTGCATCTGCTGATGCCGGACGAAGTCCTCCGCGACCATCGCCGCCAGATTGAAGTACGCCTCCCGCACCCGGGGCCGCATCATGTCGAGGTCGACCTCGGCACCGGCGGAGAGATGCTCGTCGAAGGGCACCACCACCACCCCGCGGCAGCGCGTCTCGAAGTGCGCCACGATGTCCTCGACCTTGATCATCTTCCCGGTCTCCCGGACACCGGAGATGACGGTGATCGAACGGGACACCAGATCCTGGTACCCGTGCGCCGACAGCCAGTCCAGGGTCGTACTCGCGCTGGACGCCCCGTCCACGGACGGTGTGGAGATGATGATGAGCTGGTCGGCCAGGTCCAGCACCCCGCGCATCGCGCTGTAGAGCAGACCGGTCCCGGAGTCGGTGAGGATGATTGGGTACTGGTTGCCCAGGATGTCGATCGCGCGCCGGTAGTCCTCGTCGTTGAAGGCCGTCGAGACGGCCGGGTCGACATCATTGGCGATGATCTCCAGCCCCGAGGGGGCCTGCGAGGTGAACCGCCGGATGTCCATGTACGAGTTGAGGTACGGGATCGCCTGGACCAGGTCCCGGATGGTCGCCCCGGTCTCGCGCCGCACCCGGCGGCCGAGGGTGCCCGCGTCCGGGTTGGCGTCGATGGCCAGGATCTTGTCCTGCCGCTCGGTGGCGAGCGTGGAGCCCAGCGCGGTGGTGGTCGTGGTCTTGCCGACCCCGCCCTTCAGACTGATCACGGCGATGCGGTAGCAGGACAGCACGGGGGTACGGATGAGCTGGAGCTTGTGCTGCCGCTCCGCCTCCTCCTTCTTGCCGCCCAGCTTGAAACGCGAACCGCCGCCGACCGGGCGGCTGCTCTTCGCCTTCTGCCGCTTGTTGTTGAGCAGCCGGTCGGAGGACAGCTCCACGGCGGCCGTGTAACCGAGCGGCGCCGCACCGGGGTTGGTCGGCTGCCGGTGGTCGTGCTGGAGCGGCTGCGGCCAGGCGGCGCCGGTACGGGGGTCGGTGGGGGGGTTGGGCTGGCCTTGGGGTTGGGGGTGGGGGTGGGGTTGGGGCTGCGGTTGTGCGTGGGGCTGGCCCTGCGCCGAGGGCTGGGGCTGGCCCGGGAACTGCGGCTGGCCCGGTGCCGATGGCTGCGCCTGGCCGCGTGGGTCCTGGGGGCCGGGCTGGTGCGGCGGCTGATGCGGTGGCTGGGGCTGGGGCTGGGGCTGTTGCTGGGGCTGTTGCGGGAAGCCGTATCCGCTTTGGGGGTCCGGGGCAGCGGGCGGTTGCGGGAAGCCGTAGCCGCTCTGGGGGTCCGGGCTGACGGGCGGCTGTGGGAAGCCGTAGCCGCCCGCGGGGTGGGGCCCGGTCGGCGCGGGAGCCTCCGGCTGGGGCTGAGGGTGCGGTGGCGCCGAGTGCGCCGGGGGCTGTGGGAACCCGTACCCGCCCGGAGAGGTCGGCGGAGTCGGCGGCTGCGGGAACCCGTACCCGGCCGCGGGCTGCGGCTGCGCCGGTTCGGGCGGCTGAGCCGGCTGGTACGGCTGCACGGGCCACTGGGCGGCTGCCGGGGGCGCCGAGGGCTGGTACGAGGGCGGCAGCGGGGGCACGCCGGTCGGTGAGGCCGGTGGGGGAGTCCAGGCCGGGGTCTCCGGCCGGGGCGGAACCGGAGGTGCCGGGGGAGTGGGCGAGGGGTCGGCGCTCTCGGCGTCGGCGGGGGGCTGCTCTGGTGAGGTGAGGGGGGTGGGGGCGTCGGGGGCCTCGGCTTCGCCGCGCTCCGTGTCGTCGGCCGCGTCGGGATCCCCGGGTACCTCGGCCGCCTCGGATGCCCCGGGCGTCTCGGTCTCGCCGTCACCCGGCCCGGCGGCCTCCTCGGGGACCTCGCCGGAGGCATCCCCGGAGGCACTCCCGGAGACATCCCCGGAAGACTCGCCCTCACTGCCGTCGGACGAGGGCGCCTCGGTATCGGTCTCCCCGGTGTCCCTGGCGCCTCCGGCGTCCCCCGTGTCTCCCTCGTCCCCGGTCCCCGGCTGTCCCGTCAGTTCCGCGATCTCGCGCTTCAGCGCCACCGCGGAGAACTTCATCGTCGCGTTGCTCTCCAGATCCCCGTTGTCCGGCTCGGCGACGGACGTCGACATCCAGGCGGGCGGAAGCCCACTCGGCTGCGGGGCCTGCGGCTCGAACCCGCTGCCCACAGGCAGCCGCGGCACATCGACCGGGGCCGGGGACGCCACCGTGAACGGCGTGCCCGCACCGGGCGTGTGCGAGGGCGGGGTCACCGGGTTCACGGGCGTGGGAGTCGGCGGCTCAGGCCGTGTAACGGGCGCCGAGCCGTTGGTGTCGTCGGCGTCAGCCCCTTCGGCCCCCGCACCCGCACCACTACCCGCACCCGCACCACTACCCGTGCCCGACCCGGCCCCCGCCCCGGACGCGTTCTGCGTGTACCAGGCGGGCGGGGCGTAGTCGATGGTGAACTCGCCCGTCATCTCCACGGAGGCATCCGTATCGGGCTGGTCATCGTCGGGCGACGCCCAGCCCCCGCGGATCCCGTCCCGATCGCTGCTCACAGTTCCTCCTGATGTGGTCGAGCACCCTCATACCCTGCGGGGCGACCCTTGCTCTCGTCCGCCGTCGTCGTCCGCATCACCGCGCAGTCCCCCCGGGTCACTCCCGGAACTCGCGTCACCCGATGAGGGGTGCTCGCGATGTGCCCACCCCAGCCTAATCATGAAAAGGACGGCCACGGCAGGCCCGCCCACCCCCGGGCACACGTCCGTGACGAACGGGCCCCTTCAGCGCGGGCCCGTTGCGCGCGGGTCACCCCGCCCCCGGCCTCCGGACGACCCCCCCCGGCCCGGCTCAGTCCATCCGCCGGGCCACACCCAGCAACCCGACCTCCGCGTCGGTGGGTTGGGTCATCACATACTGCCGGTCCCGGTCGGTGCACCACAGGGTCACGCCGTCGGCGAGGGTCGGCAGCGACTCGTACTCGGGGCGGGGCAGGCCGACCACCCGGCCGATCTCGCCCGCCTCGTCCGGCGACACTCGCTGCACCCCGACCAGCCGCGCCTGCCGCATCAACCGGGGTGCCACCGGGCTGAGATACGGCAGCAGCGTCAGCACCGACTGCCAGGGCGCCGACACCACCCGGCCGCGCGGCGGACGCATCCCGCAGTCCCGGATCACCAGCACCGGCCCGCCCGCCGAGGCGCCGAGCGGAGGAACCCGGCCCACCTCGTGCACGGTCATCCCGGACTGGCCGCCGCCGACCGCCTGCACCACCTGCGCCCAGTGCGCCGGACGCCCGGTCTCCACGGCGACCCGCGCGCCGGTGGCCGCCGCCCGCAGCGCCAGCACCTGGGCCGTCCACAGGCCCCCGATGAGCAGGATGTCGTAGGGAGTGGGGCGGTTCACCCCGAGGACGGCCGGGTGGCCCTCGGCGTTGACCCCGACGACCACGCCGTCGTCGCCGATGGGCAGGGACAGCGCGTCGAGCTGGTCGGCCGGGAGCGCGTGGCGCGGGTGGCGGGGCCCGAGGAGCCCGAAGCCGGTGCGCAGCCGCTCGGCGAGGCCGGGTCCCCGCGGACGCCCGCCGTCGGAGGCGCCGCCCGGCACGGACGGCGGCCCGGCCGCTCCCGGTGCCGTACGGGAGGGGGAGGGGAAGGAGGAACCCGTCATGGCCATCAGCGGGCACCTCCGAGCGGCAGGGTGGCGAGGACGCCGGGGAGCTGTTCGCGGTCCAGCCGGGCCAGGCCCGTGCGCGCCTGGCGGGCGGCGCGCTCCAGGTCGCGGCGGGAGGTGGCCAGTTCGCTGCTGCTGCGACCGGTGATCCGGACATGCCCGGTGACCGTGACATCCCCCTGGCCGCCGCTCGCCAGGGTCAGGCTGAAGGTCGTCGCCAGCGCGGGAACGGCCGTCAACTGGGCCACGAGCTGGGGCAGTCCGATGCCGTCGCCGCCGCCGAGCGGGGGCCAGCGGCGCACCCAGTAGGTGGTGTGCCGCCGGTTGTCGCAGCGCCAGCTCCGGCTGGACTCCTCCGTGCGCCGCCGGGGCGCGTCGGCCTGTCCGGCCTGGGCGGTGACCATGGGGTTGGCGCAGGCCGAGGTGGCGACGGCGGAGCTGATCTCCTCCTCGGTCAGCACATTGACCCGGAATCCGGCCCCGGTCAGCCGGCTCGACAGATGCTCCGCCGACCGCACCAGGCACTTCTGCGCCCCGGCCAGCCCGCCCCCGCGCGCGGCCACCGCCTCCGGGCACAGCTCGGGATCCAGCTTCAGCGCGATCCACATGATGCGCACGGCCGGGGCGGCGGTCTGGGCCTGGAGCTGGGTGTAGTTGGTGACCACGACCGACTGCTGCGGCAGATGCGGGGCGGGCGCGGGCTGGGTGTGCAGCACGATCTGCGCCGACTCCAGTCGGATGCCGTCGACCTCCAGTACATCCCGCACCAGGGCGACGGGCAGCGGTCTGCGCCCGCGCTCGGCGCGCAACGCACCCGCGTCCGCCTCCACTTGGAGCACGGCCGTCAGAAAGCCGCCGTCGCCCACCATGCCCACCGGACGCCGGTCGTCGCCCCGGCCGAAGCTGTAGGTGCGCAGGGTCGGGTCGCACTCCACGGCGGGGGCCAGCCCCGCGTCCGTGCCCGGCGGGAGCGTGCTGCCGACGGCGCGGCGGCGCCGGGCGCGCAGGGCCTGCACCCCGCCCAGCCACTCGGGCAGGGAGCGCCCCCGGCGCCGTACCAGCGCGAGGACGACCAGGACCGCGGCGACGACCGCGGCCGGGACCAGCGCGTACACATCGATGAGCCAGCCGCAGACCAGGAGCGCGGCGGCCAGCTCCAGCAGGACCAGCCGCTGCACCGCGAACGAGCCACCGCGGCCGGAACGCGACCGCAGATGAGGGTGCGCGGCACCACAGCCCCCCGATCCCGCCCCCGCCCCCGTACCCGGCCCGGTAACTGCTCCCGTGCCGGGCCCCGCCGTCGTCCCCGTCATTGCCCCCGTCACTGTCCCGGATGCCCCCGATTGCGACTGCGACCGGGCCCGCCGTGCGGAAGCCATCACTCCGCCATCACTCCAAAACCCCCGAAGTCTGCCGAAATCTCTCGCGCATGCTCCGCGAACACCTCGCGAATCCCTCGCGAATCCCACGCGCGCAGGTCCTCTCCAGCCCGCGTCCGGCCCCGCGCACCCTACCCGTGCCACACGCACGGCCACTCAACAGGCATAGTAGGGGCCGGGTCTGACAACCGGGTCACCAGAACGCAACCGAGGGCGGGGGAACGGCTCTTCACGGGTCCCCCACGGCTCCGCACGGGGAGAGAGCGGACAGATGGCATCAAGGCGCGATGAACTCAACGCCTACACCTTCGCGAAGCGCCGCACACTCGCGTCGTTCCTGCGGCCCTCTCCGTCCGGTTCGGAGGAGGGGGCGCCCAGACCGCTCAGCGCGGTGTGGCCGGGGGTGGTCGTGGGGATCGTGATCCTCGCGGTGTTCGGGGCCATCGGCCTCTTCAGCCCCACCGCGCCCAAGGGCTGGGACACCCCCGGCGCCCACGTCATCGTCGCCAGCAAGTCCACGACCCGCTACGTGGTCCTGAAGACCGGCAACAAGGCCCAGCTCCACCCCGTGCTGAACATGGCCTCCGCCCGGCTGCTGCTCGACCCGGACAAGGACAGCGTCATCACGGTCAGCGAGAAGGTCCTCGACAGCGGCACCCCGTCGCACGGCGCCACCATCGGCATCCCCTACGCCCCCGACCGTCTCCCCTCCCCCGAAGAGGCCGAGAACGCCAAGCGCTGGGCGGTCTGCGAGCGCCCCGGCGAGGGCGGCCGGGCCATCCAGAAGGCGGCCTTCGTCCTGGCCCAGAAGGACTGGTCCAGCACCGAGGGCGGCAACCGCCTCACGGCCGGCGAGCTGATGTACGTCGCCGCCCCGACCGGCGCCAAGGAGTACGTGGTCGACGCGACCGGCACCGCGTACGAACTGGGCGACCCGGACGACAACGAACTCCTCAAGGCGCTCGACACCCAGGGCCGCGACCCGCAGCGCGTCTCCCAGGAGTGGCTGGACACCCTGCACCGTGGCGACCCGCTCGCCGTCCCCGCGATCGAGGGCACCCCGGGCGCCCCCGCCGACGCCTTCGACGCCGCCGCCCTCGACGGTGTCGACAAGGTCGGCATGGTCATCCGCGCCCTGGAGGGCCAGCGGATGCAGTACTACGTCGTCCAGCCCGGCGAGGTCGCCCGGATCTCGGAGTTCACCGCCACGCTGCTGCTGAACAGCAGCGACCTGGTCGCCGTCGGCCAGGCGGGCGAGGCGGAGCAGGTCAGCCCCGGCGCGGTGGCCGAGAGCACCCCGTTCCCCAACGAACGGAACTGGCCCCGGTACCGCCCCGCCATGATCAACGACACCGCCTCCGCCACCGGCCGCAACGCCGTCTGCACCATCCTGCGCTCGGTGAACGCGGACGACGGCACGACGACCCTCTCCACCTGGGCCGGCACCGACTTCCCCGAGACCCTGCCCACCGGCTCCTCCAGCGCGTACGTCACCCCCGGCTCCGGCCAGCTCTACCGCCAGTTCCAGGGCACCGAGACCGGCGCGGGCAGCGTCTTCCTGGTCACGGACACCGGCCTGCGCTACCCGATGCAGTCCAACAGCGACAGCACCACCGACGACGAGGGCGTCGGCAGTTCGGCGGAGCAGCGCGAGTGGGCCCTCAACGAGGCCAGGATCGCCCAGACCCGCCTCGGCTACGACAAGGTCGCCCCGGCGCCGATCCCGGCCCAGTGGTCGACCTTCCTGCCGACGGGCCCCCGCCTGTCGGAGTCGGCGGCCCGCCAGCCGCAGGGTTCGTGAACGTGAGCGAGCGGGAGAACGAACGCATGCGCGACACGAACAGGACGAGCCCCCTCCGTGGCGGAGGCCGGGACAGGGGCTGGGACCGGGACCGGGGCTGGAGTTCGGGCCGGAGTTGTTGGGGTGCGGGCTGGCGCACATCCGCCGCCGCCCTCCTCACCGCCACCGCCTGCACCACGACCACCCTCCTGGCCCTCCCCGCCGCCGTACCGACCGCGCGCGCGGCCGACGGCGGCCAGTGCACCTTCCCCTCAGAGCCGTACGAGGGCCGCCCCTGGTCCCTGCAACGCGTCAACCTGGACGAGCTGTGGGCGCAGTCGAAGGGCGAGGGGGTCGAGGTCGCGGTGATCGACACCGGCGTCGACACCCAACACCCCCAGCTCAAACCCGCGGTCGACGCCTCCAAGGGCCGAAGCATCCTCCCGCCCCGCGACACCAAGGCCGAGGAGGGGACCGCGGAGGGAGACGAGGAACTGGACTGGGGCAAGCCCGACGGCACCACCGACACGGTGGGCCACGGCACGCGCGTGGCCGGCATCATCGCCGCCCGCCCGGCGGACGGCACGGGCTTCGTCGGCCTCGCGCCGGAGGCCACGATCATCCCGATCAAGCAGAACGACGCCGAGGGCAACGGCACGGCGGCGACCCTGGCGACCTCGATCCGCTACGCGGTCGACGAGGGCGCCGATGTCATCAACATCTCCCAGGACACCGCGAACGCGGTCCGCCCCGACGAGGCCCTCCAGGAGGCGGTGGACTACGCCCTCGGCAAGAACGTCGTGGTGGTCGCCTCCGCCGGCAACGACGGCCTGGGCGGCAACGTCAAGATCACCTACCCCGCGTCGTACGAGGGCGTCCTCGCCGTCGCCTCCTCCGACCGCAACAACGAACGCGCCCCCTTCTCCCAGTCCGGCGAATTCGTCGGCGTGGCCGCGCCGGGCGTCGACATGATCTCCACGGTTCCCGGCAACGGCCACTGCTCCGACAACGGCACCAGCTTCTCGGCCCCCTATGTAGCGGCGGTAGCGGCCCTGCTGAAGTCCAAATACAAGGACTGGACGGCCGCCCAGGTGGTGGCCCAGATCGAACAGACCGCGGAACGCACCATCCCCGGCCATGACCGCCTGGTCGGCTGGGGAGTGGTGGACCCGGTCAAGGCCCTGACCGACGTGGACCCCGAGAACCCCGCAGAAACCCCCCACCCCGACACACCCCTCCCAGCGGGCCCGGCCCCCTCGGTGTCCCCGGTCCACTTCGGAGAATCCCCCGACGAACGCAATATGAGGATGGGGACGTATGTGGTGGTCGGGGGGTTGGTGCTGGTGGCGGGGTTGACGGGGGCGGGGGTGGCGGTGCGGGATTCTCGGAGGAGGGGGCGGGGGTGAGCAGTGCTCTTGGAGGGGTCGTGCGCTGCAATTTCGCCCACCCTTGCCCCCTGCGGACGGAGCCCTACGAAAATCCTTCCGTGCACTCGGCGGATTGCTCGACTTCGCCTGTGTAGGCAACGATCGCCTGCTTCATTCCCTCGGCATCTTTGTGCTCCGGATCCCATACCTGGATGCCGACGTACAATTCTCGCTCGTATCTTTCATCGACGCAGTTGCGAGTTTTACCGAATGCTTCGGTCGCCGTGTAGAGGAATCGGCCATTATCGTGTGAATGATCAAGATCCTCCAATGTCAGAGCAGCGGCAAAGTATGCCGTTGATTTCTCTCCCTCAACCCATTCTTGTGTCGTCGTGATAATAACCTTGTTGTCGACGGTGACGCTGCAAGACTTAATGCTGGATCCATCCTTCTCGGATGTGGAGATTTCTTTACCCGGAGAGAAGAACGGATCGAGTGCGTCGCCGCCGATCGGTGTGCCGCACAAACTACTGGGAACTGTGTACTCGCGTTGCCCGTCACTGCTGCCACACCCGGACAGAGCGGAGCAGAGAGTCAGGGCCGCGATGGAGGCGAGCGCTCGGTAATAGAGGGGAGACATGCGGCGCTGTGTCACGGCATTAGCTCCATCTTGGCTGGTGTGTTCGCTGAATTTCAATCACTGGAAACGATGCCAGGCAATAGTCCCTCTAGGAGCAAGCTTGCATTGAGGTATCCTTGCCGTGCCGCCTGGTTGGCCGCATTGCCAATATCTCCGGCGTTCAGATTGTACATTTCCGCCGCCGCGCGGGCGGCAGAGTCAGTGATCTGCAGGTTTTGCTCATAACCGGCCCGCCAGACTTGTCCACCGTTCAAGCTGGCTTTTGATGCAGCTTGCCCTTCGGCGTCACTGAAAATCGATTCCAGTACCATGGCGGAGACGGTGTTGGCCGCCCCGCCTGCCAGCGCTCCGACCCATGGAGTAGCAACGAATGACGTCCCCACTCCAACAATGGTTCCCACCGTCCCCGAGATGAGGTTCTTCCTCTGGGTAACCGCTTGGGCGTACTCCTTGTCCTTTTCCCCTGCCTCATCGCCGATGTATTCCTTCGCGCCTTCTCTGAGGATGCCTGCGATTTCTCCTGAGCTGGTGGCAATCGGTTCGACGATTCTTTCGTAGTCGCTGGAATAGCGCAGGCCGGGGGGCAGGTCTGGATTGAGGTGGTATTCCATAAGTCGTCCCATATAGGCCTTCTGCCCCACTTCGACAGTGGCGAATCCTTCAGCATTTTGCCCAAGGGCAAAGAGCAGTTGACTTACTTCGGTAATGTCGAGCTCGGCCTCAGACCCGTCCAGAGGATAGAGCCTTGTGACATCTTGCCAGCGCTCGGACTCCGGATCCCTTTCAACGCCGCTCGTGGACCGATTGATATCTGGCAAATACTCAGACGTGATCTGACCAATACTGTCGGACATAAACCCGTTCCCCGTGAGCCGCTCCGGATTGTCCGCGATCGATGAGACCAGGCTCTCCATCAACCGAGCCTGATCCGGCGTATGCGCCGGCGTATCCACCGTAGGCATCTCCCCCGCCGGATGCCCCGTAGTAGCCGCCTCCAGCGCCAACGCCAGATTGTTCTTCCCCGTATTGAGATCCTCGCCCGAGAGGCTGGTCTCCTGGGGCCAGTTCCGCTCCTCGAAGAGGTACTGGAAGTTGGAGAGCGTGACCTTGCCCTTGTTGCCGTCGCCGTCCGTGTCGCGTTCGAAGGGGTTGTTCGGGTCGTTGCGGGCGATGTACTCCTGGTTGAAGAAGTCCGTCGCCGCGGCAGGACTGTTGGACAGCCCCTTCAGGAACCCGGTGAGCGGATCGGACCCACTGTCCTCACCGATCCGGTTCAACCACGGATCCATCCCCATGTGCTGCCACACCGTATTGTCATGCTCGCCATTGTTCGTCAGCTCACGCTCGGTGGCCATCAGCTTCGTGCCGTAGTCCCGCAGGAACTGGTCGTCGTAGTTCCCCGTCCGCATCAGGTTGCTCATCACCTGGAAACCCATCGGGCTGCCCAGATTGCTCCCGACCGGCTTGTCCCCGATGTCGACCATCGTGCGCTTCCACTCCATCATCGCGGTGGAATCGCTCTGCGTCGCATTCGCCAGCGTCGTACCCAACGAGCGTTGCAGATCGTCGAAGCGGTCCATCCGCTCCCGGCCCAACTCATAGTTCCCGCGCTGCGGATCACTCACCCCGGCCCAGAATTCGAGCGTCTGCTCCGGCCCCAGCGCCGTCGCGAACCGCTCCGCGAACAGCGGATCGTCCCCGTACTCCGCCAGCCCCCGCACCAGCCGGTCGAACTCCTCGACACTCAGATCCTGCGGCTCCTGCACCGCCAGCCGCGCCAGACTCTCCGCCTGCCGCAACGCCTCCTGCGCCGCGTCCCGATCCCCGTACTCGGCGTCAGAGAAGCCCAGTTGGCTCTGGTCCGCGATGGCCCGCAGCACCCGCCGCGCCGAATCGTCGCTCTCCGTCGCCCCGTCCAGGATTCCCTGGATACGGTCCCGGAGGTTGTTGATCTGCGTCTGATTGTTCCGTTCCGGCTGCTCCCCACTCCCCGGCGGAGCGGTATGGGTGACCAGGAAGCCACCCTCCCGCGCGACCACCGTCAGCCCCTGCCCCCGGCCGTCCTCGATCGCCTCGGTCAGTTGACGGTGATAGCCCTTCAGCTCACCCCGGGTGTCCTGAAGGATGAGGTGAATCGACTTGGCCTGCGTATGCGCGTCGGCGAACTCACCGGCCGTCTTGCCGATGAACTCCTTCGTCACCTCCGCGTTCACCCCGGCCCAGTTCGCCTGATTGGCCTTCTGCCGCAGCTTGCTCTCGGCGTCCCGCTTCAGCGTGTCCAGGTGATCGACCAGCGTCGACCAGTCCGTCACCGCCTCGTCGAGCAGCGTGAAACTGGCATCGCGCAGAGTGTCGAGGTCCATCGGAGTTCCTTAGTCAGCCGTGGGAGGAAGAGAATGAAGAGCGAGGGGCCGGAAAGAGCAGGAGAGAGAGCACAGCACCGTGGAGAGCACGGCGAACGGCCGCTGCCTTCAGTCCCCGCCCTCTTTCTTCGACCCCCCACCCGCATCCCCGTACACCGGATTCGCCGCCCCCGGCTGCCCCACCCGCTCATCGAAACCCGCGTCCAACGCGGCGATGCTGCTCATCTGACGCTGGATGAAATTCTCGTCCCCGGTGTGAATGGTCCGGGTCACCTGGAGGTGGTTGGTGATCCGGGCGCACGCGTCCATCAGTGAGCGGAGCTGTTCGTCCCAGCGGTTCGCCACATGCTGAAGGCCGTCGCCGAGGGCGAACCCCTGGCTCGTCAGATTGCCCGCCGCCGCGTCACTGCTGGGGACCGCCACCCGGGCCTTGTCCCACAGGTCGTTGTAGAGGGTGTGTGCCGAGCGGCTGATCCCGGTCAGGGATTCGTTCGCGACCGTGAGATCCCCGTGCCTGCCGAGCGACCCGCCTCCGGGCGTACCCGGGGAACCGTCACCGGGATCCAGTTGGTTCAGCCGCATCCCCGTCGACTGCCGCTCCGACGCCGCAGCCTTCAACTGCTCCCACTCGTCCCACCCCACCAGCGACTCCCCGCCCCCCTAGAACCGGGCCGGCCGCGATGCCCTGCCACGCGACCCCCGCCTGCGCGGCGTACGCAGCGTGTGCGGCCGTAAGCCCTCTGCCATAGACGCGGGCCAAAGTAGCAGGACCACCTGAGGACTTTTCGCGCAGAAAGGATCTGCCGGTCGCTTCCGGCGTGAAGGTTTCGGAAAACCGTCACAGGTTGTCCGGGAGGGGGAGGGGGAGGGGAGTGGGGACGGCGAGGCGGCTGCGGACCGGCGACAGCCGCAGCCGGCACCCGTCCCCCGCCGCCCGGTAGCCGTCCCGCGCCACGCAGCCCCCGCCACCGCCAAGCGCCCCCCTCACCCCACCCGCGCCACACACTCCCCCTTCTCCTCCAGTTCCCCCGCATACCCCGCCACCAGTTCCCGCAGCGCCCCCTCGTCCTGGCGCCCCGGCTCCTGCACCTCCACGAGCGTGCTGATGTCCTCCGGGGTGCCGTTGGAATCCTGGCAGTGGAGGAGGGAGAGCGCGCCGACGCGGGAGTTGGCGATCCGGCCGTTCTCCGCGGTCTTCGGGTCCGTCACCCGCAGCCGGGACCGGAGGATGTCGCGGGCGGAGTCACCGGCGTCGATGCGTTCGCTGCTGAGGGTGAGGACCATCTCGTGGCCGTCGACATTGACCTTGCACAGGGCCGAACCGTCGGAGAGTCTGCCCTCGTCGTCCACCGTCAGTTCCTCGCCGGAGGCCGGGAGGAGACGGGAGAGCGCGTCCCGCGGGACCGCGACCCCGCACAGCGCCTCCGGCACCGCGAACCCCCGTGCCGCCCCCTCCGACCCAGCCGATCCCCTCTCGGCCCCCGACCCCGCCCTCGGCGACGAGTACCCGGTCGCCAGCAGCCCCGCCGCAACCCCGAGCGCCAGGACCCGCATCGCACGCGAAAGCCCATCCCACCGCCCCGGACGGACATCCCATCGCCCCGGACGCTCACACCCCGGCTCCGGACGGACGTCAGACCGTCCCGCACCCCCACACCCTCGCCCGCACCCGCGTCTCAATTCCCGTCACTCTCCGAGTTCCACTGCGCCCCGTCCGAATGGCTGACGCCCGCCGCGGTCCGGGCGGCGCGGCGGAGGTCCTCCCGGGTGTCCCAGTCGATGTCGCCGTTGCTGAGGGCGGCGCGGTCCACCGCGTCCTGTGCCGACTGGAGCGCCGCCGAGCGCCCGTTGCTGTACTCGCGGGCCGCCTCCGCCTCCGCCTGGGTCTCGGTCGTGGTGTCCTGCCGGATGCCGGCCATCACGGAACTCTGGATGTCCTCGGAGATCCACCAGACCACCTCCCCGGCGATCGGCACCCGCGCGGGAGTCGCTCATGATTCCCGCGATTCCCGCGATTCCCGCGATGGCCGCGATGGCCGCGATGGCCGCGCCCGGCGCGACCGCGTCCCCCACCCGCTGTCCCGGGTCGACGGAGGAGGTGGAGCCGCCGTTGACGACGCGGTCCACCACGTTCGTGGTGTATGCCTGCTCGGCCGCCGTGATGGCGGCGTACGTGTCCAGGTCCTGGCCCACCTCGCCTAGGAACTGATGCACATGGCCCGGATCCAGATCGGTCGGTGAGCCGAAGGTGGGGAGGAGATCACTGGTCGGCCCCTCCTCGTACATGGCCCGCTGGAAGTCGCCCATGTACTCGGCGGTGATGTCGCCGAGGCTGCCGCGCAGGGCGTAGAGGGGTCCGGTGTTGCCGTCCACGTCGCCGTTCTCGTTGCGGCGGATCACCTCGGGGTGCTCGCCGAAGCGGTCCGCGATGTCCCGCACCAGCCCGGCCCGCTCGGGGGTGTGCGGGATGGCGTCACCGCCGCCGTCGTTGTCGTACCGCCGTCCGGTCGTCGCCGCTTCCAGGGCGTGTCCGAGAGCCTCGGGGCCGAAGGCGAGGGCCGGTTCGGTCTTGTCCTCGTCGGCCAGGACGTTGGTGTCATTGGTGTCGATCGACCACGCGAACTCCTCGTCGGTGAAGAGGTCGAGGTAGGAGGTGAAGCCCGGGTCGCCGCCGTCCCGTTCGGCGGTGCCGTCCTCGCCGTAGACGGCCGGCGGCTGGGTGAAGAACCGTTCCGACGCCACGGGGCTGTGGCCGAGCGCCTCCAGCACGCTGGTGAGCGGATCGTTGCCGGTGCCGAGCCGTCCGGAGGGGTTGAACCCGTAGATGTCCGGGCTGCCCGACGGCTTGTTCATCATGAACCGGTACGGATCGGCCCGGTGGAGCTGGGTGACGTGCTCGGCGATCGGGGTGAGGAAGCGGGCGTCCGTCGTAGGTGCCGTGGCGGAGCAGGCCGCCGAGGACCTGGTAGCCGTACGGCTTGTTGGTCTGGCCCGGCAGCCAGCCGATCTCCTGGGTGCCGAGCCGCCGGAAGTCGTTGCCCCAACCGGCGTGCAGACGATGCCGGTTGTCGGGGTCGGGGTCGGGGTCGGTGGCGTTGGCGTTGGCGTTGACGAGGGCGTGCCCCATCACCCGCCGGAGATCCTGTACGGCGTTGAGGTGGGTCTCGGTGGCCTCGGCGTCGGTGCCGTCGATCGCCATCTCGGCGTAGAACCGGTGCGCCTGCTCGGGCCCGCCGAGCCCCTCGTAGAACTCGGTGGCGAACTTGCCGTCCGCCTCCGACGCGTTGAACTGGAGCAGCCGGTTCAGCTCGCGCAGCTCCGCGTCGGACATCCCGTCGCCCGGGCGCGCAATCTCCAGGGCGCGCTCGACCTGGGCGTCGTTCAGGGACTCGTACGCGCTGTGCCCGGCGTTGTGGGGGTCGCTGCCGTGGCTCCTGGCGAGGGCGCGGGCGACCGTCGCGTCGATCTCGGTGGCGTGGGTGAGGATCCGCGCGATCCGGCCCTCCAGCTCCCGCTTGGCGTCGAGCCGGCTCTGCGTCCGCTCGTCGGTGTCGCCGCGGAGGTGCGGGAAGACGCAGCGGACGGTGCCGTCGCCGATGTCCTCGACGCGTACGCCCAGCGCGGCGGCGTCCACGTCCACCGCCTGCCTGACCTGCTGCTGGAGCGCGAGCAGCTCGGTGTGACCGTCGTCCAGGACCCGATGGACGCTGTTGGCCTCGATGTGGAGGTCGGAGATCTCCTTGGCGGTCCTGTCGATGAACCCGCGGGTCACCGCCGCGTTCACCCCGGCCCACGCCGCCGCGTCCGACCGGGCCTTCATTCCGGTACGGGCGCTGTCCGCGGCCTCCTTGAGTTCGCCGACGATGTTCTTCCAGTCCGTCACGGAGGTGGCGAGTACGTCCAGATCCACGTCGACCAGGTCCGTCAGGGTGAGAGCCATCGTGGGGCCGCCCGTTACCTGAAGTACTCGTTGAGCTGGGACACCGGTATCGCCGAGCCGTCACGTCCGCGAACGACCGCCGCGATCCGCGCGTCGTCGTCGGCGTGGCGCCGCCGGCTGTAGTCCAGGTGGTCGGAGATGTGCGCGCACGCCTGGAGCACCGACTTCACCTGCGACGTCCAGACGCCGACCGTGGTCTCCAGGGCGGCGCCGGTGGCGAAGTTGCGCGCCTTCAGCGCGGCTGCGGCCCGCATCGTCGAACCGGCCCCGGCCCGGTCGGCCCCGGCGCCCGCGATGTCGCCGCCGCGGTGGAGGCGGTCGTACAGCGCGTACGCGTCGTGCCCGACGGCCCCGAGGTCGTCCTGACGGACGACGAGATCACCGCCGCCGCCTCCGCCGCCGCCTTCCGAGGGCACCTGGTTGAGCTGCATCCGCATCCCGCCCCGGCCGGGATCCATTCCGGGCGGATGAGTGGAGGTCCGGTGAAGATCACGACCGCCCCGGCGTGTCCCCCTGGCGCCAACCGGCCCCCTTCCACCCTCGCCGTCAGCAAACCGGCGAACCGGGCATTTGGCGAGGGCTGGTACCGGCTTGTAACTGAGTTGGGGCACACCGTGGTTGGAGTCGATGGGGTGGTTGTCTACAGTGGTAAAGACGTTGTCGGGTGCGGGCCGGTTTGCGATTGTGTGGTCGGTGGAGGGCCGACCGCCGCGAGCGGCCACGAAGGGTGCAACGCACAACGGGGTAACGGGGAACGGGGTGGAACGTCGTGCTTCCGGCGGACATGGGTGGAAGCGGGGCCGCGGACCTGGAGGTCAGCGGTGAATTGCTCAGGAACTTCGTCTCACGGGTCGACGCCGTGCTCAGCGACCTCGAAGGGTCGGCTGGCGACCCGGCCAGGGTACGGGCGCAGACCATCAGACAGTCGTCCCTGAGCCAGGGACCGGGCGGCGTCTTCATCGAGGCCGAGTCCCTCTACAGCCAGTACAACATCGTCCACGAACAGCTCACCAACCTCTCCCGGACGCTGCACCTCCAGATCGAGGCCATCGGCATCGCCGTCAAGGGCGCGTCGAACGGGTTCGACTCGCTGGAGGAGGAGCAGCGGCGGAGGTATTGGGAGATTCGGGTGCAGATCGGGCGACTGCGGGGCATGACGGGGAACGAGCGCACGGATTCCGATGCGCCTGGAATGGGGGGATGAGCGTGTCCGGTGATCAGCACGAGGCGGACCTGGAGCGCGTCTCCAACCAGAACTCCTTCGCGGACGTGGCGCGCGTAGTCGAGAACCCGCAGGGCAACGGCCTGTTCATCAGGATGTTCACCGACCCGCTCCGTACGGTCGTCGGCGCCACCGCTCAGGGACAGGCCGTCTTCGGAAGCACCGACTTCGACGAGAAGAACCTCGACCTCAACCAGATGGTGGACCTGGTCGAGCGGACCAATCCTGAGGACCTGGAAGCCTCCGGCAGGGCTCTGTGGGAGGCGCGTGACGCCATCCGAGCGGCGGCCGACGAACTCAACGGCCGCATCACCCATCTGGCCTGGAAGGGCGAGGCGGGCAGCAATTTCCGTGAGTACGGGGCCCTGCTCGTCGACGCCACCGTGGAACTGAGCAACTTCGCGGGCGGCGCCGGCGACCAGATCACCGCCGCCGCGGTGGGCCTCGCGTCCGTACGCAGTGCCATGCCCCCGCGCGATCCGAATAACCGCAAACGCCCGGAGAGCTTCACGCCTGCCGAGCGCACGGCGGACGACAAGGAGTACGAGGCGGCCGTCAAGGTCGAGAAGGACCGCCAAGAGGCGATCAACCAGTTGAACCGTCTGGCGTCCTACTACGCGGTCTCCAGCCAGCAGCTCCAGTTGCTCCAGGAGACACCACCCACGTTCCCGGACGTGCCCAATGTCGGCGTGCCCGAGCCAGAACGCCTGCGGGGTGGACCGGACGAACCCGCCCCGCCCGTGAGGACCCAGCAGGACGACCCGACCCGGCCCCCGCCGGACCGCGCCGACCCGCCCGGTCGGGTCGACCCGGTACGACCCCGGCCCGACGGCGACACGGTGGTCACGAACCCCCGCGACCCGTCCCGCCCGGACGTCCCTCCGGCACGCCCCGACGTCAACACCGAACTCGACACCGTGGGGCCGCTGCCCACCACGACCACACCGCCGACCGCGACACCACCGGCCATCGGCACTCCGCCCGTGAACGGCCAGCCCAATCCCTTCCCGACCGGCGGCCCACCCGTACCCAACGCGATCTACGGGAAGAACCAGGGTGGTACGAGCGGCCAGCGTGCCCCGATCTCGGCGCAGGGCCGTGCCCGGCCGATCGACCCGGCGACCGGACGGACCACCGGGCCCGGCTCCGGCAATGTCATGGGCCGCCCGGCACCGGGCGGGGCCACGGGTGCGACGGGACGTCCCAATCCGGCGGGTGGCACCAACGCCATGGGCCGTCCGACGCCGACCGGCCAGCCCGGTGCGCGGGGGACCGGCCCCGGCGGGCGGCCGTATCCCATGGGCGGTCAGGGAGTGACCGGCGGAACGCCGCGCCCTGGTGGGACCCAGGGACAGCGCACCCCTGGGGCTCCGGCCACCGGTGCGGGCCGGAGCAACGGGGTGGTCGGAGGCCGCCCCGCCACTCCCGGCGGCACTCCGGCGCGCGGCGGTTCGAAGATCCCCCGGGGCACAGTCGTCGGTGCGGGCGGCACGCCCACGTCCCGGCCTCCGGCACGGCAGCAGCCCAGCCAACGCGGAGTCATCGGCGCGCCCCAGCCCTCACCCCGGAGCGGAACGCCCCGCCCCGGCGGGCGCGGCAACTCCCCGTCCGTCACCGGCAACCCGACAGGCCGCAACAGCCCCGCAGGTGCCGAGCGCAACGGCATGACTCGTGGCGGGGCCGGACTTGTCAGAGGACTGTTCCGCCGCAACCGGAGGCGGGACGACGACCGGGACCAGGACGAGACCCGGCGCCCGGATGACCCGACCGGCAACGAAGAGACCCAGCAGCCCAACGGGCCGCGGCGCGATCTGCCCCCGGCCGCCAACTGAGCATGAGCGAGGACTGACCACACCATGACGTCAGGGACGACCGGCCGACCGGCCGAGCGGGCGAACCTCCTCCGGACCCGCCGGAGCAGGCGCGTACGTGCCGTGGGCGCGCTCGTCGGCGCCCTGGCCGTCGTGAGCACGGCCAACGCGCCGACCGCCATGGCCGACGCCCAGGCCGACCAGTGGTACCTGGCCGAGATGCAGGCCGAGAAGATGTGGCAGGTCAGCACGGGAGAGGGGGTGAAGGTCGCGGTCATCGACAGCGGTGTGAACGCCGACACTCCCTCCCTCAAGGGCCAGGTACTCGTCGGCGATGTCCCCGAATCCGTCGCGTACAACGCCACCAAGGACTACTCCGGCCACGGTACGAGCATGGCGGAGCTGATCGCTGGTACGGGTGCGGGAGGCGGACTGAAGGGCCTTGCGCCGGGGGCGAAGATCGTGCCCTACCGGGTGTCACTGGAAGGGCTCAAGCAGGGCCCCGAACACGACAAGACGCCTGAGCCCGTCGAGGCGCTGCGCGCCGCCGCGGACACCGACGCGAAGATCATCAACATCTCGTTCGGTGGGATGGCGACGGACGAGGACCGCGAGGCGGTGGAGTACGCGGCCTCCAAGGGCAAGCTGATCTTTGCCGCTGTCGGCAACGAGAGCTTCACCGACCTACCGGCAGCCTTCCCCTACGTTGTTGGCATCGGCTCCGTTGACAAGGAGTTCGAGGTGTCGGACTTCTCGCCGTCCGGGTACGCCGATCTCGTCGGGCCCGGTGAGGACATCCCGGCATGGTGCGACCAGAACTTCACGTCGTACTGCACGGGAAGCGGCACCAGCCAGTCCACCGCCCTGGCCTCCGCCGCGGCAGCTCTCATCTGGTCCGAGCACCCGGACTGGACGGTCAATCAGGTCACCCGTGCTCTCATCGACACGGCCAGCCGTGGCTGGCCCAAGGACGAGCCGAGCGGGTCGGCGGGATACGGCTTCATCCGACCCCGTGTCGTGCTGGCCGACCCGGCGTACGACCCCGGCGCCCCCGATGTCGATCCGCTCATCGATGTGAACGAGGGTGACCTGCTCGCCAAGTCCGCCGCCCAACAGCCCCCTTCCTCCCCCACCCCCTCAACCACCCCCCAAACCCCCACCCCCAACGCCCCCGAAGCACCCGGATCCAGCACCGAAGCCGCCGCATCCGACGCCGGCGGCAACACCCTCTGGATCACCCTCGGCGCCGCAGCCGGCGTGATCGTGGTCGGCGGGGCGGCCTTCGCCGTCCTGCGCGCACGCCGGGCGGGCTGACGGGCAACGGCGTCGCGGACCTCGCGCACACCAAGCACCACAGACAAAGAAAGGGCAGGTCACCATGGCTACCGACCAGAAACTCGAAGATGCCGCAGTAGTCCAACTACAGAAGCAGATGTACGAGAAGTACGAGGGCATCCGCACCCGGGTGAGCCGTCTTCAGGGTGTCATCGACGCGCTGGAAGGTCAGTGGCAGGGCATCGGCCGTGCCGAGTTCGACCGCAAGCAGTACGAGATCAACGAGTCCCTCAAGGGCATCGGCGGGATCCTCGCCGAGGTCATGGAGGCCATGACCTCGGCCCGCAACATCAAGGACAGCAAGGAAGACGAGGTGCGCGCCTCGGTCAACCGGATCAACGTCAACGAGGGCGCGCCCACGGTCCAGTCGTCCGCGTTCAACTCCATGTGAGCCTCACCCTCAACCCGCGCGGCACCCACCGCACCACCTGCACCACGCGCTCCACCCGCACCGCCACTCACACCAGGGGAGACACCATGCGCAACAACGAGGGGCTGTCCGTCACATATGACGGTCTCGACATCGCCGCCACCAACATCGGCAACGAGGCCAAGCAACTCGAACAGGACCTCCAGGAGCTTCGTTCGCTGGTCGAGCGCAGCCGCGAGTACTGGGCCGGCCAGGCCCAGGACCAGTTCGGCGAGAAGCTGCGCCGCTGGGACAAGGAGGCCAACGACATCCACACGGCCCTGATGGGCATCGGCCAGGTCGTCGCCCAGTCCGGCGGTACGTACATGGAGGGCGACCGCCGGGCGGCCAGCTACTTCATGTGACGCGCCCTCTCGCGCAGCGCGGCGAACTGCGGCCATCGAGCCACGCCTGCGCGAATCCGGCAGCGCCAAGCAGATCAAGACAAGCAGACGCAGAACGGCACACCAGGGTGGGCGCGCGCGGGAGGCGCCCACCCTGCTGCTGTCCCAGCCGGGCGGAGCCGGACGACCGGGGCCGACGCGACGCGACCCTCACCCCCGACCGACCCCGCCCTCAGGCCAGCAGCCCGCCCTCAACCCCAGGCCAGCAGCCCGCCCCCTCCCCCGGGCGCCAGCCTCACCCCACCGCACCCCACCCCCGGCACCAGCCGACGCCACCCCCCCCAGCGACCCCAGCACCCCCCCGCACCCAGCACCCCCCCCCGCACCCAGCACCCCCCCGCACCCCTCAGCCCCCCTCCTCCCCCAACCCCACCTGAACCAACGGCTTCCCCCGCTTCCGCGAGACAAAGACCCCCCGCCCCGGCGGCATCGCGCGCGGGCGGATACCGCCCAGCAGATCCCCCTCGCCCGGGTCGCCCGCGAGCACCACTCCCTGGGCCCCCAGTTCCTTCATCCGCTGGATGAACGGCTCGTAGCCCGCGCGGCCCGCGCCCGCCGTGGAGCGGGCGATGATGAAGCGGACGCCGACATCACGGGCGAAGGGAAGCAGCTCGGTCAGGCCCGCCAGCGGGTTGCCGCTGCTCGTGGCGACCAGGTCGTAGTCGTCGATGACGATGTAGACATTCGGGCCCTGCCACCAACTGCGGTCCCGGAGCTGCTCCGGGGTGACGTCCGCGGTCGGGGTGCGGCGCTGCATCAGGTCGGCGAGGGCGTCCATGTGGTGCTGCATCTGGTTCGACATGGGGATGTACTCGGCCAGGTGCGTGGGCGGCGTGACCCCCAGCAGGGAGCGCCGGTTGTCGACCACGAACAGCTTGCAGTTGTCCCCGGGATACCGCTCGGTGAGCCGCTTGACCAGCAGCTTCAGCAGATTGGACTTGCCGGACTCGCTCTCGCCGTAGACCAGGAAGAACGGGTCGGTGTCGAAGTCGACGAAGACCGGCTCCAGATTGTCCTCGTCCAGCGCGAAGGCGACGCCCCGCTGCGGGAAGCGGTCGCCCGGCGGGAGCTGCGCGGCCGGGAACGCGCGCGGCAGCAGCCGTACCTCGGGCGCGCCGGGCTGCTGCCAGTGCCGGGTGACCTCGGCGGCCAGCGCCTGGGTGGCCTCCGCGAGGTCCGTGTCCGAGGAGAGGCCGTCGATGCGCGGGACGGCCGCCATGAAGTGCTGCTTCTGCGGGGTCTGGCCGCGTCCGGGGACCCCGGTGGGCACGTTCGCCGCGACCTTGCGGTCGAACTCGGAGTCCATGGGGTCGCCGAGCCGCAGCTCCAGCCGGTTCATGAGGTGGTCCTTCATGTTCGAACGGACCTCCATGGAGCGCGAGGCGGTGAGGATGACGTGGATGCCGTAGCCCAGCCCCCGCGCGGCGATGTCCAGGACGAACGGCTCCAGCGCCTCGTAGTCCGACCGGAAGTTCCCCCAGCCGTCGACCACCAGGAACACATCGCCCCACGGCTGGTCCGTCACCGCGATGTCGCCCCGCGCGCGGCGGGTGCGGAACTCGGCGATGGAGGAGATCCCGGCGGTGCGGAAGTACTCCTCGCGGCGGGTCAGGATGCCGTACACCTCCGCCGCCGTGCGGCGGACCTTCTCCGGGTCCAGCCGGGACGCCACCCCACCCACGTGCGGGAGCCCGGCGACCGCCGAGAGACCGCCGCCGCCGAAGTCCAGCGCGTAGAACTGCACCTCGTGCGGGGTGTGGGTGAGGGCGAAGGAGGCGATGAGCGAGCGCAGCAGCGTGGACTTGCCGGACTGCGGGCCGCCCAGGATCTGCATATGGCCGGCCGCCCCGCCGAAGTCTGTCCACAGCGGGTCCCGGCGCTGCTCGTACGGCTTGTCGACCAGGCCGAGCGGGATGACCAGCCGCCCCGCGCCCTCGTACCCGGGCTGGGTCAGACCGCGGCCCTGGACCGCCGCCAGGCCGGGCAGAAGGGAGTCCAGGGAGGGCGGGCTGTCCAGCGGCGGCAGCCACACCTGGTGGGCCGCAGGGCCCTGCGCCTCCAGCCGCCGCACGATCACATCCAGCACGGTGTCCGCGAGGGCGTCGTCCTGGCGCTCCGGCTCCTCCTCGCCGCGCTGCGGCGGCACCGCCACGTACCGCACGGGCACCTGCGCCGCCGTGAACAGCACCGGCCTGCGGTCCACCGGCAGCGGCCCGCCGTACGACGCGGCCTGCTGCGCGCTGGTGCGGTACACCCCGGATACGTACGCCGCCTTGAAGCGCAGCATCTCGTCCGTGCCGAACTTCAGGAACCCGGAACCGGGCACATTGGGCAGCTCATAGGCGTCCGGGACGCCGATCGCCGCCCGCGACTCGGCCGCCGAGAACGTCCGCAGACCGATCCGGTACGACAGGTACGTCTCCAGGCCGCGCAGGCGGCCCTCCTCCAGGCGCTGCGAGGCCAGCAGCAGATGCACCCCCAGAGAGCGGCCGATCCGGCCGATCTGGACGAACATCTCGATGAAGTCCGGCTTGGCGGTCAGCAGCTCGCTGAACTCGTCGATCACCAGGACGAGGGACGGCAGCGGCTGGAGCGGGGCGCCCGCCGCGCGGGCCTTCTCGTAGTCGTGGATGTTGGCGTAGTTGCCCGCGTCGCGGAGCATCTCCTGGCGGCGGTTCAGCTCACCGCGGATGGAGTCGCCCATCCGGTCGACCAGGGTCAGATCGTCCGCCAGGTTGGTGATGACCGCCGCCACATGCGGCATCTGCGCCATGCCCGCGAAGGTCGCGCCGCCCTTGAAGTCGGCGAGAACGAAGTTCAGGGTCTCCGAGGAGTGCGTCACGGCGAGGCCGAGGACCAGCGTGCGCAGCAGCTCCGACTTGCCGGAGCCGGTGGCGCCCACGCACAGCCCGTGCGGCCCCATGCCCTCCTGCGCGGCCTCCTTGAGGTCCAGCATCACGGGCCGGCCGTCCTCGCCGAGCCCGATCGGCACCCGCAGCCGCTCCGACTGCGAACGGGGCCGCCAGGTGCGCCGCGGGTCCACGGAGGCCGCGTCGCCCAGATTCAGCAGATCCGTGAACTCCAGATTGGCCAGCAGCGGTTCGTCGTCGTCCCCGCCCGAGGCCATCCGCAGCGGCGCGAGCTGCCGCGCCAGCGCCTCGGCCCCCTCGTACGCCAGTACGTCCGGCAGGCCCTCGTAGACCATGCCGTGGGCCGACTCCAGGCGCAGCTCGCGCGGGTGGACGACGATCGAGAGGTCACCGCGCCCGCTGGTCAGCTCGCCCGGCACCACCTCCAGGACCGTGACCCCCTGGAGGCCCTCGGGGCTCGCCAGGAGCGAGGTCGGCGGCAGGGACACCCCGTCGAGGACGACGATCACCTGCGGCTGCTCCGGCACCGGCGGGCCGTCCGGATGGAACCGGGGGCGGCCTTCGAGCCGGGCCCCGAGCAACTCCTCCAGCTCCATCGGGTTGGTGGTGATCAGCCGCAGGCTGCCCGCGCCGTCGGCCGTCCCGCGCGCCTGCGCGTGGGGCAGCCATTTGGCCCACTCCCACTCGGCCGCCGCCTCCCGCCCCGTGGCCACCGCGATGACCAGGTCCTCGGGGGACTGGAGCGAGGCCAGCGAGGCGGTCACCGCGCGCGCGGCGCCCCGTACGGTGACCGGGTCCCCGCTGATCGTCACGTGGTAGAAGGCCCGCAGCGAGACCGCCATGGGCAGGCCCTCCACGGTGGCGTGGGTGGCCAGAAAGCGCTGCATCGCGCCCGTGGTGAGCGGTTCGAGCTGGTCCACCGGCCCGCTCTGCGGCGCCACCAGGGGAGTGGCCAGCGACTGCGGGCCCAGACCGACCCGTACCTGGCCGAAGTCCTCGTCACCGGTACGGCGTTCCCACACCCGGCTGCCCTCGGCGACCAGCGCCCACAGTTGCTCCGGCGAAGGGTGGAGGTAGTACTGCGCGTCCCGCTGGGCCAGCGCCGTGCGCTGCGCGGTGCGGCGGGTCTGGGACAGATAGCGCAGGTAGTCGCGGCGGATGTCGGCCAGTTGGCCCTGGTTGCCGCGGCGGTAGCGGATCAGCATCGCGATGCCCATGGCGATCGTCGAGGCGATCATCACCATGCCCATGATCCTCATGAAGGGCTGGGCCTGCGGATTGAAGAAGAACACCACCGAGCCGCCCATGCCGAGCATGGGCAGCAACTGCATCAGCGCGCCCTCCTGCTGCCCCCGCGGCAGCTCGGGCGGCGGCTGGACCACCACCTCGCTCGTGGGCACGTCCTTCGGCAGTGCCCGCGGTGGGCGCTTGACGACGATGTGACTCACTTCGCACCAATTCCCTTGCCGACCCGACCCGTTCCGCCCACCGCCCCGTGTCCGGCGAGCGTCGATCGCGCAGCGCGATCCTACTGACCGCCACTGACAGTGGCGGGCGGTAGGGTGCCCGTGAGACCTGTGAACAGTTGCGAATCGGACCGGGTAAACCGGGCAATCCGCACCCTTCACCTCGAGCGCTCCCGACTGCTCCGGCCCCGGTGGCGCACCGCACCGGCGAAGGCGCGCACGACGTGCACAGGATCGCCACAGGCGGTCGCGCGCCCGGCCGCCCCCGGCGACGACGGGAGGAGCGCCCCGCGCGACCCGACCGAACACAGCGGCCCGCACACCGAGAACGGCGCAAGAACAAGAACCGCACAAGAACCGCACAAGAACCAGACAAGAACCGCGCCAACAACGACAGACGGCGACAACACAAGGGGGAACAGCAGGTGAGCATGACGGCCTCCGCACCGGCCGGCCGGACCGGCGGAACGGGCAGCGCGACCCCTGCCGGGTCGGGCACGGGCTACGGCTTCTGCCGGGTCACCATCGTGGCCCCGGACAGCCGCATCGACGTGGCCCTGCCCGACGACGTACCGGTCGCCGATCTCTACCCGGAGATCCTCCGCCTCTCCCAGCAGCGTCCCACCGAGGGCGCCCCGGTCGGCTACCACCTGGTCCGGCGGGACGGCACGGTCCTGGACGGCTCCCGCTCCTTCGCCGCCCAGCGCATCCTGGACGGCGAACTGCTGACCCTGCGTCCGTTCGCCGAGTCCCTCCCGCCCGCCGTCCACGACGACGTCTCCGAGGCGGTCGCCTCCGCCGTCACCCAGGACCGCACCCTGTGGAGCGCGGACCTCACCCGCGCGGCTGGCCTGATCGCCGGCGGCGTACTGCCCGCCTTGCTCGCCTTCGTCGCCTGGAACTCCCAGGTCCGCCACGACATGCACAGCCTCCAGGGCGTCCTCGCCGCCGTCACCGGAGTCCTGCTGGTCACCATCGCGTGCGTCCGCGCGCGGGTCTACGACGACCGCGGCTCGGCCATCGCCCTGGGCCTCGGCGCGCTCCCCAACACCGCCGTCGCGGGCTCCGGACTGCTGCCGCTCGCCGACGGACAGGGCATCGGACGGCTCCAGTTCCTGCTGGCCTGTGCGGCGGTCCTGGTCGCCGCCGTGGTGCTCACCCTGATCTCGCCGGGCGGCGACGGCCCCTTCGTGGCCTTCGTCCTCGCCTCGGTGATCGGCCTGATCACCACCTTCATCGCGATGCTCACCGACCTGCGGCCCATCGAGACGGCCGCCGTCTGCGCCCCGCTCGCGGTGTGCGCGCTGGCCTTCCTGCCGGGCATGTCCATGCGTTTCGCCCGGCTGCCCATCGGCTTCGCCCAGCCCAACCCCGCGCGCGGGTACAGCACCGACGAGCCCACCACCCCGGAGCCCGTCGACGCCGAGCGCATCGCCGCCCAGGCCCGCCGCGGCCATGAACTCCTCGTCGGACTGGTCGGCGGCTGCGCCCTGGTCACCGTCGGCGCCGCGATCGTGCTCAGCTTCTCCAGCAACCTCTGGGCCCAACTGCTCGCCCTGGCCACCGGCATCGCGATGCTGATGCGGGCCCACCTGTTCCGCTACACCGGCCAGGTGGCCGCCACGCTCACCGCCGGGCTCGCCTGCCTGGTCTTCCTGGGCCTCGGCCTCGCCCTGAACCGCCCCGAGGACTACGTCAAGGACGCCCTCTTCGGCAACACCACCGCGCTCGACATCCGTACGGTGTGGCTGGTTGCGGCGATCGGCGCGGCGACGGCGCTGGTCACGGCCATCGGGCTGATCGCCCCCCGCCAGGGCGTCACCCCGTTCTGGGGCCGCTTCATGGAGATCGCCGAGGCATTCGTCCTGCTGACCCTGGTACCGCTGGCCCTGGCCGTCTTCGACGTCTACGCCTCGGCACGCTCCATGACAGGCGACTGACGGCCCCCGTCCCTCCCCCCGTACCGCCGTCCCCCCCCGTAGCCGTCCCCCCCCCCGTACCGGAGGCCGGCCGGCCTCCCGACAACTGGCGCCACCCGACACCCCCACCCCACCCCATACCGACCGCCCGCCCGCCCGGAGGCCCCCCACCCCCACTCACCGAACCCACCCCCAAGGAAAGGCGCCCAGCGTGAGCTTCGGCCCGCCCCCCTCGATCTACACCGAGTCCCACCGGGCCGCCGAAGGCCGCCGCAGCCGGCGTCGCCTGCGGCTGTTCGGCGCGGCCGGAGCGCTCGCGCTGCTCGCCGGGACCGGCATCGGCACCTGGCTCCTGGCGTCCCCCGGCTCCTCCGGCGACACTCCGGCCGACAACCGCCCCGCCGCCGTCGCCCAGCACCCCGACGAGATCCGCGAGACCGTCGAGCAGCCCCCCGCCTCACCCGAGGGGCAGCTCCTGCTCCAGCAGCAGGAAACCGGGCTGGAGAAGCTCAAGGACGGCGACAAGCGCTACGCCCCCGGCACCTGGGCCACCGGCGAGATCTTCGCCAAGGGCACCGCCGACAAGATCCTCGGCCACTCCATCGCCCCGGACTCCGAGGGCCCCGTCTGGACCCTGGACCTCGACGGCCACCTCTGCGCCACCAGCGACCACGTCACCGCCGACGGCCGCACCGCCGTCGTCGTACAGCCCGAGAAGCCCGAGGGCGCCGACACCGAGGGCGTCTGCGACCAGGTGGTCTTCTTCGACATAGATACGGGCAAGAAGCTATGGCAGGCCACCATGCCCTCGGCCGGTTCCGCCTTCGTCACCAACACCAACCTCACCCTCACCCGGGGCGTCGTCGCCATCGCCTGGGGCCAGGGCTCCGTCGCCTACGACATGAAGAACGGCCGAAAGCTCTGGGACGGCACCTCCGTCTCGAGCTGCGAGGACCGGGGCTTCGCGGGCGGACGCGCCCTCCTGGCCCTCCTCACCTGCGGCACCGGCGCCAACACCACCTACCGTGTCCAGCGCCTCGACCCGCGCACCGGCGAGCCCGAGTGGACCTACGAGGTCGCCCGAGGCGTCCAGGACGTCTACCTGCCGTCGTCCGAGCCCCCCGTGCTCGCCGTCGCCGCCGGGGACCTCTCCGTCACGGAGCTGATCACCCTGGACGACGACGGCACCTACCGCGCCACCGTCCCGATGTCCGGCCGCCACGACCCCAAGTGCGGCGACCGCTACTTCGCCTCGCCCTACTTCGGCCTGGTCGAGCACTGCGACGCCCTGGTCGTGGACGACGACCGGCTCTACGTCGCCACCAAGGAGGAGCCCTCCCTGGACCAGCCCGCCAACTGGATCGTCGCCTTCGACACCGCCACCGGCAAGACCACGGGGAAGTTCGAGGGCCGCCCCAACCAGCCGGTCTACCCGCTGCGCGCCAGCGGCGACGAACTGCTGATCATCCGCGAGAGCCTCAGCGAGGTGGAACCGACCGCCGTCGTCACCTGGAACCCGGAGACCGACAAGGAGACCCCCTACCTCCTGTTCGGGCTTCCCGAGGAGGGGCTGGGCCGGTTGTCCGACCTGGAGTGGTCGGACATCGTCGTCGAGCAGGGCCGCCTCTTCCTCTCCGCACGCCAGATCGAACCGGACCCAGAGGACCCCGAGGCCCCGGTCCTGACCTCCATAGCGGTGGGCGGCTTCACACTGGAGCACTAGGCGTACAAAAGACTGGAGCACTAGGCGTACAAAAGAAGGGGGCGACACCCAAGGCGCCGCCCCCCACAAGACCCTTTCAGCCCCTACCCCTCCCCCAAACCCCCGCCCCCACCACCGGGCGCCGGAGTCACATCGAACTCCCCGTCCCGCGCCCCCAGCACGAACGCCCGCCACTCCGCCTCCGTGTACCGCAGCACGGTGCTGTGATCGAGCGAGGACCGCATCGCCACGGCGCCGTCCGGCAGGTAGGCGATCTCGACACGCTCCTCGTGCTGCTCGGTGCCCGGCGCGCTGTGCCATTCCACGCCGGAGATGTCGAGCCCGTACAGCTCGTCCCGCTCCCGCTCCTTGCGCGCCTTGACGTCCTCGTGCACTTCCTCCGCCATCGCGAAGCGACCCCTTCCCGGCATGCGGATCTTCCCGCGGACATTCCGATCGGCTCATTCCGATCGGCTCACCCTAGTGGGCGTACAGGACCCGGCGGCGATGTTCGGACACCGCGGTCAAGGGCGTCGCCGCCTGCTGGTACTCTGGGTGACGGCCGTTTGTGTACGCATCCCCGGATGCCCCGAGGATCCCGCTCAGGGATCGCGGTGCCCCGGCGGTCGCGCCCAGCGGATCCCGCCTTCCGAGTCGTGGAAGCTCCCCCGAGACAGAGACCGGGGGCACTCGGTGGCCACTCACCCATCACAAGGAGTACGCGTGTCGCTCGACGCCGCTACGAAGAAGCAGATCATGACCGAGTTCGGCACCAAGGAGGGCGACACCGGCTCCCCCGAGGTCCAGGTCGCCCTGCTGTCCCGGCGGATCTCGGACCTGACCGAGCACCTCAAGACCCACAAGCACGACCACCACTCGCGCCGGGGTCTGCTGATCCTGGTCGGTCAGCGCCGTCGCCTGCTCCAGTACCTGGCGAAGAAGGACATCCAGCGCTTCCGTGCGCTGGTCGACCGCCTCGGCATCCGCCGCGGTGCGGCGGGCGGCGCCAAGTAGGACGCCACGAAGGGGAGCGGTTCCCGTGACCAGGGAGCCGCTCCCTTTTGCCATCCGTACGCGGGCTTTACCGTCCGTACGGAAACGTGCGCGGTGTCACTGCCGCTTTGTAGTGTGGTGAGCAGAAGGTGTGTCGGCGCGCTGCGCGGACACGAGCGCGAGACACAAGATACGAACAGAGCGTGATGTTCCGTACCCGAAGGGGTAGGGCGACAGTACGCGACGCACGACCTGAGCGAACCAGAAGACCAGAAGACCCAGAAGAACCAGACGTACGAGGAGAAGCGCGCCCAGCCGCCGCCGGTCCTCGGTAGTGGCCCCCGGGGGGAAGCGAGCCCCGGGTGCTTCGATCGAAGACCGGCCCGCACCGGACGGTGTGCTTCTCCGAGGCCGTCCCCCGCGCCACACGGGCCCGGTGGGACGAAAGACGACAAGTATCGGAGAGAACGCTAGTGGAGAACGAGACCCACTACGCCGAGGCCGTCATCGACAACGGCGCCTTCGGCACCCGCACCATCCGCTTCGAGACGGGCCGCCTGGCCAAGCAGGCCGCCGGCTCCGCCGTGGCGTACCTGGACGACGACACCATGGTGCTGTCGGCCACCACCGCCTCCAAGAACCCCAAGGACCAGCTCGACTTCTTCCCCCTCACGGTGGACGTCGAGGAGCGGATGTACGCCGCCGGCAAGATCCCCGGCAGCTTCTTCCGCCGTGAGGGCCGTCCCTCCGAGGACGCCATCCTCACCTGCCGCCTGATCGACCGCCCGCTGCGCCCGTCCTTCCGCAAGGGCCTGCGCAACGAGATCCAGGTCGTCGCCACGATCATGGCCCTCAACCCCGACCACCTGTACGACGTCGTGGCGATCAACGCCGCCTCCGCGTCCACGCAGCTCGCCGGTCTGCCCTTCTCCGGCCCGATCGGCGGCGTCCGCGTCGCCCTGATCCGCGGCCAGTGGGTGGCCTTCCCCACCCACAGCGAGCTGGAGGACGCCGCCTTCGACATGGTCGTCGCGGGCCGTGCCCTGGAGGACGGCGACGTCGCGATCATGATGGTCGAGGCCGAGGCCACCGAGAAGACCATCAAGCTGGTCGAGGGCGGCGCCGAGGCCCCCACCGAGGAGGTCGTGGCCGCCGGTCTGGAGGCCGCGAAGCCCTTCATCAAGGTCCTGTGCAAGGCGCAGTCCGACCTCGCCGCCAAGGCCGCCAAGCCGACCGGCGAGTTCCCGATCTTCCTCGACTACCAGGACGACGTCCTGGAGGCTCTCACGGCCGCCGTCCGCCCCGAGCTGGCCCAGGCGCTCACCATCGCCGGCAAGCAGGAGCGCGAGGCCGAGCTGGACCGCGTCAAGACCCTCGCCGCCGAGAAGCTCCTGCCGGAGTTCGAGGGCCGCGAGAAGGAGATCTCCGCCGCGTACCGCTCGCTCACCAAGTCCCTGGTCCGCGAGCGCGTGATCAAGGAGAAGAAGCGCATCGACGGCCGCGGTGTCACCGACATCCGCACCCTGGCCGCCGAGGTCGAGGCCATCCCGCGGGTGCACGGCTCCGCGGTGTTCGAGCGCGGCGAGACCCAGATCCTGGGCGTCACCACGCTGAACATGCTCCGCATGGAGCAGCAGCTCGACACCCTCTCCCCGGTGACGCGCAAGCGCTACATGCACAACTACAACTTCCCGCCGTACTCCACCGGCGAGACCGGTCGCGTCGGCTCCCCCAAGCGCCGCGAGATCGGCCACGGCGCCCTCGCCGAGCGCGCCCTCGTCCCGGTCCTGCCGACCCGCGAGGAGTTCCCCTACGCGATCCGCCAGGTCTCCGAGGCGCTCAGCTCCAACGGCTCGACGTCCATGGGCTCGGTCTGCGCCTCCACCATGTCGCTGCTGAACGCCGGTGTGCCGCTGAAGGCCCCGGTCGCCGGTATCGCCATGGGCCTGATCTCCCAGGAGATCGACGGCGAGACGCACTACGTCACCCTCACCGACATCCTCGGTGCGGAGGACGCCTTCGGCGACATGGACTTCAAGGTCGCCGGCACCAAGGAGTTCGTCACCGCCCTCCAGCTCGACACCAAGCTCGACGGCATCCCGGCCTCCGTGCTCGCCGCCGCCCTCAAGCAGGCGCGCGACGCCCGGCTCCACATCCTCGACGTGATGATGGAGGCCATCGACCGGCCCGACGAGATGTCCCCCAACGCGCCGCGGATCATCACCGTGAAGATCCCGGTCGACAAGATCGGCGAGGTCATCGGCCCCAAGGGCAAGATGATCAACCAGATCCAGGAGGACACCGGCGCCGAGATCACCATCGAGGACGACGGCACGATCTACATCGGCGCCGCCGACGGCCCCTCCGCCGAGGCCGCCCGCGCCACGATCAACGGCATCGCCAACCCGACGATGCCCGAGGTCGGCGAGCGCTACCTGGGTACGGTCGTGAAGACCACCACCTTCGGCGCCTTCGTCTCCCTGCTCCCGGGCAAGGACGGCCTGCTGCACATCTCGCAGATCCGCAAGCTCGCCGGCGGCAAGCGCGTGGAGAACGTCGAGGACGTCCTCGGGGTGGGCCAGAAGGTCCAGGTCGAGATCGCCGAGATCGACTCCCGCGGCAAGCTCTCCCTGATCCCCGTGATCGAGGGCGACGCCGAGGGCTCCGACGACAAGAAGGACGCTGCCGACCAGTGACGTCCCGTGGCTCCCAGGCGACGGCCCGCCCCTCTTCGGAGGCGCGGGCCGTCGCCCGTACCCAAACCCTCATCAAGGGCACCGGCGGGATCGGCACGGTCCGCAAGACCACCCTCCCGGGCGGTCTGCGCATCGTCACCGAGACCCTCCCCTCCGTGCGCTCCGCCACCTTCGGCATCTGGGCGCACGTCGGCTCCCGCGACGAGACCCCGTCCCTCAACGGCGCCACCCACTACCTCGAACACCTGCTCTTCAAGGGCACCGGCCGCCGCTCCGCCCTGGACATCTCCTCCGCCCTGGACGCGGTGGGCGGCGAGATGAACGCGTTCACGGCGAAGGAGTACACGTGCTACTACGCACGCGTGCTCGACACCGATCTGCCGCTCGCCATCGATGTCGTCTGCGACATGCTGACCGGCTCGCTGATCCTCGAAGAGGACGTCAACGTCGAGCGGGGCGCGATCCTCGAAGAGATCGCCATGACCGAGGACGACCCCGGCGACTGCGTGCACGACCTGTTCGCGCACACCATGTTCGGCGACAACCCCCTCGGCCGCCCCGTCCTCGGCACGGTCGACACGGTCAACGCCCTCACCGCCGACCGCATCCGCCGCTTCTACAAGAAGCACTACGACCCCACCCACCTGGTCGTCGCGGCAGCGGGCAACATCGACCACCACAAGGTCGTACGACAGGTCCGCGCGGCCTTCGAGAAGGCGGGCGCCTTCAGGAACGCCGAAGCGGCCCCCATCGCCCCGCGCGACGGAAGCCGCCGCATCCGCACCGCGGGCCGGGTCGAACTGATCGGCCGCAAGACCGAGCAGGCCCATGTCGTCCTCGGCATGCCCGGCCTCGCCCGCACCGACGACCGCCGCTGGGCGCTCGGCGTCCTCAACACCGCCCTCGGCGGCGGCATGTCCTCCCGCCTCTTCCAGGAGGTCCGCGAGAAGCGCGGCCTGGCCTACAGCGTGTACTCGTACACCTCCGGCTTCGCCGACTGCGGCCTCTTCGGCGTCTACGCGGGCTGCCGCCCCTCCCAGGTGCACGATGTCCTGAAGATCTGCCGCGACGAACTCGACCAGATCGCCGAGCAGGGCCTCTCCGACGAGGAGATCCACCGCGCGATCGGCCAGCTCCGCGGCTCCACCGTCCTCGGCCTGGAGGACACCGGCGCGCTGATGAACCGTATCGGCAAGAGCGAGCTGTGCTGGGGCGAGCAGATGTCCGTGGACGACATGCTGCTGCGGATAGCCTCGGTCACCCCCGACGACATCCGTGCCGTCGCCCGGGACGTCCTGGGGCAGCGGCCGTCCCTGTCGGTCATCGGCCCCCTCAAGGACAAACAGGCATCCCGGCTGCACGACGCGGTGGCCTGACCCCGCGAGGCCGCCGGCCCCGAACTCCCGTATCCGGCAAGGAAACCCGGCAAGGAACAGAGACGAAGATGAGCAAGCTGCGCGTGGCGGTCCTCGGTGCCAAGGGCCGCATCGGCTCCGAGGCGGTACGAGCGGTCGAGGCCGCCGACGACATGGAACTGGTCGCCGCCCTCGGCCGCGGCGACGCACGGGAGACGCTCACCGACTCCGGCGCCCAGGTCGCCGTGGATCTGACCGTCCCCGACTCCGTGATGGCCAACCTCGACTACTGCGTCGGCCACGGCATCCACGCCGTCGTCGGGACGACCGGCTGGACCGACGAACGCCTCGCGCAGCTCACCGGATGGCTCGACCGCTCGCCCGCCACCGGCGTCCTGATCGCCCCGAACTTCTCCATCGGCGCCGTCCTGACCATGCGGTTCGCCCAGCTCGCGGCCCCGTACTTCGAGTCGGTCGAGGTCGTCGAACTGCACCACCCGAAGAAGGTCGACGCCCCCAGCGGCACCGCCACCCGCACCGCCCAGCTCATCGCGGCGGCCCGCGCCCAGGCCGGCTCGCCCCCGGCCCCGGACGCCACGACGACCGCCCTGGACGGCGCCCGCGGCGCGAGCGTCGACGGCGTCCCCGTCCACGCGATCCGGCTGCGCGGCCTCCTCGCCCACCAGGAGGTACTGCTCGGCGGCGAGGGCGAGACCCTCACCATCCGGCACGACTCCCTCCACCACAGCAGCTTCATGCCGGGCATCCTGCTCGGCGCCCGCCGCGTGGTCACCACCCCGGGCCTCACCTTCGGCCTGGAACACTTCCTGGACCTGAACTGACCCGTACGGACCCTGATCCCTCATGCGCGCGAAACTCTCCTACGCCCTCACCGCGGCCGTCCTGGTCTTCTACTTCGTCCTGGTCGGCAGCCGGGGTGTGCTGCTCATCAAGGCCGGGACACCGCTGACCGTCACCTTCGGTCTGGCGGTGCTGATCCTGCCGGTCATCGGCGTCTGGTTCCTGTGGAAGAACACCCAGTTCGTCCGCCGTGCCAACGCGCTGGCGGCCCAGCTCGACGCCGAGGGCGGTCTGCCGGCCGACGAACTGCGGCGCCTGCCCAGCGGCCGGGTCGACCGCGACTCGGCCGACGAGGTCTTCGCCCGCCGCAAGGCCGAGACGGAGGCCGCCCCGGACGACTGGCGCACCTGGTTCCGCCTCGCCATCGCCTACCGCGACGCCCGCGACACCCCGAGGGCCCGCAAGGCGATGCAACGCGCGATCACCCTGCACCGCGACCCCGGCACGGCCACCTGACCCCGGCCCGACCGGCCCCCCTCGACACCACAGACCCCACCAGCCACCAGACACCCACAGGAGCCCGGTCCCACCCTCAGGACCGGGCTCCTCCGCGTCTCAGCTCACCCGCAGGCGCCGCCGGACCACCAGACGTCCAGCGAGGACACCTCCCGGCGCCTCAGCCCCGCCGCCCGTACTCGTCCGCCCAGACCTCCACCGAATCCGCCGCCCGGTCGAACGCCTCCACCCGGGCCAGGAAATCCGCGTTGTGCGTGGTCAGCAGCGTGGGCATGTCCCCGCCGCTCCGGTCGCGCCGGACCAGCACCAGGGCCTGGCCCTGCACCGTACGGGGCAGCCCCAGCCAGCGCACCGGCTGCTGTACCGTCCGCACGGCCCCGACCTTGTCCCAGGGGACCGTCCGGGTGAGGTGGAAGCGCACCTGGCGCAGCCCCTGGGAGCTGACCCAGACGCCGGACCGCAGCAGCCGCAGGGCCACGGCGATCAGCGCCAGCGCGATCCCGAAGACCACCCCCGCGCCGGACACGGTGCCGGTGAGCGCGATGATGACCGCCGCGAACAGCACGAAGGAGGCCAGCAGAAGCCAGACGGCGGCGATACCGACCCGCCAGGGCCCGGGGCGGTAGGGCCGCCGCCAGCGGTCGCGGTCGTCGAACGGCAGCGCGGTGTCGTCCGTCGTGTCGAAGGCACGGTCGGCCGTCAGGAAGGGCAGGGGCACGGCTGGTCCTCACTCGTCCATGCATGGGCTGTGCCCGGTGAGGCTATCGATCCGTGTCGCGGCCCACCACCTTAGGGGGGCCATGGGGGTACCGCCCGTGCCATTCGGCGGTGGGGGAGGAGCCGCCCGCCCGCTCAGCGCCCGCTCATCGGCCCTCGGTGGCCTGTGACTGCTGGACCGGTGCGGTCGAGTGATCCAGCTCCAGCGCCGGCATACCGAGGATCAGCGACCCGACCAGGGCGGCGACGATCGTGAGTCCCAGCAGCGAGCGCCCGGCTATCTGCCCCGCCGTGGGGCGGGTACGGGGCGGGGGAGTGACATTGCTGCGGAATCTGTCGGCATCGGCGAGGAAGGTGAAGGGTACGGGCTCACGCTGGCGGAACATGGTGGTGCTTCTCCTCTCGGGCGCTCGACACGGGCGGGTTCGAACGCCCCGCGCTCACCAGTACAGACGCGCGAACGCCCCGGAAGGTGCCCGCATTCACCGAATTGACAGAAGTTCGCAGGAGTTCACAGCCCTTCATCAGTGTTCATCGGAGTTCGCCGGGGTTCAGTGGGGTTCAGTGGGTTGCAGTCGGTTTCATCACCGTTCGCATCGCTTGCCCCGGATGTCATGCCCCCGCACCGAAAGCCCGGCTGTCGGTGCCGGGCCGTAGAGTGGGCGCCGCCCGAGTGAAGTGGATGGAAGGGAACCCTCCGACCGTGACCGACACCCCCACCGACGCGACCCCGGACACCCCGGACGCCCCCCGCGTCCCGGACGTCCCGGACGTCAAGCCGAGCTTCCGCGGCGATGTCACCGTCGAGCTGGTCAAGCACACCGCCTCCGACGCCGACGTGCTGTTCGCCGCGCGGGTGTCCACCGCGGGCGAGAAGTCCCTGGACGAGCTGGGCAAGGACCCGGAGCGCTCCAAGGGCCTGATCAACTACCTGATGCGGGACCGGCACGGCAGCCCCTTCGAGCACAACTCGATGACCTTCCTGATCAGCGCGCCGATCTTCGTCTTCCGCGAGTTCATGCGGCACCGCGTGGGCTGGTCGTACAACGAGGAGAGCGGTCGCTACCGCGAGCTCCAGCCGGTCTTCTACGTCCCCGACGAGTCCCGCAAGCTGGTCCAGCAGGGCCGCCCCGGCAAGTATCAGTTCGTCGAGGGAACCGTCGCCCAGCAGGAACTGGTCGGCCGCGTCATGGAGGACTCCTACCGTCACTCCTACGAGGCGTACCAGGAGATGCTGGCGGCCGGCGTCGCCCGCGAGGTGGCCCGCGCGGTCCTCCCCGTCGGCCTCTTCTCCTCCATGTACGCCACCTGCAACGCGCGCTCCCTCATGCACTTCCTCGGCCTGCGCACCCAGCACGAACTGGCCAAGGTGCCGTCCTTCCCGCAGCGCGAGATCGAGATGGTCGGCGAGCTGATGGAGACCGAATGGTCCCGGCTGATGCCGCTCACCCACGCCGCCTTCAACGCCAACGGCCGGGTCGCCCCGTAACCGCACGGGCGTACCACCCGCCGGGCACAGATGTACGGATCAGCCTCACGAAGTGTCCGGATTGCGGCATTTAGAGAAGTTCATCTAGCCTGATCAAACGGACCCGGCACTGCTTGAACCCCCGAGCAGGCAGTGCCGGGCTCCATCTTTGTCATGACCTATCCGACACCCTGAGGGCAGACCGCGCCCTGAGCAGCGAGTAGCGTGTAACCCATGGCTCCGACCTCGACTCCGCAGACCCCCTTCGGGCGGGTCCTCACCGCCATGGTCACGCCTTTCACGGCGGACGGCGCACTCGATCTCGACGGCGCTCAGCAGCTCGCCACCCACCTGGTGGACGCAGGCAACGACGGCCTGATCATCAACGGCACCACCGGCGAGTCCCCCACCACCAGCGACGCGGAGAAAACGGACCTCGTACGAGCCGTCCTGGACGCGGTAGGGGACCGCGCCCACATCGTGGCCGGCGTCGGAACCAACGACACCCGCCACAGCATCGAGCTGGCCCGCACCGCCGAGCGCACCGGCGCCCACGGCCTGCTCATCGTCACCCCCTACTACAACAAGCCCCCCCAGGACGGCCTCCACCAGCACTTCAAGGCCATCGCGGACGCCGCCGACCTCCCGGTCATGCTCTACGACATCCCCGGCCGCAGCGGCGTCCCCATCAGCACCGAGACCCTCGTCCGGCTCTCCGAGCACCCGCGGATCGTCGCCAACAAGGACGCCAAGGGCGACCTCGGCCGTGCGAGCTGGGCCATCGCCCGTTCCGGCCTCGCCTGGTACTCCGGCGACGACATGCTCAACCTGCCGCTGCTCTCCGTGGGCGCGGTCGGCTTCGTCTCCGTCGTCGGCCATGTCGTCACCCCCGAGTTGCGCGAGCTGGTCGAGGCGTACACCAGCGGTGACGTCCAGAAGGCCACCGAGATCCACCAGAAGCTGCTGCCGGTCTACACCGGCATGTTCCGCACCCAGGGCGTCATGACCACCAAGGCCGCGCTCGCCCTCCAGCACCTGCCCGGCGGACCCCTGCGCGCGCCCATGGTCGCCTGCTCACCCGAAGAGATCGAGCAGCTCAAGATCGATCTTGCCGCGGGCGGGGTACAGCTCTGACATCGGACTTCGCGAGGCAGGGCCGCCTCGCACCAGGCTCCACAACTGAATACGACCGAACGAGCGGGCCACCGGTGCCCGCCGTATCACCACAGCACACCGACAACGACAATTGCGTCTTGCACGAACGTCACGCGCGCCACGTGCCACACCGGTACGTGGCGTGCGTGGTGAGGAGAGTCTTTTGAGTCATCCACACCCGGAACTCGGCCCGCCCCCGCCGCTCCCCCGAGGTGGCCTCCGCGTCACCCCCCTGGGCGGCCTCGGCGAGATCGGCCGCAACATGACGGTCTTCGAATACGGCGGCCGTCTGCTGATCGTCGACTGCGGAGTGCTCTTCCCCGAGGAGGAGCAGCCCGGAATCGATCTGATCCTGCCGGACTTCTCGTCCATCCGTGACCGTCTCGACGACATCGAGGGCATCGTCCTCACCCATGGTCACGAGGACCACATCGGAGGCGTCCCCTACCTCCTGCGCGAGAAGCCGGACATCCCGCTGATCGGCTCCAAGCTCACCCTCGCCCTGATCGAGGCCAAGCTCCAGGAGCACCGCATCCGCCCCTACACCCTTGAGGTGGCCGAGGGGCACCGCGAGCGCATCGGCCCCTTCGACTGCGAATTCATCGCCGTCAACCACTCCATCCCGGACGCCCTGGCGGTCGCCATCCGCACCCCGGCCGGCATGGCGGTGCACACCGGCGACTTCAAGATGGACCAGCTCCCGCTGGACGGCCGGCTCACCGATCTCCACGCGTTCGCCAAGCTGAGCGAGGAAGGCATCGACCTTCTCCTCTCGGACTCGACCAACGCCGAGGTCCCGGGCTTCGTCCCGCCCGAGCGGGACATCTCCAACGTCCTGCGCCAGGTCTTCGCGACCGCCCGCAAGCGGATCATCGTGGCCAGCTTCGCCAGCCACGTCCACCGCATCCAGCAGATCCTGGACGCCGCCCACGAATACGGCCGCCGGGTCGCCTTCGTCGGCCGCTCCATGGTCCGCAACATGGGCATCGCCCGCGACCTCGGTTACCTCAGGGTCCCCCCGGGCCTGGTCGTCGACGTCCGCACACTGGACGACCTCCCGGACAACGAGATCGTCCTGGTCTGCACGGGCTCCCAGGGCGAGCCGATGGCGGCCCTGTCCCGCATGGCCAACCGCGACCACCAGATCCGCATCGTCGACGGCGACACGGTGATCCTGGCGTCGTCCCTGATCCCCGGCAACGAGAACGCGGTCTACCGGGTGATCAACGGCCTCACCCGATGGGGCGCCAATGTCGTCCACAAGGGCAACGCCAAGGTCCATGTCTCCGGCCACGCCTCCGCGGGCGAGCTGCTGTACTTCTACAACATCTGCCGCCCGCGCAACCTGATGCCGGTCCACGGCGAGTGGCGCCACCTGCGGGCCAACGCCGAGCTGGGCGCCCTCACCGGAGTCCCGCACGACCGCATCGTCATCGCCGAGGACGGCGTCGCCGTCGACCTCATCGAGGGCAAGGCCAAAATCTCCGGCAAGGTCCAGGCGGGCTACGTCTATGTCGACGGCCTCTCCGTCGGCGATGTGGGCGAGCCGGCCCTCAAGGACCGCAAGATCCTCGGCGACGAGGGCATCATCTCGGTCTTCGTGGTCGTCGACTCCTCCACCGGGAAGATCACCGCGGGCCCGCATGTCCAGGCCCGGGGCTCCGGTATCGAGGACTCGGCCTTCAACGCGGTCCTCCCGAAGATCAACGAAGTCCTCGAACGTTCGGCCCAGGACGGCGTCGTCGAACCCCATCAGCTCCAGCAGCTCATCCGCCGCACGCTGGGCAAGTGGGTCTCCGACACCTACCGCCGCCGGCCGATGATCCTGCCGGTGGTCGTGGAGGTCTGACGGACCGCCAGGATCCGGACAGCGCATCCCAGGAGCGGGGCGCCTCGATTTGCATCGAGGCGCCCCGCTCCAGTACGTTTACGGCTCCGCCTCCACGGGAACCCGGTCGCCTCAGGCGCTCGGATCAAGTCCCCGGAGGGCGCGGAAATCCGACTCAGAATCTCTGATAAAGTCGGGCCTCGCCGGAAAGGGAATCGCGAAAGCGAGAACCTGGAAAGCATTCCGAGGAAATCAGACCGAGAAAAGGATCTGATAGAGTCGGAGACACCGAAGGGAAGCGCCCGGAGGAAAGCCCGAGAGGGTGAGTACGAAGGAAGCGTCCGTTCCTTGAG
>NZ_JBFBEM010000010.1:0-347225 GCF_040683675.1 Streptomyces sp. NPDC093252 | reverse complement strand
CCCGCGCCCCTTGGGAACTGGCGCCGACTGCACCTCCCAGGGGCGCGGGGAACTGCGCGACCAGCCCCCACGCACCCGCATCCGGAAACGCACCCGCACCCACCCCGGCAAGGGACCCGCACCCGGCCTATCCCCCGGCGCCGCCGGCGATCGCCTCCGCCGCAGCCCGCCCGCAGACCCTGGCCGCGCCGTACGTGGCCACGTGCAGCGCACCCCGCGGCGGGGCCTGCGGGACGCCCATCTCGACCACGATCGTGTCCGGGCGGGACGCCAGCAGCGCGGTCACCGCGTCGGACATCCACGCGTGCCGGTGCTCGTCACGGACCACCGCCACCAGCGGACGCGCCCCCGCCGCCGCGAGGATCTCCCCCGCCGCGCCGGGACCGGTGTACGTCCCCGACTCGGTGCCCGGCAGCAGGTCCGCCAGGTCGGCCACCGGCCCCCACGGCGTCTCGTCGCCCACGGCGATATTGGCGACCGGCGAGAACAGCGCCACGTACGGCGCCGAGGTGAGCGGGGAGAAACCTTCCTCCCCCGCCGTCACCCGGAGCGCCCGGCGCGCGGCCGTCAGCCCGATGTCCCGGGGGACCGACCCTTCGGCGGAGCCGCTCGTGGCGTCCCGCGTCCAGCGCGCCAGCCCCCGTACCCGCTCCGCCGCGTCCACGAGCCGTTCCTCGGGCAGGTCGCCCGAGCGGACCGCGGCCACGATGGCGTCACGCAGCCGCCAGACCGTCTCGTCGTCGGCGAGGCCGCCGCCCACGCAGATCGCGTCGGCCCCGGCGGCCAGGGCGAGGATGGTGCCGCGCTCGATGCCGTAGGTGCCGGAGATGGCCTGCATCTCCACGGCGTCGGTGACGATCAGGCCCTCATGGCCGAGTTCGCGGCGCAGCAGGCCGGTGAGGATGCGCGGTGACAGCGTTGCCGGGTGGTCCGGGTCCAGGGCCGGGACCAGGATGTGGGCGCTCATCACCGCGAGGGAGCCGGCCGCGATGCCCGCCCGGAAGGGGGCGAGGTCGCGGGCGGCGAGGACGTCGGTGTCCACGTCGATGCGGGGCATGGCGTGGTGGGAGTCGACGGAGGTGTCCCCGTGGCCCGGGAAGTGCTTGACGCAGGCGGCGACGCCCGCCGCCTGGAGCCCCTGGACGTAGGCGGCGGTGTGCCGGGCGACCAGGTCGGGGTCGGCCCCGAAGGAGCGGACCCCGATGACCGGGTTGTCGGCGTTGGAGTTGACGTCGGCGGACGGCGCCCAGTTGAAGTTGACGCCGCACTCGGCGAGACGGCGGCCGAGTTCGTAGGCCACGTCCCGGGTGAGGGCGGTGTCGTCGACGGCGCCGAGGGCGTGGTTGCCCGGGAAGGAGGAGCCGGTGCGGACCTCCAGCCGGGTGACGTCGCCGCCCTCCTCGTCGATGGCGACGAGGACGTCGTCGCGCTCGGCGCGCAACTGGGCGGTGAGGGCGGTGAGCTGCTCCGGGGAGGCGATGTTGCGGCCGAACAGGCCGACCGAGGCGAGGCCCTCGCCGAGCCTGCGGAGCAGCCAGTCGGGGGCGGTGGTGCCGGGGAAGCCGGGCTGGAGAACGGTGAGCGCGTCCCGGGTGAGCGTGTCGGGTTCGCTGGCGATGGTCGTCATCGGATGGCGTTATCCCTTCACGGCGCCCGCGGTCAGGCCGCCGACGACCTTGCGCTGGAGGAAGAGGAAGAGGATGAGGATCGGGATCGCGAACAGCGTGGAGGCGGCCATGGTGGCGCCCCAGTCGTTGCCGAAGACGCTCTGGAAGCTGCTCAGCCACAGCGGCAGGGTCTGCGCCTGGGCTTCCTTGTTGATGACCAGGACGAGCGGGTACTCGTTCCAGGCGGTGATGAAGCCGAACATCGAGGTGGCCATCAGACCGGGCGCGAGCAGCGGGAAGATGACCTTGCGGAAGGCCTGGCCGCGGGTGCAGCCGTCGACCATCGCGGACTCCTCCAGTTCCTTGGGCACCGCGGCGACGAAGCCGCGCAGCGTCAGGATGGTGAAGGGCAGGATCATCATGGTGTAGAAGAGCGTCAGCGGGACCAGGCTGTTCAGCATCGACGCGTCACGGACGATCATGTAGATCGCGATGATCATGACTTCCCAGGGCGCCATCTGGGCCATCATGAAACCGATGATGAAGCCGCGCCGCCCCTTGAACCGCATCCGGGCCAGGGCGAAGGACGCGGCGAGCGCGATCAGCAGCGAGAAGGAGACCGCGAGGCCGGTGACGATGAAGGAGTTCGCGACGAACGTCCAGAAGTTGTCCGCCGAGACCGCGGTCGAGAAGTGCTTGAAGGTGAAGTCGGTCGGGAACCAGACCGGGTCCTCCGAGATGATGTCACCGGTCGGCTTGAAGGCCGTGGAGAACATCCAGTACACGGGGAAGACGAACCCGATGAACAGGATGGCGGCGATGGCATTGGGCCACACACGGCCGAAGAGCGAGCGCTTCACAGCCCCTCCTCCTCTTGCTTGAGCACGAGCCGCAGGTAGTACGCGGAGATTCCGAGCAGGATCAGGATGGTCAGTACGGCGATGGCGGCGCCCATGCCGTAGTGCTGGTTGCCGACGCCCTCGACGTAGGCGTAGACCGGCAGGATCTCGGTGAGCCGGTCGGGGCCGCCGCCGTTGAAGGTGAAGACCTGCACGAACGCCTTGAAGACCCAGATGACCTCAAGGAACGTGGTCGCGTAGAGGAACGGGGAGAGGAACGGCATGGTGACCGTGCGGAAGCTGCGCCAGGCGCCGGCTCCGTCCAGGGCCGCGGCCTCGTACAGCTCGGTGGGGATGGTGGTGGTGGCCGCGTAGAGGTTGAGCGCGACGAACGGGATGGACATCCAGACGATCAGCACGGTGACGACGAAGAACGTCGACATCTGGCTGCTGGTCCAACTGTAGTCGGCCATGGAGTGCCAGCCGAGTTTGTCCAGCACCCAGTTGACGACGCCGAACCGCTGGGCGAACAGCCACTGGTAGACGGTGGTGGCGGCGACCACGGGCATGGCCCAGGTCAGCACCAGGCCGATCATCAGGAAGATGCGCATCTTGCGGCCCAGGCGGGCGAGCAGCAGGCCGATCAGCGCGCCGAACACCATGATCAGGCCGACATTGACGGCCGTGAACAGGATCGAGCGAAGGGTGACCCGCCAGAAGTCCTCTCCGGTGAGGGTCTCCTTGTAGTTGTCGATGCCGTTCCACTCGGTGACGCGCTGGATGAGCTGCGCCATATTGAGGTTCTGGAAGGACAGCAGGAGGTCCTTCAGCAGCGGCCAGCCCAGCAGCAGCACGGTGGCCACGACGGCGGGCAGCAGCAGCAGGTACGGCAGATAGTCACCGGCGCGTTTCGGTGGTCTGCCCGGCCCGCTGGTCGGCGTCTTGCGGATCGGCACCTGATCCGAGGGCGGCCGTTCGGTCTGCACGGTCATGCTCGCGATCTCTCTTCTCGACCTACGTACGTTCGCCGGGGCGGAGACGGTCCGCGGACCGCCCCCGCCCCGGCTTGAGCGCGGGAGCGCTGGTGCGACTACTCCTGCGACAGACGCTTGTTGAACTCGCCCTCGACCTGGGCGGCGGCCTCGGCCGGGGTCTTCCCGTTCAGCACAGCGGTCAGGTAGGTCTTGATCGGGTTGGGCGCGTTCTCGACGGCGGCCCACTCGGCGATCAGCGGCGTGGTGCCACCGCCCGCGGCGGCCGGCGCGGCGGCCTCGGCTGCGGCGTTGCCCGCCAGGTTGGACTGGAGCGACTCCTTGTTGGGGATGACGCCGTTGGCCTTGGCGAGCTTGCCCTCGAACTCGTCCGAGAGAATGATCTTCAGGAACTCCTTGGCCAGATCCTGCTTCTGGCTGCCCGCCGCGACGGCGAGGTTGGAGCCACCGAGGAAGACACCCTCGGGCTTGTCCGCGGTCGGACCCGGGATCGTGAAGTAGCCGATCTGCTCCTCGATCTCGGGGTTGGCCTCGATCGCGATGCCGGCTTCCCAGCCCATGCCGATGAAGGAGCCGACGTTGCCCTCGGCGAACACCTCACCCTGCTGCGGGGTGGCCTCGTCCTTGTCCTTGGGGGCCTCGGACAGGGCCTGGAACTTCTTGTAGGTCTCCGCGGCGGCGGCGACCTCGGGCGAGTCGAGGTTGGAGACCCACTTGTCGCCGTCCTGCTTGACCAGCTCGCCGCCCTCGCCGACCACCAGGCCGACGAAGTGGTACCAGTTCTGGCCGGGCAGGTAGATCGGCTCGGCGTCGGTCTTCTCGCCGATGGTCTCCAGGTTGGCCAGGAACTCGTCACGGGTCTTCGGGGTGGTGGTGATCCCCGCGTCCGCCCAGACCTTCTTGTTGTAGAGGACCACGCGGTTGGCGAAGTACCAGGGAGCCGCGTACTGCTTGCCCTCGTAGACGGAGGAGTTGTTGAGCGCCTCGGTCCAGTCGGCGCCGATCTCGGTCTTGACGTCGGCCAGGTCGGCGAGGCCGCCGGTCTTGGCGTAGGCCGGGGTCTGGGTGTTGCCGATCTCGAAGACGTCCGGCGGGTTCTCCTCGGAGAGGGCGGTGGTCAGCTTCTGCTGAATACCGTTCCACTGCTGGACCTCGAACTTGACCTTGGCCTTGGTCTCCTTCTCGAAGGCCGCGGCCACCTCCGCCTGCCAGTCGTCGGGGGACGAGCCGTCCATCACCCAGACGGTCAGTTCCTGCCCCGCGTAGTCGCCGGGGGCAGCACTGTCGCCACCGTCACCGCCGCTGCCGCTGTCGCCCCCGCACGCCGCGATGGAAACCATCATCGCCGCGACACCGATCGCGGATATCAGCTTGCGCTTCACGCCACCCTCCTCAGGGATGCCACAAACCCCCCTGCCTCCCCGCGGTGCTCGTCGAAACGCCGTGCGTACCGTCAATGGGGCCGGGACCTGGACCAATGGTGTAGACCAGTACGGGGAGCTTGGCTCAGACCAATTGGCCTGTCAAGGGTGCTCATCGGCCCTCTCGATGTCCGTGATGACACCGAGATATGCAGAGACCTTTCATTGCGCAAGCCACGTATCGGACGTACCACTGCGGGCATACCACCTGCGTGATCCTGCCGTGATGGACTAGACCAACGAGGGTCACGAAGGTATACAGAGGAGATCACGGACCTGCGGCGGACCATGGGGAGGCGATCGGGCCGACCAGGAGTGGTCACGCGCGGACAGAGCCGTGCCACGATGTGAGCCGCGGCCGGCGGGTGCCGGTCGCTTCGGCATCCGGAGCCGGGAAGGCAGAGCATGACCACGGACGTCAGCAGTGCGGAGAACGAGGGTGGGGCGACCGTCCGTACCGCGCGTGTGCCCAAGTACTACCGCCTGAAGAAGCATCTGCTCGACATGACGGAGACGCAGACTCCCGGCACCCCGGTGCCGCCGGAGCGCACGCTCGCCGCCGAGTTCGACACCTCGCGCACCACGGTCCGCCAGGCGCTCCAGGAACTGGTGGTCGAGGGGCGCCTGGAGCGGATCCAGGGCAAGGGCACCTTCGTCGCCAAACCGAAGGTCTCCCAGGCACTCCAGCTCACCTCCTACACCGAGGACATGCGCGCCCAAGGGCTGGAACCCACCTCTCAACTCCTGGACATCGGCTACATCACCGCCGACGACCGCCTCGCCGGACTGCTGGACATCACCCCCGGCGGCCGGGTGCTGCGCATCGAGCGGCTGCGCATGGCCAATGGCGAACCGATGGCCATCGAGACCACCCACCTCTCCGCCAAGCGCTTCCCCGCCCTGCGCCGCAGCCTCGTCAAGTACACGTCCCTCTACACCGCCCTCGCCGAGGTGTACGACGTCCATCTCGCCGAGGCCGAGGAGACCATCGAGACCTCGCTGGCCACACCGCGCGAGGCCGGACTGCTGGGCACCGACGTGGGTCTGCCGATGCTGATGCTGTCCCGCCACTCCGTCGACCGCGACGGCAAGCCGGTGGAGTGGGTGCGGTCGGTGTACCGGGGTGACCGGTACAAGTTCGTCGCCCGCCTGAAGCGACCGGAGGCGTAGGTCCGGCCCGACCGGCGGCGACTCCACGAGCGTCCCGCAGCGTAGGGCCGTACATCCGCTTTACACAATCCCCTTACGCGACATGGCTGTTCACGCCGTAGCGCGCCTCACACGGCTGTCGTAGCGTCCTCCCGTCATCGCACACGACGGGAGGACGACCCGTGCGCACAGCGAATGCCCGCTCCATCGTCATCTGGACCCTGGTCGCACTGGTCGGAGCCGCCGGCTGGACCGTGCTCGCGCTCTCCCGCGACGAGGAGGTCTCCGCGGCCTGGATGGTCGCGGCGGCCCTGGGCTCCTACGCCATCGCCTACCGCTTCTACTCGAAGTTCATCGCGTACAAGGTCCTGCGGACCGACCGCACCCGGGCCACCCCCGCAGAACGCCTCGACAACGGCATCGACTACCACCCCACCGACCGCCGTGTCCTGCTCGGCCACCACTTCGCGGCCATCGCGGGCGCCGGACCGCTGGTCGGCCCCGTACTCGCCGCGCAGATGGGGTATCTGCCGGGCACGATCTGGATCGTCGTCGGCGTGATCTTCGCGGGCGCGGTCCAGGACATGGTGGTGCTCTTCTTCTCCACCCGCCGCGACGGCCGCTCACTGGGGCAGATGGCCCGCGAGGAGATCGGCCCGTTCGGCGGGGCGGCGGCGCTGCTCGCCGCGTTCGCCATCATGATCATCCTGCTCGGGGTACTGGCCCTGGTCATCGTCAACGCGCTGGCCGAGTCCCCGTGGGGCACGTTCTCCATCGGCATGACCATCCCCATCGCGCTGCTGATGGGCTTCTACCTACGGGTCCTGCGCCCCGGCCGGGTGGTGGAGGTGTCCCTGCTCGGCGTGGCCCTCCTCCTCTTCGCCCTGATCGCGGGCCGCTGGGTCGCCGAGTCCTCCTGGGCCGACACCTTCACCCTCGCCCCCTCCACCCTGGTGATCTGGCTGGTGGCGTACGGCTTCATCGCGTCGATCCTGCCGGTGTGGATGCTGCTCGCGCCGCGGGACTATCTGTCGACGTTCATGAAGATCGGCACGATCGTGCTGCTGGCGCTCGGCGTGATCATCGCGACGCCGACGCTGAGGATGGACGCGGTGACGCCATTCGCGTCGAGTGGGGAGGGGCCCGTCTTCGCGGGTTCTTTGTTCCCGTTCGTCTTCATCACCATCGCCTGCGGCGCCCTGTCCGGCTTCCATGCCCTGATCTCCAGCGGTACGACGCCGAAGATGATCCAGAAGGAGACGCAGGTCCGGATGATCGGCTACGGCTCCATGCTGATGGAGTCGTCGGTGGCGGTGATGGCCCTGATCGCGGCCAGCATCATCGACCCGGGCCTGTACTTCGCGATGAACGCGCCCGCCGGGGTCATCGGCACGACGGTCGAGAGCGCGTCGCAGGCGGTGGCGGGCTGGGGTTACTCCATCTCGCCGGAGGACCTGGCGCAGGCGGCGAAGAACGTCGAGGAGTCTTCTCTGCTGTCCCGGACCGGTGGGGCGCCGACCTTGGCGGTCGGCGTATCGGAGATCTTCTCCCAGGTCACGGGGGGTGGGCTGCGGGCCTTCTGGTATCACTTCGCCATCATGTTCGAGGCGCTGTTCATCCTGACCGCGCTGGACGCGGGCACGCGGGTGGGGCGGTTCATGCTCCAGGACATGCTGGGCAATGTGTACAGGCCCTTCAGGAACATCAGTTGGAAGCCGGGGCTGATCCTCACGAGCGCGATCGTGTGCGCCCTGTGGGGTTACTTCCTGTGGGTGGGGGTGCATGAGCCGCTGGGCGGGATCAACCAGCTCTTCCCGGTCTTCGGCATCTCCAACCAGTTGCTGGCGGCGGTCGCTTTGGCCGTCTGCACGACGCTGCTGGTGAAGTCGGGGCGGCTGAAGTGGGCGTGGATCACGGGAATCCCGCTGGTGTGGGACGTGACGGTGACGCTGACGGCGAGCTACCAGAAGGTGTTCTCGTCCGACCCGAAGGTGGGCTTCTTCAAGCAGCGCCAGGTGTTCCAGGACGCGATCGACCGGGGGGAGGTGCTGGCACCGGCCAAGAGCATGGACGACATGCGGACGGTGGTCATGAACTCGACGGTGGACGGGGTGCTGACGGCGGTGCTGGCGCTGCTGGTCGTCGTGGTGCTGGTCGATGCGGGGAGGGTGTGTGTGCGGCACGTTCGCCGTCCGGCGCTGTCGACGTTGAGTGAGGCGCCGTATGTCGAGTCGAGGATCGTGGCGCCGGATGGGTTGTTCGCTACGAAGGCGGAGCGGGCGGAGATGAGGGAACAGGGGGAGGCGGAGCGTGGGGCTGTCGGTGCTGCGGCGGATCAGTGAGGGGGTGCGGGGGTCGGTGGTGCGGCGGATGAGGGCGGGGGTGCGGGGGTCGGTGCTGGGGCGGATCGGGGCGGGGGTGCGGTGGTATTTGAGGGAGCTGACGGATGAGTCGGCGTACGACCGGTATTGCGCGCACCTGAGGAAGGGGGACGCGGGGGCGGAGGTGCCGTCGCGGAGGGAGTTCGAGCGGATGCGGGGGGAGCGGGCGGAGGGGGATCCTCGGGAGGGGTTTCGGTGTTGTTGAGGTGGGGTGGTGGTGAGTGGTCGGGTGCGGGTGCGTGGTCGCTTGTCGCGCAGTTCCCCGCGCCCCTGGGTGGGGTGCCCTGGCCGGGGTGAGGAGGTCCTGCCCCGGCCAGGGGGCTACTGGGCCCCGGTAAGGCAGTGGGGGCAGCGGCAGGGCGGCCAGCGGAGGGGGGCGAGGAGGAGGAGTGGGCCGGGGCCTGGGCGGTAGGTCCGCTGGGGGGTGTGGCCGGTGGGCTCGCCGTCGGGGCGGACGCGGTACGTCTCGACGGTCATCCGGGACTGTCCGGGCGGGGGCGGGGTTCCGGCGTTCATCGGGCGGTCCGTTGGGCGGGGATGCGGGGCCTGGGTGACGGTGGAGTGGTGGGGACGCGCCCGCGCGACGCGGGGTTCCGGCAGACAGGACAGGCACCGGCCCGCCGTTTGCCCGAGCCGGGCAGTAACAGGGTCAGCGTCCAGCGCAGGACCGTGTGGATAAGGTTGGTCATGTCGACCTGCTCTCTCAGGTTGGCGACGCCCCGGCAGGTCTAGCCACCTTGCCGGGGTTCTGTTTCGGACGGGTCGCGGTCGATCTCCGCCCATACGCAGGCCCCTTCGGCGGTTACTTCGTGGCCGTAGCGGTCAGCGTCCGCCAGGGCAATGAGCAGTGACTCCTGCTGAGCGGCCGGGAGGCGGGCGGGAAGCTCTACCGCAATGCGAATACGCCCTTGGATTCCTTCCACTTGAGGCGAGCGTCCCGCGAGCACTTGGAACCGGATGGCGAGCATCGCGGCTCGTGAGCTGGAAGTGGACACAGGGCTCCCCCGTGAGCGCATCATCACGTACGGTGTTTCTGCTTAAGTAGCTTTCACCTGATGCAGTAGCTTGTCAATGTCGACGAGGGTGAACTGCCCGACCGCCAAGGGAAATCAGAGAGCCACCCATGCCCCGAGAGGCGCCCTACCTTGAGGTAGCCAACGTGCTGCGCGCCCGCATCCTCGCGGGAGAATGGGCCGCCGGTGAGCGCCTGCCGTCGCGCGCGCAGCTCGCCGACGAATACGGCGTCGGCAGGAACGTCACCCAGCGTGCCGTCGACCGCCTGATCATCGAGGGACTCCTGGAAGGCCGCGCCGGATCAGGGACGTACGTCCGCAAGCCCCGCCCACGACTCCGTATGGTCCGCTCCCGGCATCGGGAACAGCGGGGCGGATCACCGTTCCGCGCCGACATGAAGGAGCAGGGAAAGAACGGAACTTGGGAGGCGCACAGCGCCGCCCGCACCCCCGCCCCGGAGCGCATCGCGGAGCGCCTGGCCATCGAGCCCGGAGACCTCTGCGTCGTCACGCGGTACGAGTTCCTCGGCGACGGTCAGCCGGTCCAGCTCTCCGAGTCGTGGGAGCCCATGGCGATCACGGACGGCACTCCTGTCGTGCTCCCCGAGATGGGTCCGCTCGCGGGCATGGGCGTGGTCGAGCGCATGAGGTCCATCGGCGTCGTCATCGACACCGCCGTCGAGATCCCACGCCCCGGCCGGGCCACCCAGGAACAGGCCAACCTGCTCGGCATCAGCCTCGGTGACCTGCTGCTCACGATCGAGCGCACCTACTACGACACGGACGGACGCCCCGTCGAGACGGCGGACATCGTCGTGCCGGATGTGCGCTGGGAAGTCGCGTACGAGTTCGGGGTCGACCGGCCATGAGGAGGGCACGGAGCCTGCCCAGGGTGGCCAGGGACCGCATCAAGACCGGCGCCGACCGGGAGATCCTCCAGACCTACCCCTACCGGTCCGCCGCACCTTCCTCGCTCTGGGGTGAGCTGGCTGACAGAGCCACCCGGGACATCTTCCTCGCGGGCTACACCAACTACTTCTTCTTCACCTCCGTCCCGGCGTTCCCGGAAACCCTGCGCCGCAAGGTCGCCTCCGGGGTCCGGGTCCGGTTCCTGGTCGGTGATCCCGAGGGGGAGGTCACCCGGCAGCGCGAGGCCGTCGAGGACACCGCCCTGAGCGTCTCCACCCGCATCCGCATCACCCTGGAGCACCTCCAGCGGCTCGGCACCTCGGAAGGGCTGGAGTTGCGCCACTCGGCGGCCGAGGACGCCGTGAACCATGTCAGCCTCAGCGTCTTCCGCTTCGACGACGACCTCCTCGTCACGCCCCACCTCGCCCGCCTCGTCGGCCACGACTCACCCCTCCTGCATCTGCGCCCGCACGGCGACGGAGGCATGGCCGACCGGTTCCGGGAGCACGCAGAGGAACTGTGGTCACGGGCACGTCCAGCCACCCTCTAAACGCCGCCACCCTCATCCCCCTCAGGGGCGCTGGGGGTACCCCCTCTGGGGGAGGAACTGCGCGACCAGCCCACCACCACCCGCACCCGACACCCCCACCCCCACCCCAGAACCCCGCGCCCCCACCCCCCAAACTCACCCCATGACCACCCGCATCAGACCCGCCACCCCCACCGAATACCCCCACCTGGGCACCCTCGTAGCCGACACCTACCTCACCGAGGGCTACCTCGACTTCGGCCCCGACGACCCCTACCTCCCCGTCCTCAAGGACGTCGCCGCCCGAGCCGCCCACGCCGAGATCCTCGTCGCCGAGGCCCCCGACGGGCTCACCGACCTCCCCGACGGCATCGCCGGCACCGTGACCTTCGTCCCACGCGGAGCGACCCCCATGGCCGACATCGCGACCGGCGACGAGGCGGAGATCCGGATGCTCGCCGTCGCCCCCAAGGCGCGCGGACACGGCATCGGCGAAGCCCTCGTCCGCGCCTGCGTCACCCGCGCCGCCGGCGCCCACCGCATCGTGCTGTCCACGCAGAGCGAGATGCACGCCGCCCACCGCCTCTACGAACGGCTCGGTTTCGTCCGCACCCCGCACCGGGACTGGAGTCCCGTCCCGCACCTGGACGACCTCACTCTCCTCACCTATGAGTTGACACTCTGAAACCACCGCGACACAACATCTGGGGGTGACACGACAGCCGGGCACTACATGTATGCTCATGCTCGCTGTCGCCGCAGGGGAATCCGGTGCGAATCCGGAACTGTCCCGCAACGGTGTACTTGTGCGTATTCGCGGAGCCATTCAGCCCCGTGTCCCGCCATGGTCAGTCCGAGGACCTGCCGACAGCGCGCCCGGCCACCCGGCCCGGGTGCCATGACGTCCGGGCCTCGTGGAATGGGCCGGTGGACGCGGCGCGCGGCACACACCCGCGCTCGTGAGTCACCGCCCCCTGCCCTCCCCGAGGCCCCGTGCCGAGCGAGGGAGAGCCCCACGTGACGATCGCGCCAGCAGACCCGGCTTCAGCAGCCACCCCCGCAGCCGTCCCCGGAGTCACTCCCGCAACCGTCCCCGGAGCCACTCCCACCCCGGACCCCGACACCCCCGGCACCACCCTCCTCCGCACCCTCACCGGCCTCACCGCCGACCTCCCCGACGCCGACCCCGGCCGGGTCGCCGCCGCCGCGCTGCGGGGCCGTTCCGCCCGTGCGGACGAGACGGAGCTGCGGGAGCTGGCGACCGAGGCCGCCGCCGGGCTGATCTCCGAGGACCCCGCCTACTCCCGCCTCGCCGCCCGGCTGCTGACCCTCTCCATCGCCGCCGAGGCCGCCTCCCAGGGCGTGACCTCCTTCACCGGCTCCGTGGCCACCGGCCACCGCGAGAGACTCATCGCCGACCGCACCCACGCCTTCGTACAGGCGCACGCCACCCACCTCGACGCGCTCATCGACCCCACCGCCGACGACCGCTTCGGCTACTTCGGCCTCCGTACCCTCCACAGCCGTTATCTCCTCCGCCACCCCATCACCCGCAAGGTGATCGAGACCCCCCAGCACTTCCTGCTGCGGGTCGCCGCCGGGCTCGCGGAGGACGGGAGTGCCCGCGCGCTGGACGAGGTGACGGCGCTGTACGGGCTGATGAGCCGGCTGGACTACCTCCCCTCCTCCCCCACCCTCTTCAACTCCGGCACGCGCCACCCGCAGATGTCGTCCTGCTATCTGCTCGACTCTCCCAAGGACGAGCTGGACTCCATCTACGACCGCTACCACCAGGTCGCCCGGCTCTCCAAGCACGCCGGTGGCATCGGGCTGTCGTACTCCCGGATCCGGTCGCGCGGTTCGCTGATCCGGGGGACGAACGGGCACTCCAACGGGATCGTGCCGTTCCTGAAGACCCTCGACGCGTCCGTGGCCGCCGTGAACCAGGGCGGGCGGCGCAAGGGCGCGGCGGCGGTGTATCTGGAGACCTGGCACTCCGACATCGAGGAGTTCCTGGAGCTGCGCGACAACACCGGTGAGGACGCCCGCCGGACGCACAATCTCAACCTCGCCCACTGGGTGCCGGACGAGTTCATGCGGCGGGTCGGGGACGATGGGATCTGGTCGCTGTTCTCCCCGGCCGATGTACCGGAGCTGGTCGATCTGTGGGGGGAGGAGTTCGACGCGGCCTACCGCGCCGCCGAGGCCAAGGGGCTGGCCCGTAAGACCCTCCCCGCCCGCGAGCTGTACGGGCGGATGATGCGGACCCTCGCGCAGACCGGCAACGGCTGGATGACCTTCAAGGACGCCGCCAACCGCACCGCCAACCAGACCGCCGAGCCCGGCCAGGTCATCCACTCCTCCAACCTCTGCACGGAGATCCTGGAGGTCACGGACGACGGGGAGACGGCCGTCTGCAATCTGGGGTCGGTCAATCTCGGCGCCTTCGTCGATCAGGGCAGGCCGGACGGCATCGACTGGGAGCGGCTGGACGAGACCGTCCGCACCGCCGTGACCTTCCTCGACCGGGTCGTGGACATCAACTTCTACCCGACCGAGCAGGCGGGCCGCTCCAACTCCCGCTGGCGGCCGGTCGGCCTGGGCGCGATGGGCCTCCAGGACGTCTTCTTCAAGCTGCGGCTGCCCTTCGACTCGCCGGAGGCGAAGGCGCTGTCCACCCGGATCGCCGAGCGGATCATGCTGGCGGCGTACGAGGCGTCCGCCGATCTCGCCGAGCGCGGCGGCCCGCTCCCGGCGTGGGAGCAGACCCGTACCGCGCGCGGGGTACTGCACCCCGACCACTACGGGGTGACCCCGACCTGGCCCGAGCGGTGGGCGGCGCTGCGCGAGCGGATCGCCGTCACCGGGCTGCGCAACTCCCTGCTGCTGGCCATCGCCCCGACCGCGACCATCGCCTCCATCGCCGGGGTGTACGAGTGCATCGAGCCGCAGGTGTCCAACCTGTTCAAGCGCGAGACGCTGTCGGGTGAGTTTCTTCAGGTGAACTCGTATCTGGTGCAGGATCTGAAGAATCTGGGGGTGTGGGACGCGCGGACGCGGGAAGCGCTGCGCGAGGCCAATGGGTCGGTGCAAGGGTTCGGGTGGATCCCGGAGGAGGTGCGGGGGCTGTACCGGACCGCCTGGGAGATCCCGCAGCGCGGGCTGATCGACATGGCCGCCGCCCGTACCCCGTATCTCGACCAGGCCCAGTCGCTGAACCTGTTCCTGGAGACGCCGACCATCGGGAAGCTGTCCTCGATGTACGCCTACGCCTGGAAGCAGGGGCTCAAGACCACGTACTACCTGCGCTCGCGCCCGGCGACCCGGATCGCGCGCGCCGCCCAGGGGCAGAGCAGCCGCCCCGAGCCGTCCATCCCCGTGCAGCAGGCCGCCGATCCCGAGGCCGTCGCCTGCTCCCTGGAGAACCCCGAGTCCTGCGAGGCATGCCAGTGATGTCCACCCACCGAAGCCAGAACCTGCTCGACCCCGGGTTCGAGCTGACGCTCCGCCCGATGCGCTACCCCGACTTCTACGAGCGCTACCGGGACGCCATCAAGAACACCTGGACCGTCGAGGAGGTCGACCTCCACTCGGACGTCGCCGATCTGGCGAAGCTCAGCGCGGCCGAGCAGCATCTCATCGGGCGGCTGGTCGCCTTCTTCGCGACCGGTGACTCGATCGTGGCCAACAACCTGGTGCTGACGCTCTACAAGCACATCAACTCACCCGAGGCGCGGCTCTATCTCTCCCGGCAGTTGTTCGAGGAGGCCGTGCACGTCCAGTTCTATCTGACGCTGCTGGACACCTATCTCCCCGACCCGGAGGACCGCAACGCCGCCTTCGCGGCCGTGGAGAGCATCCCCTCCATCCGGGAGAAGGCCGCGTTCTGCTTCCGCTGGATGGACTCGGTGGAGAAGCTGGACCAGTTGGAGAGCGCGGCGGACCGGCGGCGGTTCCTGCTGAATCTGATCTGCTTCGCCGCCTGCATCGAGGGGCTGTTCTTCTACGGGGCCTTCGCCTACGTCTACTGGTTCCGCAGCCGGGGTCTGCTGCACGGGCTGGCCACCGGCACCAACTGGGTCTTCCGGGACGAGACCATGCACATGTCGTTCGCGTTCGAGGTGGTCGACACCGTCCGCAAGGAGGAGCCGGAGCTGTTCGACGACCGGCTCCAGGAGCAGGTCACCGACATGCTGCGGGAGGCCGTCGAGGCCGAGCTGCAGTTCGCGCGCGACCTGTGCGGCGACGGGCTCCCGGGGATGAACACCGAGTCGATGCGGCAGTACCTGGAGTGTGTCGCGGACCAGCGGCTGACCCGGCTGGGCTTCGCGCCGGTCTACGGCTCCGAGAACCCCTTCGCCTTCATGGAACTGCAAGGGGTTCAGGAGCTGACCAACTTCTTCGAGCGGCGGCCCTCGGCGTACCAGGTGGCGGTGGAGGGCACCGTGGACCTGGACGAGGACTTCTGAGCGTCCGCACGCCCCGCTTCCGCACGGCCCGTTTCCCCCCGTTCGTTCTCCCCCCGCTCGGCCTCCCTGAGCTGGCGGTCGATGCGCGCCTCGCGCACCGCGCCGATCAGCGCGGGGAGGATCACGAGGAGCAGGATGCCGAGAACGGCCAGCATGCCGATGAGTCCTTCTGTCTGTGCGCTAGTCATGACATCAGTGTCCGACCCCATACTCCTTACCAACAGTGGCAGGACTGCCGTACGGCCTCGATTTCCTGCCAAGGGCGCGGCACACTGGCGGCATGCTGAACAACGTGGCCGTCGTGCTGCTCGACGGCGCTCACCCCTTCGAGCTGGGGGTCGTCTGCGAGGTCTTCGGCATGGACCGCAGCGAGGAGGGACTGCCGGTCTACGACTTCGCCGTGGTCTCCGCCGACGGCCCCAGCCTGACCACCCATGTCCCCGGCTTCACCCTCACCACCGAGCACGGCCTGGAGCGGCTGGAGAGCGCCGACCTGATCGCCGTCCCGGCGGGCAACGAGTACGTCGTACGGGACTATCCGCCCGCGCTGCTGGAGGCGCTGGTCCGGGCGGTCGACCGGGGGGCGCGGGTGCTCAGCGTCTGCTCCGGGGTGTTCGTGCTGGGCGCCGCCGGGCTGCTGGACGGGCGGCGCTGCGCCACCCACTGGATGCACGCCGAGGAGCTGTCCCGGCGCTTTCCGCGCGCCCGGGTCGAGCAGGACGTGCTGTATGTGGACGACGATCCGGTGATCACCTCGGCGGGGACCGCCGCCGGGATCGACGCCTGTCTGCACATCGTCCGCAAGGAGCAGGGCACGGATGTCGCCAACCGGATCGCCCGGCGGATGGTGGTGCCGCCGCACCGGGACGGCGGCCAGGCCCAGTTCGTCGAACGGCCGCTGCCCGCCTCGGCCTGCGACACCGTCGGCGGGGTGCTGGCCTGGATGGACCAGCACCTCGCCGAGGAGATGACGGTCGAGCAGCTCGCCGCGCGGGCGCTGATGTCACCGCGCACCTTCGCTCGCCGCTTCCAGCAGGAGACCGGCACCACCCCCTACCGCTGGATCCTGCGGCAGCGGGTGCTGCTGGCCCAGCGGCTGCTGGAGGCCACGGACGAGACGGTGGAGGGGATCGCCGCGCGGACCGGGTTCGGCTCGGCGGCGGCGCTGCGCCACCAGTTCCTGCGCGCGGTGGGGATCACCCCGAACGCCTACCGGCGCACCTTCAGGGGCCCGGAGGCCGCCTGACCCCGGGTTCCTCGCGCGCCACCGGGGTGAGCAGCAGCCGGTTGGGCCGCAGGGTGATGCCCACCCGGGTGCCGTCGTCGGAGCCGGCCACCTGCTCGAACCGGTACCGGGTGGCCACCGCCGCCGTGATCAGGGAGAGCTGCGCCATCGAGAAGTGATCGCTGGGGCACTTGCGATTGCCGACGCTGAACGGGCTCATGGCGTATTTCGGAACGTCCTCGGCCCGCCCGGGAAGCCACCGGTCGGGATCGAAGGAGAGGTTCTCGTCGTACGACCGCGGATCGCGCTGGACCGCGTACGGGCTGTAGACGATGTCCGCACCGGCCGGAATGCGATACCCGCCGAGTTCGGTGTCCTCCACTGCACGGCGGGTCAGTATCCATACGGCCGGACGCAAACGCATCGCCTCGACGACGACATTGTTGGTGTGGGTCAGCTTGCGGACGTCCCCGAATGCGACCGGGCGCCCGCCGGTGAGGGATTGGACCTCGTCGTGCACCTTGTCGGCGTGCTCCGGATGTTCGGCGAGGAGGTGGAGCAGCCACATGATCGTGGACGCCACGGTTTCACTGCCGGGCAGGACTATCGCGACCACCTGGTCGTGGATCTCCTGTTCCCCGATGGGGTCACCCTTTTCGTCCTTCGCCGACAGCAATGCCGTCAGCAAATCGTCCGGCTTTTGACCGGATGCCCGGCGCTCGGCGATGATCTCGTCCACCAGGAGATGCAAATCGGCCAAGGCCCGGTTGAATTTCCGGTTGGCCGGAAGCGGCAGCCGGTAGAGCGGGCCGAGCGGCACCACCATCCGCCGGTACATGCCCCGGAAGACCACCGCGAGCGCGTCGCAGAGCCGCTCCGCCCGCTCGTCCATGGAGTCGCCGCGCAGCAGACAGCGCGCCGCCACCCGCACCGCGACCCGGAACGCCTCGCCGGTGCACTCGATGGTCGCGCCGGGCTGCCAGCGCTCGGTCAGCGCATGGGCCTCCTCCTCCATGATCGGCCCGTAGGCCGGGATGGCGTCGAGCCGGAAGGCGGGCTGGATGGTGCGCCGCTGGCGGCGGTGGCGCGGGCCGTTGGCGGTGGCCACGCCCTCCTTGCCGAGCAGGCCCTCCAGGGACTCCCAGAGCGGGCCGTCGATCTTGTAGTTGGGGTCGAGGGCGAGCGCCCCGGTCAGTTCCGGGGTGGTGACGGCGTACACCGTCTTGGGGCCGAGCTTCAGCCGCACCACCTCGCCGTGGGCGCGGAGCCCGGACATGAAGCCGAGCGGGTCGCGCACCAGTTTCAGGCCGTGCCCGACGAGGGGCACGCCGCCCCCCGCGAGGGGCGCTTCGCGCAGTTCCCCGGACCCGGGGGCGGTGGGTTCGGGCCTCACCGACTCGACGGTCATTTCTCACCTGCCGCTTCGTTGTTGACGTACGGGGGCGTGGACCGGTCGTCCCAGTTGTCGACCTTGTACCGGCCGGATTCATGGTGGAACCAGTAGACGGAACTGAACCAGTTCCGCATGTTCGCGACGCAGGCACGAACGGCCGCACCGAATTCTTTTCCGGCGACCGTGCCGTCGCCGTCGAGTTCGTCGGCGAATCGCAGGGTCTGCTGTTCGGCGACCAGGAATTCGGATATACATTCCTCGACCCGGCGCCGCACTTCTCCGACGGATTCTTCGAGGGTCAGTCCCTCATGGGTGACAAGACTGATCCCGAGATTGTGCACCTCGGCGCCCGCGATTTCCTTGGGCAGCGAACAGAGGTCGTTGTACCAGGCGGCGAATTCCTGACTGAGCAGCGCCGCCCGGCGAAAGGCCGGGTGTCTGCGCACCGGGCGCGGGAGTTCCAGCCCGGCGGCCGGCTCCAGCAGATCCGTCCAGATCCAGTGCGCGAAGGTCAGCCGGCGCAGCGCGAGATATTCCTCGACGCCGGGGACGATCCCCTCGGTGCGGTGGTGGAACTCGCGGTCGTACGCCTCGATGACCGCGTGGAAGTGCCGTGCGAATCGGGCGTTCCAGGTGCCCGGCAGAAAGGACAGCAGCCGGGACACGCTGTCCGCGAACCCCGCGACCAGGGGATCCTTGTGGTGCAGGTGGTCCCCGGGGGCGTCGAGGGCCGCGTGCAGCCGCTGCCGCAGCCGGCGCCAGGACTCGGGGCGCCGGTGCACGATGTCCCGGTCGTGGCGGTCGTCCCAGACGAAGAACCAGGTGCTGTAGTCGCCTATCGCCTGAAGGACGTCATCCGGGGCGCCGAGGTAGAACCCGGCCATGAGGTCGGTGTAGCAAAGTCCATCGGCATATTCCTCCACTGTGTCGGCCGGCATGAGCCGCATTTCGAGCAGCCAGGTGCGGGTCTTCTCCTGGAGCCGGGGCCAATACGGGTGGAGCTGCCGCACAAACGCCGACTCGATCACCGGGAGAGAGAGCGATGGTGGGATCGCGGTCGTCGTCGCTGTGGTGCCGTGTGGGAAAGACACGAACAAACCCCTCTCAGCCGCCAGTCGCGCACACCCTTCCCGCGTACCGGGCGTGCGCCGTTGCGTATCCCCGCACTTCCCATTCAGCACCACGACTGACCTATCTGGGAACGGATTTGCTTCATTCACTACCCCAACATGCCCCGATTCCCCTCTTGCGTGACCGATTGTGGATCAGTAGGAGTGCTCATCCGATCGCCCCTCCGACTCGAACGCGCGAGGGACAGACGAACGGCGCCCGACCGGTTTCCCTCCCGGTCGGGCGCCGTTCGTCCGGCTGCGGCGCGCAGCCGCTCAGTCGTTGGGGACGACGGGGTAGCGCGGCTCGTTCTCGGCCATCTGACGCAGCGCGTCCTTGCGCTCCCGCTTGGACAGCCGGTCGATGTAGAGGTACCCGTGCAGGTGGTCGGTCTCGTGCTGCAAACACCGAGCGAAGTAGCCGCTGCCCCGCACCTTGATCGGGTTGCCCCGCTCGTCCTGCCCGGTCACCTCGGCGTAGTCCGGGCGCGCGAGCGGCGCGTACGCCCCCGGCACCGACAGACAGCCCTCGTTGCTGTCGTCCAGGCTCCGCCGCTCCGCGGGCAGCTCCACGACCTTCGGGTTGCAGACGACGCCCACATGCCGGTTGCCGTCGTCGTCCGGGCAGTCGTAGACGAACACCTTCAGATCGACGCCGATCTGATTGGCGGCGAGCCCGACGCCCTCGGCGGTACGCTGGCTGGCGAACATGTCGTCGACCAGCGCGCGCAGCTCGTCGTCGAAGACCGTGACGTCCCGGCACTCCTTGTGCAGCACCGGATTGCCGACCACGGTGATCGCCCGCGAGGTGCCCCGCTCACGATGGGCCAGCTCCCGCTCCGCGCCGCCCTCCGTGTCCACGACAAACCCGTCCTCATCGACGGGAAGCACGCCCGCGTGCTGCTGTTCGGTGTCCTGCTGAGCCATGACGGACGTATGCCTTCCTAGCAAATTCTTCCGGTGCGATGCGGATACAGGGTACGCGCGACGCCGACGGCAAGGGGCGCGGGGAACTGCGCGAGAAGCGACCACGGCCCGCACCCGCCCACTACCCAGGGGCGCGGGGAACTGCGCGAAGAGCGACCACGGCCCGCACCCGGCGATAAAACATCAGCACACCTCTTCGAGATCCCGCCAGTCCCGAGCCTCCGGCGCATCCGCCACCCACCCGTCCAGCAACCCCCGCACCAACGAAGCCGGCGCAGCCACCCCGCACTCCCGCTCCGGCACCCACAACTGCCCGTCCGTCCGGTGCCCCAGCGGCCCCGGCTGGCCCGGCTCGCTGTGGTCGTGGGGATCCAGATGCTCCCCGTCCCCCTCGTCCGACGGCATCCGCGACTCCGAGCACAGCCGGCACAGCAGCCGTACCGACGACGACCAGTCCTCCGCCGCGAACCCGGCGTCCGCGGCGAGCTGCTCCAGCGCGTCCCGGTCGGCCTCGGTCGCCGCGTCCAGCAGCACCACCCAGGTCGGCACGGGCGACGGCGCCCACAGCTCGATCTCGTCGAAGACCGGATAGGCGTGCCCGGCGGAGGTGGTCCGCTCGCCGTGCGGCACCCCGTCGTGCAGGACGACCTCGCCCCAGCGCCGCCCGGACGACGGCAGCGGAATGGACAGCACCTCGATCCGCGCCGGATCCAGCCGCCGCCCCCACACCACCTCGGCCTCGCCCTCCGGGGAGAGCCGGACCGCCGCGCTGCCCAGATCCATGCCGACCGGCTCACCGGAGTCGGTGGCGCCCCCCGGTACGTGCAGCCCGTACGCCTGCCAGGCGCGGCGGGCCAGCGGCCAGTCCTGGAGGGCGGTGGCGGCGATCCCGACGTTCCACCAGTCGGGTGCCCCGGTCTCCCGGTCCAGCAGGGCGACCGCGCGGAGCCCGGCGGCCCGCGCCTGCTCCCAGTCGTGCCGGAACTTGTGCAGCAGGGCCAGGTTGAACCAGGACTCCGACAGCCAGGGCTCCAGATCGGCCGCCCGGGTCAGCAGCGCTCCGGCGTCCTCGTACCGGCCGTCGCCGATCAGCGTGAACGCGCGGTCCGTGGCCTGCCGCCAGGAGGCGGAGGGCCGGTGACGTCCCTTGCCGAAGATCCTCACGATTCCCGCCTGCCAGTTCCGTTCGGTGGGCCGGCCGAGCCCCCGGACACCCTCTTCCTCGCATCCAACCACGTACCGCTGGAAGGGCGCTCATTACCCATGGGTTACCCAGCGGGGCCCGGGGTCAGACCCGCTGTGCGCACCCAGGCTCACCCGCTGCCGCCCTGGTGGGCCAGCACCCGGGCGAGGGCCTCCACGACCTCCGGGGCGTAGTCCCCGGCGGTGCCCAGCCGCAGTTCCTCCAGCGCGGTGAGCGGCCCTCCGGGACCGGCTTCCCGCGCTTTCTCCTCGTACGCGTTGACCGCCCTGACGATCCTCGCCGCCACGGGCTGTTCGCGGTAGGGGTCGGCCTGGCGTTCCACGACCGCGGCGACGGCGGCGTCGACGCCGGTCTGGCGGACGACCGCCCCGCCGAGCAGCGCTATCCGGCGCTGTTCCGCGGCGGGCAGTTCGGCGGTGGCCCCGGCCGGGACCGGGTCGACCAGGCTGAGCTGGCCGATGTCGTGCATCAGGGCGGCGTACTCCAGCACGGTCAGCTCCGGCTCGGTGAGCCCGAGGTCCCGGCCGACGGCCTGGCTGAGGGCGGCGACCCGGTGGGCGTGCCCGGCCGGGGTGTACCCGGCGATCTCGGTGGCGCGGGCCAGGGAGGCGATGGTCTGGCGGTAGGTGGCGCGGACGGCGGAGTAGCGGCGGAAGGTGACCTGGGCCAGCAGCAGGGGCAGCGCGAACAGCGGCAGCGCCCACAGCCCGGCGACCGCGACCCCGAGCGCCATGACCGCGCCGGTCGCGCACACCGCCGAGCCGATCCCGCGCATCGCCCGCAGTTCCTCGCGCAGCAGCGGGCCGAACGGCCACCCGGTGCGGGCGTGCGCCAGCGCTCCGGCCAGCACGGCGTCGCAGAGCGCGGTCAGGGCCAGGATCAGGATGAGCAGCAGGGCGTAGCCGGGGCCGCCCCAGTCGTCGAACACCCCCTGCCGGTACAGGGGATGGAAGCAGACGGCGGCGAAGCCGACGGTCAGGACGCGCCGGGTGAGATGGTCGAGGGTCGGGCCGCGCCGGCGCGCGATGTGCGGGACGCTCCCGGCCAGGGTCGCCGCGAAGACGACGGTGACGACCTGGACGACTCCGTGCTCGGTCGGCGTCCCGGCCACCGAGCCGAGCAGCGCGTACGAGAGCGCCCCGGCCGTGGCGAGCGGGGCGGCGTCGCGGCCCTCGGTCCAGGTCCAGCGGGTCAGCTCGCCCACAGCCACCAGGATCCCGAACACCAGTGCGATCCCTCGTCCGGCCAGCCCGTGCCACAGGGTCAGGGCGAGGCAGAAGCAGGCGGCGAGCCCGGCGTAGCCGTGCAGCAGCCCGCACAGCACCCGGCCCGCCCTCCGCTCCGGCGCCCGGCCCGGCACGGTGCTCGCGGTCATCGGTGCGCCCCCTGGCGGCGGACCGCCGGGAGGGAGATCCGGGGGGCGCGGGGCTCGTCGGAGGTGACGGCCGGGTGCCAGCCCGTCGGCTGGTCGCCGGTGGGGGCCCGGCCCAGCGCCCGGATCAGCGCCTCGACCATCCGCGGGTCGAACTGCGCGCCCGCGCAGCGCCGCAGTTCGGCGAGCGCGACCGGGACGGGGCGGGCCCGGCTGTAGGAGCGGGTGGAGGTCATGGCGTCGAAGGCGTCGGCGACGGCGACGACCCGGGCGGGTTCGGGGATCTGGCTGCCGGCCAGGCCGTAGGGGTAGCCGCTGCCGTCGAGGCGTTCGTGGTGGTGGAGGATCGCGGAGCGGGCCTCGCCGAGGAAGCCGATGCCGCGCACCATCTCGTGGCCGTACTCCGGGTGCAGTTCGATCACCCGGCGTTCCTCGGGGGTGAGGGGGCCGTCCTTGCGGAGCAGCCGGGTGGGGACGCCGAGCTTGCCGACGTCGTGCAGGATCCCGGCGAAGCGGATGAGTTCGACGCGCTCCTCGTCCAGGCCGAGTTCCCGGGCTATCAGCATGGACGCCTGGCCGACCCGCTCGCTGTGGCCGCGGGTGTAGCCGTCCTTGATGTCGACGGCCTGGACCAGCGCGCGGATGGTCGCCTGATGGGCGGCGCTCTCCCGGTGGTACTGGGCGAACGCCCACCAGGAGACACACATCGGCAGCAGCACCAGCAGCGCGGCGACCGGCCCGTACGGGCTGCGCCACAGCACGGCCATCATCAGCCCGGCGAGTCCGTGCACGGCGATCGGCCCGAGCGAGCGGGACAGCAGCCCCCGCCAGGCCCGCCGGGCGGGGACGCCCTCGGCCAGGACGAGGATGCCGCCGTCGAGGGCGGTGAGGGCCAGGCCGAAGGCGAGGACGGCGGCGGTGGCCGGGACCAGGGCGTAGGGGAAGTCGGAGGCGACCACCGCGTCCCGGCCGCCGAACACCCAGTGGGCGTGGGTCGCGGTCCAGACGGCGACCACCAGCCGCGCGGCCCGCCACAGCCGCCGCCAGCCCCGCGGGCTCTCCTCGACCTCGGCGAGCAGCGCCCCCGGCAGCACCACCAGCGCGGCGGCGGGCGGCGGCAGCAGAAACGCCCCGGCGAGCAGCACGGGGTAGCAGGTACCGGCGAAGCGGCGCCGGGCGAGCCGCTCCCCGGCCGCGTGCAGCACGGCCAGGGCGGCGACGGCCCACCAGGGGGTGCGCAGTCCGATGACGGGGGTGAGACAGGCGAGCGCGGTCAGCGCGGTACCGGCGATGTACACACGGGCCTGTGCCGGTCTCGCCGCCATGACGCCCTCCCCCGCCCCCGACCATGCCTGTCCAGGCTCCGGAGCCTAGGACGGCGGGGCGGGGAACGCGGGCGGATAACCCGTCGATTAGCACGTTCGGGTGACGCGAGGCGGTCCCGGAGGCGGGCCGGGACCGGGGGCGCGGGGGGGGGTCAGGACTCCTGTGCGGCGGTGCTGCTGGCGGTCACGTCGTGGTCGGGCGCGGTCTGTCCGGAGCGGATCAGCTCCAGCCGGCCCATCACCTTGGCCCGCAGATCGCTGGGCACGTCGTCATGGCCGCAGCAGCGCTTGACCAGCTTCTTCACGGCCTGCTCCAGGCCGTACTTCTCCAGGCACGGGGAGCACTCCTCGAAGTGCTGCTGGAACTTGTCCCGGTCCAGGTCGGGCATCTCGCTGTCGAGGAACTCGTACAGATGGTCGAGTACCTCACTGCAGTCCGTCTCGTGCGGCTCTCCGCAGCTCATGAGCCCGAGCCTTTCGCGTCGTTCGACTCTCCGGCGCCCGCCGGGACGAGCCCGCGGTCACGGGCGTAGTCCTCCAGCATTCCGCGCAGTTGGCGGCGTCCCCGGTGCAGCCGGGACATCACCGTACCGATGGGTGTCCCCATGATGTCCGCGATCTCCTTGTAGGCAAAGCCCTCGACATCCGCGAGATAGACGGCGATGCGGAATTCCTCGGGGATCGCCTGGAGCGCTTCCTTCACATCCGAGTCGGGCAGATGGTCCAGCGCCTGCGACTCGGCGGAGCGCAGACCGGTCGACATGTGCGACTCGGCGCGGGCGAGCTGCCAGTCCTCGATCTCCTCGGCCGCGGAGCGCTGGGGTTCGCGCTGCTTCTTGCGGTACGAGTTGATGAAGGTGTTGGTGAGGATCCGGTACAGCCATGCCTTGAGGTTGGTGCCCTCGCGGAACTGGTGGAAGGACGCGTACGCCTTGGCGTAGGTCTCCTGCACCAGATCCTCGGCGTCGGCCGGATTACGCGTCATGCGCAGCGCGGCCGAGTACATCTGGTCGAGGAATTCCAGCGCGTCCCGCTCGAAGCGCGCGCTGCGCTGGGCGGTCGTCTCCGCGCCGCCGCCCCGGCCCTCGGGCTGCTCCGCCTGGCCGTAGTCGGTCCCTGCGTCGGTACCGGGAACCGGACCCACCTCCTCAAGTTTCCGGGCAGGACCGAACCCGGTCCCACCAGAATCGGAGGATAGACGACGATCCGCTCCGGCCGCCGCTCGAAGGGGAGCGGTCCTGGCCGTGTGCAGCACCGTCCACTCCAGGTCGGACTGCGAGGCGCGGCTCGGGACGGTGGTCGAACCCATGCGGCGGACTTCCTCTCCTAGGCTGTCGGTGCCGGTGCCCCGGCCCTTCTGTCCGCCTTCAACAGCAGGCAAAGCGCGGGCATTCCCCCACCCGTCAGCCCAGCCCCCGCACCCACTCCGCCACCCGGTCCGTGACGATCGTCACTGCCTCGTCCTGGCTGATGGGGGCCGTCTTCGGCACCGCGAGCCCATGATCGGCGTACGGCACCTCGGCCAGTGCGTAGGAACCGCCCGGCGGGAACTCGGCGGGGCGTCCGAAGGGGTCGTTGCCGCCCTGGACGACCAGGGTGGGCACCCCGGCGCCGAGCAGTTCACCGGCGCGGGACTTCTCCGGGCGGCCCGGCGGGTGCAGCGGGAAGCTGAGCGCGAGCACGGCGGCGGCGCCCAGCTCCCGGGCCGTGCGGCAGGCGACCCGGGCGCCCGCGCTGCGGCCCCCGGCGATCACCGGCAGCCCGCGCGCGGCGAGCGCGGGCCACAGTCCCCGCCAGCCGGTGTCCAGGGTCTTCGGGGCCGGGGCGACCTTCTTCCCGGCGACCCGCCAGGGCTGCTCCACCAGGGCGACGGTCACCCCGTGGGCGGGCAGGACGGCGGCGAGGGCCTGGAGGTCACGGGCGCCGATGCCGCCGCCCGCGCCATGGCTCACGGCCAGCACCTGGCGCTGCGCGCGGGCCGGGTGCCAGGTGATCCGGGCGGGGCCGGTGTCGGTGGCGACGGTCTCGGTGGTCTCGCTGCCCGTCATGTCGGCGCCCGTCCGTTCGTTTCGCTTTTCGTTCGTTTTACTTCTCGTTCGTTTTGCTTCTCGTTCGTTCCCGTGCCGCCCATGGCCGGTGTCACCGGTGATCCTGCCGTACCGGGCGGTCAGAACAGGGTGCCCTCCTCCGGACCGGCGAGTTCCTTGAGGAGTTCCGGGCCGTTGTTGCGGACGTTGCTGACGGCGGTGGAGACCGGGTAGGCGCGCATCAGGCCGGGGGGCGGCGGGGCCAGCAGGGAGCGCAGGTCCTCGGGGTCGGTGCGGGACGGGTCCAGCCAGTCGTCCCAGCGGTCCGGGGTGAGCATCAGCGGCATCCGGGGGTGGATCTCGGCGAGGGCGTGCGGCCCGTCGGCGGGGGACACGGCGAGGGGGCCCGTCTCCGCCTCGGTGGTGATCACCGAGCAGGTCACCCACCAGGCCAGCGGGTGCTCGTCGGGCAGGGTGCGGTCGCGCCAGAACTCGTACAGCCCGGCCATCGCGAAGACCGAGCCGTCGGCGGGGAGCACGAAGTACGGCTGCTTGCGGGGCCGCTTCTTCTTGCCCTCGACCTCCAGTTCCCGCTCGTCCTTGCCGGTGACCCACTCGTAGTAGCCGTCGGCGGGCAGGATGCAGCGGCGGGTGGCGAAGGCGCGGCGGTAGGAGGGCTTCTCGTGGACGGTCTCCGCGCGGGCGTTGATCATCCGGGCGCCGCCCTCGGGGGTCTTGGCCCAGGACGGCACCAGTCCCCACTTCAGCTTGCGGAGCTGGCGAACCGGACGAGGGTCCTCCGCGTCTTTGAGGGCACGGTCCAGGACCGCGTAGACCTCTTTGGTCGGGGCGACGTTGTAGTCGGGCGCGAGGGTCTCCTCCGGCTCCCACTTCTCGATCTCAAAGATTCCTGCGAGATCCTCGGGCCTACGACTCGATGCATACCGTCCGCACATACGTGCCACACTGCCAGATCGGCCAGGGAGACAGGGAGCGCCCCGGACACATGGGCACCATGGACACCACCTCAGCCACCTCCCTCTGGGACGAACTCACCGGCACCCAGCCCGCCCCCGACCTGTGGGTGGTGATCGGGACCCTGCTGCTCGCCCTGGTGATCGTCGTCCCGCAGGGGCCCTGGCGGATATCCCGGAACGCGATCACCATCGCCCACGAGGGCGGCCACGGCCTGATCGCCCTGCTGACCGGGCGCACGCTCACCGCGATCCGGCTGCACTCGGACACCAGCGGGCTGACCGTGAGCCGGGGCAAGCCGCACGGCATCGGCATGATCCTCACCGCCGCCGCCGGCTACACCGCCCCGCCGCTGCTCGGGCTCGGCGGCGCCGCCCTGCTCGGCTCCGGCCGGATCACCCTGCTGCTGTGGCTGGCGACGGGGCTGCTGCTCGCGATGCTGGTGATGATCCGCAACGCGTACGGCGTGCTGACGGTGTGCCTCAGCGGGGCCGCGTTCCTGCTGGTGTCCTGGCTGGCGGGGCCCCAGGTGCAGGCCGCCTTCGCGTACGCGGTGGTGTGGTTCCTGCTGGTGGGCGGGGTGCGCCCGGCCTTCGAGCTCCAGGCCAAGCGCTCGCGCGGCGGCGCGGGCGACTCGGACGCCGACCAGCTCTCGCGGCTCACGCATGTCCCGGCGGGCCTGTGGTTCTTCCTGTTCCACGCGGTGTCGCTGTGCTCGCTGATCGGCGGCGGCCGGTGGCTGCTGGAGGTGTGACCGGCTCACGCGCCGGGGAGCGGGCCGACGGACGACGTGACAGATCCCGTCCCCGCCTCGCCGTGGAGGCAAAACACCGCCCACCCCACCCCTTATAAGGTGGGTGTATGGTCCCCAACACCACGCACACCGCCCTCTGGCCCGCCCCGCACGCGAGCGGAGCCGTCGACGCGACGGTCCACGTGCCGGGGTCCAAGTCGGTCACCAACCGCGCCCTCGTGCTCGCCGCCCTCGCCTCCGAGCCCGGCTGGCTGCGCCGCCCGCTCCGCTCCCGCGACACCCTGCTGATGGCCGGCGCCCTGCGCGCGATGGGCGTGGGCATCGAGGAGACGGTGTCGTCCAGCTCCTCCGTCGCGGGGGGCTCCGGCGAGGCGTGGCGGGTGCTCCCGGCCGGGCTGAGCGGCGACGCCACCGTCGATGTCGGCAACGCCGGCACGGTGATGCGGTTCCTGCCGCCGGTCGCCACCCTCGCCGACGGCCCGGTCCGCTTCGACGGCGACCCCCGCTCCTACGAGCGCCCCCTGCACGGCGTGATCGACGCGCTGCGGGTGCTGGGCGCCCGGATCGACGACGAGGGGCGGGGCGCGCTGCCGCTGACCGTGCAGGGCTCGGGGGCGCTGGACGGCGGCCCGGTGGAGGTCGACGCGTCCTCGTCGTCGCAGTTCGTCTCCGCGCTGCTGCTGTCCGCCCCGCGCTTCAACCAGGGGGTGGAGGTCCGGCACATCGGCTCCACCCTGCCGTCGCTGCCGCACATCCGGATGACGGTGGACATGCTGCGCGCGGTCGGCGCCCAGGTGGACACCCCGGAGTCGGGCGGCGAGCCCAATGTCTGGCGGGTGACGCCGGGCGCGCTGCTCGGCCGCGATCTGGTCGTCGAGCCGGATCTGTCCAACGCCCAGCCGTTCCTGGCGGCGGCGCTGGTGACCGGCGGCAAGGTGGTGATCCCGGACTGGCCGGCCCGTACCACCCAGCCCGGCGACCGGCTGCGGGAGATCTTCACCGAGATGGGCGGCTCCTGCGAACTGACGGACTACGGACTGGAGTTCACCGGCTCCGGCGCCATCCACGGGGTGGACGTCGACCTGGGCGAGGTCGGTGAGCTGACCCCCGGCATCGCGGCGGTCGCGGCGCTGGCCGACTCCCCCTCCACCCTGCGCGGGGTGGCCCATCTGCGGCTGCACGAGACGGACCGGCTGGCCGCGCTCACCAAGGAGATCAACGAACTCGGCGGCGATGTCACCGAGACCGCCGACGGACTGCGCATCCGCCCGCGCCCGCTGCACGGCGGGATCTTCCACACCTACGAGGACCACCGGATGGCCACCGCGGGCGCGATCATCGGCCTGGCGGTGAAGGACGTACGGATCGAGAACGTGGCCACGACGGCGAAGACCCTGCCGGACTTCCCCGAGCTGTGGACCGGGATGCTCGGGGCGTAGGGACCACGCCATGCGCCGCTACGGCAAGCACACCGACGAGGACGACATCCGTTCGCGCCCCAACCGCAAGGGCAACCGGCCGCGCACCCATATCCGCCCCAAGCACGAGGACGCGGCCGAGGGCATGGTCCTCACGGTCGACCGGGGCCGGCTGACCTGTCTGGTCGAGGACCGCACGGTGGTGGCGATGAAGGCCCGGGAGCTGGGCCGCAAGGCGGCCGTGGTCGGCGACCGTGTCGCCCTGGTCGGCGATCTCTCCGGCATGAAGGACACTCTGGCCCGGATCGTCCGGATCGAGGAGCGCACCTCGGTACTGCGCCGCACGGCGGACGACGACGACCCCTACGAGCGGGTGGTCGTCGCGAACGCCGATCAACTGGCGATCGTCACCGCCCTCGCCGACCCCGAGCCCCGCCCCCGCCTGATCGACCGCTGCCTGGTGGCGGCGTACGACGGCGGGCTCGACCCGGTCCTCGTGATGACCAAGTCGGACCTGGCCTCCCCCGACAAACTGCGGGAGCTGTACGGCGACCTGGACATCCCGTTCGTCGTGACCAGCCGGGAGGAGCTGGAGAGCGGAACGGCGGCGGAGCGGGTCGCGGAGCAGCTCGCCGGGAAGGTAACGGCGTTCGTCGGGCACTCCGGCGTCGGCAAGACCACCCTGGTCAACGCGCTGGTGCCGGCGGACCGGCGCCGCCTGACCGGCCATGTCAACGCGGTGACCGGCCGCGGCCGGCACACCACCACCTCGGCCCTCGCGCTCCCCCTGGCCGGTGACTCCGGCGGCTGGGTCGTCGACACCCCGGGCGTCCGGTCCTTCGGCCTCGCCCACATCGATCCGTCCCGGGTCATCCACGCCTTCCCCGACCTGGAGCCCGGCACCGCGAACTGCCCGCGCGCGTGCAGCCACGACGAGCCGGACTGCGCGCTGGACGAGTGGGTCGCCGAGGGCCACGCGGACCCCGCCCGCCTCTACTCGCTGCGCCGCCTGCTGGCCACCCGGGAGCGCCGGGAAGGTGACTGACCGGTGACTGACCTTGGCGTTGTTTGATCCCTTCCAGGCCCGGTAAGTGCATAATCGCAACAGCCGTATGCGGCCCATACATCCCTATACACCTACCTAGCGGCCCATTTGACGAATGGTCACAGAGCGTCACCGAACGCTGAGTTACGGGAGGATTGCACATGGCGTGGCTGCTGGTCATCGTCGCGGGGCTGCTCGAAACGGGCTTCGCCGTCTGTCTGAAGCTGTCGCACGGCTTCACCCGACTCTGGCCGACCGTCGCCTTCTGCGTCTTCGCGCTGGGCAGCTTCGGTCTGCTCACCCTGGCCCTGAAGAAGCTGGACGTGGGCCCGGCGTACGCGGTGTGGACCGGGATCGGCGCGGCCGGTACCGCGATCTACGGGATGATCTTCCTCGGTGATCTGGTCTCGACCCTGAAGATCATCTCGATCAGCCTGGTGATCATAGGGGTCATCGGCCTCCAGCTCTCGGGGTCGGCACACTGATCCCGTATAGGGGGCTCCCTCGCCGGGGACCTCCCTCTCTCGGCGCTCCCTCTCTGGGGGTTCTCACCCGCCCTGGCGGGACAGGGCGCCCCGGATAAGCCCGGCCACCCCGCCCTCCCCGGGGGGCGCGGCCACGCAGGACAGGGCGAGGCGCACCGCCAGTTCGCAGAAGCGGGCCAGTTCGGCGGGGTCGCCGAGGTGGGTGTGATGGGCGGGATGGGTTTGGTGGGCTTGGTGGGCTTGGTGAGCGGTGGAGAGAACGGCGACGGCCCGGTCCCGGACGAGGGTCACGAAGTCCCCGGGTGAGGGCAGCGGACCATCGGCCCTGCGCTGGGCGGGGACAGCCGAGGACGACGGCACGGCGGCGAGGGACGGGGCGGGCAGCCGCTCGCTCCAGCAGCCCGTGAGCATGGCTTTGACCAGGGCGTTCTTCCGGGCGGCGAGGGTGGTCCACTCGGCGGTGGCGGTGAGCCGCTCCCGGGCGTCGAGGGGGGTGGCCAGCGCGCGTTCCACCCCGGCGAGATAGCTGTCGGCCTCGCGGCGGACCAGGGCGCGGGCGAGACCGTCCTTGCTGCCGAACTCGTTGTAGAGCGTCTGCCGGGACACCCCGGCCGCCGCGGCCACATCCACCATCCGCACCGCCGGCCACGGCCGCCGGGCGAGCGCGGTGTAGGCGGCGTCGAGCAGGGATTCCCGAGCAGCAGGCATCCTCGCCTCCCAGGGGGAACGACACTCCCGCCCACATTTGACGCGCCGAGGTGAGGTGTCAAGGGCCCGCGCGCTTTGGGTGCCCGGGGAGCGGGGCTCTCGACGGGATCGGGGGCCCGCCCTTCGACGGGACCCGGGAGGCGTCCTTCACCGGGAGCGGTGAGCCATCCCTCGGCGGGAGCGGTGAGTCATCCCTCGCGGGAGCGGTGAGCCACCCTCGGCGGGAGCCGCGACCCGCACCTCGCCGGGATACACGCCCCGCGCCTCTGCGGGAGCCGTACCCCGTCCCTCGGCAGGGGACGCCTGGCCCACCCGGGGCACCCCCCCCTGACACACCCCGCCGCCCCACCCCTCAACAGCACCCCTGACCCATCCCCCAGCGGGAACAGTGACCAGCCCCTGGCGGAACCCGCGCCCCGCCCCCAGCGGGAGCGGCAGCCCACCCCTCCGGAGGGACCCGCAACCCGCCCCGGCAGAACCCCCAACCTGCTCCCGGCGAGAGCCATAACCCGGCCCTCGGCAGGGCGCCTGCCCCGCCCCGGACGCCCTCCTGAGACACCCCGCCGCCCTGGCCCTCGACGTGAGCCGTAACCCGAGCCTCGGCAGGACCCACGACCCATCCCCCAGCAGGACCCGCAACCCGCCCCGGCAGAACCCGCGCCCCGCCCCCGGCGAGAGCCGCAACCCACCCCTCCGCAGGGCCCGCGACCCGTCCCCCCATCCCCGGCAGAACCCGCAACCCACCCTCGGCGGGAGCCGTATCCCCTTCCCCCGGCGGGGGACGCCTGGCCCACCCGGGGCACCCTCCTGACACACCCCCCGACCCATCCCCCGCCAGGAGCCACACCCCACCCCCCGGCGGGACGCCCCCGGCACCCGCGCAACCCGTCCGGAGGGCCCCTCCCGTGGCCCCCTCCCCCCTCCGGCAGATAGCGTGCGCGTATGCCCGACTATCTCGACGATCTCCGGCTCGCCCATGTCCTCGCGGACGCCGCGGACGCGACCACCATGGAACGGTTCAAGGCACTCGACCTCAAGGTGGAGACCAAGCCGGACATGACCCCGGTGAGCGAGGCCGACAAGGCCGCCGAGGAGCTGATCCGCGGTCAGCTCCAGCGCGCCCGGCCCCGGGACGCGGTGCTCGGCGAGGAGTACGGCATCGAGGGGACGGGTCCGCGCCGCTGGGTGATCGACCCGATCGACGGGACCAAGAACTATGTGCGGGGCGTGCCGGTCTGGGCGACGCTGATCTCCCTGATGGAGGTGGCCGAGGGCGGCTACCGTCCCGTCGTGGGGCTGGTCTCGGCTCCGGCGCTGGGCCGGCGCTGGTGGGCGGCGCTGGGTCACGGGGCGTTCACCGGGCGCAGCCTCACCTCCGCAGGCCGGATCCATGTCTCCGGCGTCTCCACGCTCGCGGACGCCTCCTTCGCGTACTCCTCGCTGTCCGGCTGGGAGGAGCAGGGCCGGCTGGCCGGGTTCCTGGACCTGACCCGGCAGGTGTGGCGCACCCGCGCCTACGGTGACTTCTGGCCGTACATGCTGGTGGCCGAGGGCGCCATCGATCTCTGCGCCGAGCCGGAGCTGTCGCTGTGGGACATGGCGGCCAACGCGATCATCGTCACCGAGGCGGGCGGCACCTTCACCGGGCTCGACGGCCGCCCCGGCCCGCACAGCGGCAACGCCGCCGCCTCCAACGGTCCGCTCCACGACGAACTGCTCGGCTACCTCAACAACCGCCGCTGACCTCCCGCGCCCCCGCCGCCACTCCCACCCTTTACGACTCCACGCGCCCCGCGGCGGGCGGTGCGCGCCCCCTTGTTGACTCCCCCTTTGCCTGCGACTCTGAAGGCACCCACCCTTGTGAATTTGTGAAACGATGAACAAATGATCCGCATCAGCACATGAACAGGGACAGGGGCATGAACACGCAGACGAACCGGAGGTGGCTCCCATGCTCGTCCGAGACGCCATGAGCACCGTGGTCCTCACCATCGGCCCCGACCACACACTCCGCCAGGCCGCCGCGCTGATGTCCGCGCGACGGGTCGGCGCGGCGGTGGTCCACGACCCCGACGCCGGCGGGATCGGCATACTCACCGAGCGCGACATCCTCAACTCCGTCGGTCTGGGCCAGAACCCGGACACCGAGCGCGCCCACGCCCACACCACCACCGATGTCGTCTTCGCCGCCCCGGCCTGGACCCTGGAGGAGGCCGCCCACGCGATGTCCCGCGGCGGCTTCCGGCATCTGATCGTGCTGGACCACGGCGGTCCGGCCGGGATCGTCTCGGTCCGCGACATCATCCGCTGCTGGGCCCCGCACCGCCACGGCGTGCCCGCCTGACCGGGCCGCCACCCGGCGGCGCACACAGCAGCGGGCCGGACCCCCGGTCTCCCGGGAACCCGGCCCGCTGCCGCCGCGGCAAGCGGCCCGGCGCGTCCGGGGCGTCCAGCGCGTCCGGCGCACGGGGCGACGACCCGGAGCGGGGTCCCGTCAGCCGCGCAGGGCCTGGACCGCGGCGTCCAGCCGCTTGCCGAAGTCGTCGTCCGCCCGGCGGAAGTTGGCGATGGCGCGCTCGGCGATGTCGTCGCGCGAGACCCCCGCGATCGAGCCCGCCAGATTCGCGATCAGCCGCTCCCGCTCGCCCTCGGACATCAGCCGGTACAGATCACCGGCCTGGACGAAGTCGTCGTCCGCGGCGTGGACGGGCGCCGGGTGCTCGCCGGTGAGGCCGCTGACCGGGGTGGCCGCCCAGAGGGGGCGGCCGGTCTGGTACGGGCCGCCGAAGCTGTTCGGCTCGTAGTTCTTGGCGCCCCTGTGACGGCCGTCGTAGAGGTGGCCGTCCCGGCCGTGGGTGCGCGCCTCGGTGGCGTGCGGCCGGTTCACCGGCAGTTGGTCGGCGTTGATGCCGACCCGGTAGCGATGGGCGTCGCCGTACGCGAACAGCCGGGCCTGGAGCATCTTGTCCGGGGATGGGCCGATGCCCGGGACCAGATGGGCCGGGGAGAACACGCTCTGCTCGACCTCGGCGAAGACGTTCTCCGGATTGCGGTTCAGTTCGAGGCGCCCGATGGTGACCGGCGGATAGTCCGCGTGCGGCCAGACCCGGGTGAGGTCGAACGGGTTGAAGCGGTACGTGGCCGCGTCCGCCGCCGGCATGATCTGCACCTGCACGGTCCAGCTCGGGAACTCCCCGCGCTCGATCGCCTCGCGCAGATCCCGCTGATGGGAGTCGGGGTCCCGCCCGGCGAGCTGCTCGGCCTCCGCGGCGGTGAGGTTCTTGATCCCCTGGTCGGTCTTGAAGTGGTACTTCACCCAGAAGATCTCACCGGCGTCGTTGGTCCACTGATAGGTGTGCGAGCCGTAGCCGTTCATGTGCCGGTACGACGCCGGGATGCCCCGGTCGCCGAACAGCCAGGTCACCTGGTGGGTGGCCTCTGGGCTGAGCCCCCAGAAGTCCCATACGTTGTCCGCCTCCTGGGAGCCGGTGTACGGGTCGCGCTTCTGGGTGTGGATGAAGTCCGGGAACTTGATCCCGTCCTTGATGAAGAAGATCGGGGTGTTGTTGCCGACGAGGTCGTAGTTGCCCTCCTCGGTGTAGAACTTCAGCGCCCAGCCGCGCGGGTCGCGCACCGCGTCCGCCGCTCCCAGGTTCCCCGCCACCGTCGAGACCCGGAGGAACACCTCGGTCTCCTTGCCGACCCCGGAGAGAAAGGCCGCGCGGGTGTACGGGGTGACATCGGCCGTCACGGTGAAGGTGCCGTAGGCACCGGCCCCGCGGGCGTGCACCACCCGCTCCGGGATGCGCTCCCGGTTGAAGTGCGCGAGCTTCTCCAGCAGAAGCTGGTCCTGGATCAGCAGCGGGCCGCCGACACCGGCCGCCTCGCTGTTCTGGTTGTCGGAGACCGGGGCCCCGGCCTCCGTGGTGAGCGGTCCCTGCGTCATATCCGCCTCCGGCTGTGCTTCCGTCACTGTCCTGCCCATGACTCAAATCCGTAATCGATCCTACAATGGACTAAGTCCAAGTCAAGCAGAACTCTAAAGCCACACCTATTCAGGACCTGGGCCCCTTGCTGTTAAGGTGGTCGGCATGAGTGACCTTCTGGAACGGCTGCGCGGACGCGGATGGCGGATGACCGCGCAGCGGCGTGTCGTCGCCGAGGTGCTCGCCGGTGATCATGTCCATCTGACCGCCGACGAGGTGCACGCCCGTGCCGTGGCCAAGTTGCCCGAGATCTCCCGGGCGACGGTCTACAACACCCTCGGCGAACTGGTCTCGCTCGGCGAGATCCTTGAGGTCAGCACCGACAAACGGGCCAAGCGCTACGACCCCAACGCCCATCGGCCGCACCAGCATCTGGTGTGCGCCCGCTGCGGCGCGATCCGGGACGTCCACCCGACCGGCAACCCGCTGGCCGACCTCCCCGACTCGGAGCGCTTCGGCTTCACCATCTCGGATGTCGAGATGACGTACCGCGGGATCTGCCCCAACTGCGCGAGCGCGTAACCCGCGACCAGCAGCACAAAGGCCCCGGCGCCTTCCCGTCCAAGGGAGGCGCCGGGGCCTTCGCCGTACCCATACCTTCGACCTGCCCGTAGAAACACCGAGGGCCGGAACCCTGATCGGGTTCCGGCCCTCGGCCGTGAGTAGCGGGGACAGGATTTGAACCTGCGACCTCTGGGTTATGAGCCCAGCGAGCTACCGAGCTGCTCCACCCCGCGTCGGTGAATGCAACGTTACGTCACCGGGGACCGGCGAGGCAAATCACCGGGCCGACAGGGGCGGCGGAGGCTACCGAGCAGTCGGGTTCGGGCGTCCGTATCTCCTGGCGCACCCGAAGGACCCGAAGGACCCGAAGGATCTCCACGCACACTCCAAGGCACCCCCAAGGCAACCCGAAGGCACCCCCAAAGCGCCGCCAGGCAACAACCACATCCACCCCACCCCTCCCTCAAGAGATGAGAATCCTCTCCTCTTTCAGGCAACTGTTCGATTGGACTGGACAATCACCCCATGAAGAGGCTTCGGAAAGCCAATCTGGCGATCACCGTGGTCGCGGCCCTGGCAGGGGCCGGGATGGTGGTGGGAAAGGCCCTGGTGGACCAGGGCCAGCCGCTGGATCTGGGGCCCTCGATCGAGGTACGGAACCCGAGCGCGGGCCCCACCCCGTCCGCCTCGCGGTCGGCGCCGCCGAAGTCGCCGCACGGGCCCTCGTCCTCCCCCCTGATCCCCACGGCCACCCCCACCGGCACGGCCCCCACCCTGCTGCCCGCCCCGGAATCCCCCACCGCCGCCCCCACGGCCACCGCCTCCACCCGCCCCCCGGGCGGACGGCCCGTCCCCTCGCTCACCCCACCCCGCAGCAGCGAGGACCCCTCCACCGCACCGCCCCCGGCCGACGACGATGACGACGGAGCCGGCGGATCGGACGACGACGGAGGCGGGGACTGATCACCATGCGGCGGCACACCGCCAGCGCGCGATCGAAGATCGTCGGCTGGATGCTGCTCCTCGTGGGTGCGGCACTCGCACTGCCCACCATCGGCATCACCGTGGTGTGGCAGACCCAGCTCGACGACCAGATCGACGCCCAACTGCTGCGCGAGGGCGAGAAACTCCGCCAGTTCGCGGCGAGCAGCGAGCAGCCGGGGACCGGTCCGCGCTATCCGGACGGGGCCTCCCTGCTGACCGCGTTCATGACCATCAATCTGCCCAACCGGGAGGAGACCTTCTTCAGCATCGTCGACGGCCAGGCGGACCGCCGCAGCTCCGCCTCGGCCCCGGCCCGGCTGGACCGCGACCCCGAGGTGGTGGCCCTGCTGTCCGGGCTGCCCGCCGACCGCGCCCGGGTCGGCTGGCTGACCGACGCCTCGGTGGGCCGGGTCCGCTACGGGGTGATCCCGGTCCGGGTGGCCGGCGACCCGCACGACGTCCGGCTGGTGATCCTGGAGTTCCGGGACCGGCAGCTCTCCGAGGAACGGCGGGTCGCCAAGATGCTGCTCGGCACCGGATTCGGCGCGCTGGTGCTGGCGGGCGGGGCGAGCTGGCTGGTGGCGGGGCGGATCCTGGCCCCGGTCCGGCTGGTGCGGCACACCGCCGCCCGGATCAGCGAGTCCGATCTCACCCAGCGCCTCGATGTGCGCGGCGACGACGATGTCGCCGCGCTCGCCCACACCTTCAACCGGATGCTGGACCGGCTGGAGCACGCCTTCACCGCCCAGCGCCGCTTCCTGGACGAGGTCGGGCACGAACTGCGCACCCCCATCACCGTCGTCCGCGGCCATCTGGAACTGCTCGACCCCGGCGGGCCACCGCGCGTCGGCTGGGATGTGGCGGTGCGGGAGCGGGCGGCGACCCGCGCGCTGGTCCTGGACGAACTCGACCGGATGAGCCGGATCGTGGACGATCTGCTGCTGCTCGCCAAGGCCGAACGGCCCGACTTCCTGAACATCGGCGAGACCAACCTCACCGATCTCATCGTGGATGTCGTCGCCAAGGCCCGCGCGCTCGGCGACCGCTACTGGCGGGTGGCGGCGGTCTCCGAGGCCACCGTGCTGGTCGACGGCCAGCGCCTCACCCAGGGCCTGATCCAGCTCGCCGCCAACGCCGTACGGCACACCCTGGACGGCGATCTCATCGAGATGGGGTCGGCGATCCGGGGCGACAAGGTGCTGCTGTGGGTGCGCGACACCGGTCCCGGGGTCGGCCCGATGGACCGGGAGCGGATCTTCGGCCGGTTCGCCCAGGCTGGCCCCGGCGGCGCGGGCGGGGCACCCGACGGCAGCGCGGGCGCGGGGATCGGGCTGGGCCTCGCGATCGTCCGTGAGATCACCGAGGCGCACGGCGGCGTCGCGTGGGTGGAGGACGCGACGACCGGCGGCGCCCTCTTCGTACTGGAACTTCCGGCGTACCACCCCGGCGAGGAAGGACACCATGCACCGGATTCTCATAGCGGAGGACGAGGCGGGAATCGCCTCCTTCGTGGAAAGGGGCTTACGCGGACATGGCTTCACTACCTCCGTAGTGGCTGACGGTCTGTCGGCCTACGAGCAGGCCCGCTCCGGCGACTGCGATCTGATGATCCTGGACCTCGGACTGCCCTCCGTCGACGGACTGACCGTGCTGCGCAAGCTGCGCGAGATGCGGGTGACCCTGCCCGTGGTGATCCTCACCGCCCGCGACAGCGTCTCGGACGTCGTGGCCGGTCTGGAGGGGGGCGCGGACGACTACATCTCCAAGCCCTTCGCCTTCGAGGAACTCCTCGCCCGGGTACGGCTGCGGCTGCGCGCGGAGGGCGGCCCGGAGTCCTCGCTGCTGCGGGCGGGCGATCTGGTGCTCGATCTGCGCACCCGGCGCGTCCATGTCGACGGGCGGGTGGCGGAGCTGTCCGCCCGGGAGTTCGCCCTCGCGGAGGTCTTTCTGCGCAACCCCGACCAGGTCCTGACCCGCGAACAGCTCCTCAGCCGGGTCTGGGGCTTCGACTACGACCCCGGCTCCAACATCGTCGACGTCTACGTCCGCTACGTACGGCGCAAACTCGGCCCCGACCGGGTGGAGACCGTACGGGGGGTGGGGTACCGGCTGCGGGCCTGACCCACCCCCTCCGAACTGGCCATACGTGAGTGTGAGTCAGGTTTGCGGGTGGTCGGCGCCAGGTTCTGACAACGTTGCCATTCCGGTGAGAACTCTCTCACCGTGATCTCACGGGCGACTCATCGCCCGCGCGCATGCTTCCGGGCCAGGACACCGCCCCCAGGTGTCCCTCCCCTACCGGCGGCCCCGGTGGTGTCAGCCCGCGGCTGCCGACTCGCAGATCCGGCCTGGAGCACACTCATGAAGAAACTGCTCGACAACGCACGGACCTTCCACGACCGCATCGCCTCCCAGCGCGAGACCTTCCTGCGGTTCGCCGCCGGACAGAGTCCGAGCATCCTGTTCATCACCTGCTCCGACTCCCGTGTGGTGCCCGCGCTGATCCTGCGCACCGGCCCCGGCGAGGTCTTCGAACTGCGCAACGCCGGCAACATCGTCCCGCCCTACGACCCCGACCGCTTCTCCGGCGAGGCCGCCACCCTGCAATACGCGGTGGACGTTCTCCAGGTCAAGGACATCGTCGTCTGCGGCCACTCGCACTGCGGTGCCATCGGGGCCGTGGCCAGCGGGCAGGACCTCGCGGCGCTGCCCAGCGTGGACCGCTGGGTCTCCTTCGCCCGGCCCGGTCTGGCGCAACTGCTGGACACCCCGCCGCAGGACCCGGCGATGGGCGCGTTCGTCCAGCGTCATGTCGCCACCCAGCTCGACACCCTGCGCGGCTACCCCGAGGTGGCCTCCGCGGTGACGGCCGGACGGCTGCGGCTGCACGGCTGGTACTACCGCGTGGACACCGCCGAGGTCCTCGAACTCGACGACGGTGACGGCGAGTTCCACCTCCACTGAGCCAGGCGCCCAGCCCGGTGAAGCGAGCGGCACCCCGGGCCGGACGCTCCTACCGGATCCGGCCCCCTCCTCTCCCCCCCTCATCCCCACCCCCCACAGACGCATCCGGCCCACCCGCCCGTGCGCCCCGCCCCGCCCGGTTCCTGCCGGTCCGGGGGCGCCGCCGGCACACCTCGCGCGGCCACCGGGACCTCTTGGAACCGGCCCGGCGTGGCGCGGCGCGGCGCGCACGGGCCTCCGGCACCGACCGGCTCAGGTCGGGAACCGACCGGCTTGTGGCGGCTCCCGTCGGCCCCTGCCGGTTCCCGCCGACGCCCGCTGGTCTCCCACCGGCGGTCGGTCTCCGATCGGCGGCCGGTCTCTCACCGGCCCCGCCGGTCTGTCACCGGCCCTGTCGGTCTGTCACCGGCCCTGTCGGTCTCTCACCGGCCCGGCGCCGGATGCGGCGAAAGGATCGAACACTGTGTCAAACGACCGAGTACGTCTCGGCAGTTCCGGAAAGCACGCGCGGCGGAGCACGGGCTCCCGCGGCGGTGGCGGCGGCAGCAGTGCCCCCGCTGCCCCGAGCGAACCCATGAAAGCCTCCATCGGCACCGACCTCGTCGCCTCCGTCGTCGTCTTTCTCGTCGCCCTCCCGCTGTGCATCGGGGTCGCCGCGGCCTCCGGTGTGCCGGTCGCGCTGGGCATCATCTCCGGCATCATCGGCGGGCTCGTGGTGGGCTTCCTGCCCGGCAGCTCACTCCAGGTGAGCGGTCCGGCCGCCGGGCTCGCGGTGCTGGTGCTGGAGTTCGTCACCGAGCACGGCGTGGGCCTCCTGGGCCCGGTGGTGCTGGTCAGCGGGCTGCTCCAGATGGCGCTGGGCGCGCTGCGGGCCGGGCGGATCTTCCAGTCCATCTCCGTCTCGGTGGTGCAGGGCATGCTGGCCGGCATCGGCGTCCCGCTGATCCTCAGCCAGACCTACGCCATGGTCGACTCCAAGCAGTTGGGTACGGCCCTGAAGAACATCGCCGGGCTGCCCGATCTGGCCGCTGCGGTGGCCGGGGACGCCCACAAGGCCGCCGCGCTGGTGCTCGGGCTGATGGCGCTGGTGCTGTGCTTCGCGTGGAAGAAGGTCCCGGAGCCGCTGGGCAAGGTCCCGGCGCCGCTGATCGCGGTGATGCTGGGCTGTGTCATCGGGGCGATGCCGGGCTTCGAGGTCAAGAAGGTGTCGTTCGGCAACATGCTGGACGCCGTCACCTTCGTCACCCCGTCCGCACTCGGCCATCTCCTCGACCCGGCGCTGCTCACGATGATCGTGACCTTCACCGTGATCGCCTCCGCCGAGAGCCTGTTCAGCGCGGCGGCCGTGGACCGGATGCACACCGGCCCCCGGACCAAGTACAACGCCGAGCTGTTCTCCCAGGGCGTCGGCAACACCATCGCCGGGCTGCTCGGGGCGCTGCCGCTGACCGCGGTGATCGTCCGCAGCGCGGCCAATGTCCAGGCGGGCGCCAAGACCAAGATCTCCCGCATTCTGCACGGCGCCTGGCTGCTGGGCTTCGGTCTGCTGCTGCCGGGCCTGCTGGGGCTGATCCCGGTCTCGGTGCTGGCCGGGGTGCTGCTGCACGCGGGCTGGAAGCTGTTCAACCCGCCCGCCTTCAAGCAGATGTGGCAGACCGACCGGGGTGAGGGCATCGTGATGCTGATCACTACCGGCGCGATCGTCGTCGCGAATCTGCTGGAGGGCGTGCTCGCCGGACTGGCCGTGGCGATCGTGCTCGTGGCGCTGCGGATGTCCCGGATGACCATCAAGCGGACGACGACGGACGACACCGGACGCATCGAGCTCAAGGGCAACGCCACGTTCCTGCGGCTGCCGAAGCTCATCGACGCCCTGGGGTCCATCGCCGACAAGCCCCGCGTCCATGTGGACGCCTCGGGTCTCTCCCATCTCGACCTCGCCTGCCGCAGCCAGATCGAGGAGTGGGCCGAGCAGCGCCGCAAGTCGGGCGCGCTGCATGTGGACGTACGGCTGCCGGAGGAACGCGGGAGCGGGACGAAGGGGGCTGGGGAGGAACGGGAGCCCGTGGGTGTGGAGGAGCGGGGGCCTGTGGTCGCGGAGGAGCGGGGGCCCGTGGTCGCGGAGGTCGTCGCGGACACCTTGGAGACCGAGGTGACGGAGGTCAGGGCGACGGTGCGGGCGGGGGCGGAGCGGGGCGGTCGGGGCGGCTTGAGCGGCTTGGACGGCTTGGGCGGCTCGGGCGGTCGCGAGGCGGAGGGGTTGGTGCGGCCGTTCGCCGCTACGGGGGCGGGGGCTGCGCCGCCCGTGCCGGGTGGGGTGGGGTTGGCTGCCGGGGGTCAGGCTGCCGGGGGGCAGGGGCAGGGGCATCCGATGGGGCAGGGGTTCGCCCATGGGCAGCCGGTCCATGCCGGGCAGCCGATGCAGAGTGGGCAGCCGAGCCATACCGGTCAGCCCGCCCATCCTTCCTACCCTTCCCATCCCGTTCACCCCGTCCATCCCGTTCACCTGGGGCATGTCGCTCATCCCGTTCATCCCGGGCAGCCGGTGCACGGGGTGCCGGCGCAGGGGCATCCGGGGCATCAGCACGGTGCGGGGCATGCCGGTCATCCGGGGCACGGTGGGCAGCCGGTGCACGGGGCGCACCCGGGGCACGGCGGGCACCCCGGGCATCTGCCGCACCCCGCCCAGGCCCATCCCGGGCAGGCGCATCCCGGGCAGGCGCACCAGCCCCACCCCGGGCACCCTCACCCCGCGTCCCCGCCCCAGCAGCCCTGGACCGGGCCGACGCCCGACCCCTACGGGCCGTACGCCCAGCCCGGCCAGGGCACCGGGTACTGGGGTCCGGAGGACGAGTGGGCCGCCCAGCAGTACGGCGAGGGGACCCGGCGATGAAACGGCCTCACCTGCTGGACATGAGGGCTGACGATGACGACACCCTGTTTCTGCTGCTGAAGTCACTGCACCGGTTCCTGACCGCGTGCCAGGACGACCCCGAACTCCTCGCCCGTCACCCGGAGATGCACACGACGGTCGAACCGGGGCAGCCGCCACTGCCGCCGCCGGTGCGGATGCGCTAGCCGCGCGAGCGGTGCCCACAGACGGCCGGTCGGCTCCGCCACCGACCGGTTGCCGGCGCCGGGGTCTCCATACCGGGCTCATGGAGACCCCGGCGCCTTCGCGCGTCCGCTGAGGGGGGCGGGGTTGTTGTGGCCGGGCGTGCGGTTCCCCCTGGAGGGGTCCCCGGAGGGGATACCCGGAGCGCCCCTTGGGGGGCGCCCCTTGGGGGGCGTTGGCCTCAAGGGGCGTGTACGCGTGCTACGCGGACAGTTCCTCTCTCAGGGCGTCTCTGAGGCGGGTCGCCCGTTCCGCCACTTCGTGCGGGCCCAGGGTGACCGCGCGGTCCGCCCAGCGCTGCCCCTCGGCCAGTTCGCCGCGGCGGGCGTAGACGAGGGCCAGGCGCAGGGCCGCGCGGCCGTGGCCGGCGTCGGCGGCGCGGGTCCACCACACCGCCGCCTCGGGCTCGCTGCCCTCGCGGGCCAGCAGCAGACCGAGGTTGAAGGCGCCGTTGCGGGAGCCCGCCTCCGCGGCCGTCCGGTACCAGTGGGCGGCCTCGACGACATCGCCGCGCCCGGCGGCGAGCATGCCGACGCGGACCTGGGCGCGGCGGTGGCCCTGGGACGCGGCCCGCTCGTACCACTCCTCGCACTCGGTCTTGTGGTGCGCGGGCTCGCCCAGTTCGTGCGGCGAGACCGGCGGGCGCCGGGCGTCGAGAACGGCGGCCAGCCGGTACGCCCCCTCCGGGCTGCCTCCGCCCGCGGCGCACCGCAGATGCCGTTCGGCCTCCCGCTCGTCGCCCTCGCGCAGCCGGGCGATGCCGACCTGGAGGGCGGCCTCGGTGTGTCCGGCGGACGCCGCCCGCTCGTACCAGCGCAGGGCGTCACGGTCGGCGCCCCGGCCCGCGTAGAGGATCCCGAGGTTGAACGCGGCGTCGACGCTGCCCGCCTCGGCCGCCTTGGAGAACCAGGGCTCTGCGCCGGTGGCGTCCCCGCCCTGGAGCAGCAGGATGGCGAGCGCGTTGGCGGCCTCGCGGTGACCGGCGTAGGCCGCGCGGCGGTACCACTGCTCGGCCTGGGCGGTGCGGCCCTGCTCGGCGCAGAGCAGCGCGAGGTTGTAGCCGCCGTTGATGTCCCCGGCGTCCATCGCGGCCCGGTACCAGCGCTCGGCGGTCTGGGTCTCACCGCGCTCGGCGTGCAGCGCGCCCAGGGCGTTGGCGGCGTTGCCGTCGCCGTCCTGGGCGGCCCTGAGCCACCAGACGGCCGCGTTCTCGCTGTCCCCGGCGTCGCGCAGCAGGAAGCCGAGGGCGCAGGCGGCCCGCGCCTCGCCGTCCTTGGCGGACGTCAGGTACCAGCGCCCGGCCTCCTTCAGCTCGCCGCGCCGCTCCAGGATCGCGCCGAGCTGGAGCGCGGCCCGGCGGTGACCGCGCGCGGCGGCCTGCCGGTACCACTGCTCGGCCTCGGCGGCCCGGGGGCTCCCGGCCCCGTCGTCCGTCCCGGTCGCGGCCTGGTGCACCTGCCGGTCCAGCTCGCGGGCGAGCCGGTACGCGGCCTCCCGGTGGCCCCGTTCGGCGGCGGCCCGCATCCACTGCTCGGCGGTGGGGTCGCCGCGGTGCTCCAGGAGGTCGGCGAGGGCGTAGGCGCCCAGCACATGGCCCTGCTCCGCGGACTGGCGCTGCCAGTACTCGGCGGCGGGTTCGTCGCCGCGCTCCCGGTGATGGCGCCCGAGGGCGTGGGCGGCGGCGGCGGATCCGGCGACGGCGGCGATCCGCCACCAGCCGGCGGCCTCCTCCGCGTAGCCCCGCTGGTGCAGCAGAACGCCGAGGTTGTTGGCGGCGGCCCGGTCACCGGCGGCGGTGGCGGCACGGAGCTGGGGTTCGGCGCCGTCGAGGTCGCCGCGGCGCAGCAGCATGGCGCCGAGGACGCTCATGGCCTCGACCTCTCCGGCCTCGGCGGCGGCCCGGGTGCGTGCCTCTTCGGCAGCCTGTCCCGTATCGTCCCGGTCGGCCCCGATCCCGTTCTGACCGGAGCCGATCACTTCCCGATGGGAAGGCTGCACAAAACGCCCTGTATCCAACAGAGTTGCCTTGTCCCCCATAACGTCCATCGTCGCACCACCAACAACCTGGATACACCTGGTATATCGCAGCCAGCGAGGTCACTTCAGCGTTTTGTCGACATGCCCACAGAGAGACAAGTCAAACACAGCTCCCCCAACTCTCCACGGCGGCACGGCGACCCGATCTCCGGTAGATGCGTTCGCCCAGCGCAAAGGGCCCGGATCCTTGAAGGATCCGGGCCCTTGCCGTCGTACGTCCTGGACGTCGACTTCAGTAGCGGGGACAGGATTTGAACCTGCGACCTCTGGGTTATGAGCCCAGCGAGCTACCGAGCTGCTCCACCCCGCGCCGTTGTGTGCAAACCGTACCACGGCGCGGGAGGAGCGATTCGATCAAGCCCCCGGCTGTCCGGTCAGGCCGAGTCCGGTCAGGCTGAGTCCGGACTGGCCGTGGGACTGGGGCTGGAACCGGGACTGGGACTGGAGTTGCCCGACGGGGTGGCGCTCGGGCTGGGGCTCGCGTCGCCGCCGCCCGAACCGCTCGGCTGCGCCTGTGCGTCCTCGGCCCGCTGAAGGGCGTCCTCCAGCTCCTGCTGCGCCCGGCCGTACGCCTCCCAGTCACCGTTCTTGAGGGCCTCCTGACCCTCGTCGAACGCCTTCTGGGCGTCGTCCAGCGCCTGTTGCACCGTCGGGTTGTCGGAGGTCGGCGGCGGTGGCTGCTCGGTGCCGCCCTCGTCCGGTGGTGGCTGCGGGGCCGTTCCCTCGGCACCGAACACCTTGTTCAGCGCTTCATCGAGGGTGTCCTCGAAGGCGGTGTTGCCGCCGTAGGAGACCAGCACCTTGCGCAGCAGCGGGTACTTGAGCCCGCCACCGCGGACGTAGACCGGTTCGACATAGAGCAGTCCGCCGTCCAGGGGCACGGTCAGCAGGTTGCCGTACTCGACTTCCGAGTCACCACCTCTGAGGAGCCTGATCGACTCGGCGATGTCCTGTTCGGAGTTGAACTGGGACTGCACCTGTTTGGGGCCGTCGACGGTGGTACTGGTCGGCAGTTTCAGAATTCTGATCTTGCCGTAGTCATCGGTCCCGGCTTCCGCGTCGACCGCCATGAACGCGCTGAGATTGTCCCGCCCGTTGGGGGTGAACGTCGTCGTCAGCGAGAACGCCTGCTGCTGCTGGTCCGGCATCCTCATGCTGAGGTAGTACGGCGGCACCGCGTTGCCCGACTTGTTGGTCGGGTCGTCCGGCACCTGCCACACCTCGCTGCCGCTGAGGAAGGTGTTCGCGTCCTTGACGTGGTAGCGGGTCAGCAGCTCGCGCTGCACCTTGAACAGGTCCTGCGGGTAGCGCAGGTGATCCATCAGGTCCTTGCTGATCTCCGCGCGCGGCTCGACCGTGCCCGGGAACGCCTTCATCCAGGTCTTGAGGACCGGGTCCTGGGTGTCCCACTCGTAGAGCTTGACCTCGCCGGTGTACGCGTCGACGGTCGCCTTCACCGAGTTGCGGATGTAGTTGACCTGGTTCTGCTGGGCCACCACCGCGCGGGAGTTGTTCGTCGCCGTCAGCGAGTCCGCGGTGGTGTCACCGAGGGTGGTGCGGGAGGCGTACGGATAGCCGTTGGTGGTGGTGTACGCGTCGACGATCCACTGGATCCGGCCGTTCACGACCGCCGGGTAGGCGTCACCGTCGATGGTCAGCCAGGGCGCGACGGCCTCGACGCGGTCCTTGGGCGTGCGGTTGTAGAGCACCCGCGAACCGTCGCCGATCGCTCCGGAGTAGAGGATCTGCGGCTCGCTGAACGCCACCGCGTACGCGGCCCGGTTGACCGGGTTGGAGAGGCTGACCCCGCTGTCGCCCTGATAGCTGTAGGTCTTCTCACCGCTGTCGTCGGAGTAGTCGATCTCCTTCTGGGGACCGCCGACGATCGAGTACTCGGTGGTCTTCTCGCCGTAGTAGATCCGCTGCTCGTACTCGCCCAGCTTGCCCTGGGAGGGCAGGTCGGACTCGGTGAAGACCGGGCGGCCCTCGGAGTCGGCGGTGGTGCCCTCGGCGGCGACTACACCGTAGCCGTGGGTGTAGCGGAAGTGGGTGTTGATCCAGTTCTGCTTGTCCACGCCCGCGAGGTTCAGCTCGCGCAGACCGATGACCGTGTCCTGCTCCTGGCCGTTCTCGCTGTAGCGGTCCACGTCCAGGTTGGTCGGGAAGGCGTAGTACTGGCGCATCTGCTGGAGCTGCTGGAACGTCGGCGAGACGATGTTCGGGTCCATGATCCGGATGCTGGCCGTGGCGTCCACGTCGTCCCGCAGCGAGGCGAGGTCCTCGGTGTCGCTCTTGCCGTCGTAATCCGTGACCTGGGCGTCCGCGATGTCGTACGCGTCCCGGGTCGCCTGGAGGTTCTTGGCGACGTACGGGGCTTCCTTGGCCTGCTCATTGGGCTGGACCTGGAACTTCTGCACGATCGCCGGGTAGAGCCCGCCGATCAGGATCGCCGACAGCACCAGCAGACCGAAGCCGATGACGGGCAACTGCCAGGTGCGCCGCCACAGGGTGGCGAAGAACAGCAGCGCGCAGATGATGGCGATGCAGAAGAGGATCGTCTTGGCCGGCAGATACGCGTTCGCGTCCACGTAGCGCAGACCGGTCCAGTTGTCCGTCGCCTTGAAGTCGCTGGACTTCACGGCCAGGCCGTACCGGTCCAGCCAGTAGGCGACGGCCTTCAGGGAGACGAAGAGGCCGATCAGCACCGAGAGGTGCCCGGTGGCGGCGGCCGTGGCGCGCGCGCCGGGGCTGGTGACCCGCAGACCGCCGTAGAGGTAGTGGGTCAGGGCGGCGGCGATGACCGAGAGGATCGTGGCCGCGAAGCCGAAGCCCAGCAGGAAGCGGTACCAGGGCAGGTCGAACGCGTAGAACGACACATCCAGGTTGAACTGCGGGTCCTTCTGCCCGAAGGGCACGCCGTTGACCCACATCAGCCAGGTGCGCCACTGCCCGGAGGCGGAGGCGCCGGCGATCAGGCCGACCAGCGCGGTGATCCCGAGCAGCAGCCACTTCTTGTAGGGCGCGATGCCCATGCGGTACCGGTCGAGGTTCTGCTGCTCCATCGACATCGCGCTCAGCGGCGGGCGCAGCCGGTGGGCGAGCCAGATGTTGAAGCCCACCGCCAGGGCCATCAGCAGGCCGAAGACGAGGAAGAGGCCGATCTTGGTCCACAGGGTGGTGGTGAAGACCGACGAGTAGTTGACCGACCGGTACCAGAGCCAGTCCGTCCAGAACCCCGCGAACATGGTGAACGCCATGCCGAGAACGGCAAGCACGCCCAGTGTCATGAGCAGGGTCCGGACCCGCCGGGACGGTCGGCCCACTCTGATCCGTGGCCCCGTCGGGCCTCCGCCGCGGTCCGGCATCTGGAAAGCCAAGGTCTGCACCTCGAAGGTTCGCTGGTGATCTGTCCGGTCCGTCCCGTTTTCGGACCGTCGTGAAGGGCCCAGTGATCCTAGGCCCTCACCTATGCAACTTACTCACGCTTTACTCGGTTCCCGATTTCGGGGAAGAACGAGGCAGGATTGTGACCATGTCCAACACCCCCATGGCGGCGAGCCCGCTCACCCGGGCCGTTCTGGAGATCGACGAGTACGTCTCCGGTCTCGGCTGGGATCAGCCCGCCCGCCTCTTCGCCCTCGTCGACACCGCCCGGCTCCGGGCTCAGGAACCCTCCCTGGCCGCCCAGCTCGGTCTCGGCGCGGAGCAGGAGACCTCCGGCCTCACACCGATCGAGCAGGACGAGATGGGAACGGACAGGCCCCTCGACGAGTTCCTGGCCACCATCGCCTGGCCGGACGCGGTGACCGGATGCGCCCTGAGCGTGGAGCGGCTGATGCTGCCGCCGTCCGCGGAGGCCCAGGTTCCGCAGGATCTGGACGAGGCCGCGCTGGCGAAGTGGGTGGCGGCCCACCCCGGCCGCCAGGAGGTCCGGATGACGGTCGCGGTGCTGCGGGACGGCACCCGCGAGTCCGCGCTGCGGCTGCGCGCCAAGGACACCCCGACGGAGGTCGTCACCGGTTCGGAACTGGTGCCGGGGCTGGCGGAGGCGCTGACGGCGACGTTCGCGGACTGAAATCGAGGGGTGTCCGGGTTCCCGCTCCGCGGGGACCGGTCGGCTCTTGGTGGGTGTGGGGGTGTCCCCGTTGCGGGGACCGGTCGGCCTTGTCCGGCGCGCGGGTGAGCAGGCCGGCGGTGTCGCTCTTGCGGGACGCGGGTCAGTCCCTGGCCGGCGCGGGAGTCCGCGGTGTCGCCGTCACCGGGCCGGTCAGCCCTTGGCCGCCGTGCAGGTCGGCAGATCGGCCGTGTCGCCGTCGCGGATGTCCTTGAGGGCGCCCAGCGCGTCGTCCATGGTGGCCACCTTGATGAGGGTGAGCCCGTCGGGCGTGTCCTTGGCGGCGGCCTCGCAGTTGTCGGCCGGGGTCAGGAAGTACTCGGCGCCCTTGTCGCGCGCGCCGACCGTCTTCATCTCGATGCCGCCGATCGGACCGACCTTGCCCTCGTCGTCGATCGTCCCGGTCCCGGCGACGAACGAGCCCCCGGTGAGGCTGCCCGGGGTCAGCTTGTCGTAGATGCCGAGGGCGAACATCAGTCCGGCGCTGGGGCCGCCCACATCGGCGAGCTTGATGTCGATGCTGAACGGGAAGGTGTGGTCGGTCCCGGCGGAGATGCCGACGATGGCGCGCTTCTCGCCGGTGTCGTCGGAGGCGGCCGTGGTGAGGGTGATCTCCTCGGTCTTCTCCGGCTGCCGGTTCTCCTTCTCGGCGGCGGCCTGCTCTGCGGCGGGCACGATGGTGAAGACGACGTCCTCGCCCGGCGTGTGCTCGGTCACCAGCTCGGCGACATCGGCCGGCGCCTTGACCTCCGTACCGTCCACCGCCTTGATCACATCGCCCGCGTGCAGCACGCCCTCGGCCGGGGAGTCCTTGACGACGGTGGAGACGATCACCCAGGACTGCACCGGGATGTCCAGCTCCTCCAGGGCGACGACCTTGGCGCTCTCCTGGGACTGGCTGAACTCCTCGGCGTTCTCCTGGGTGGACTGCTCCTCGGTCTGGCCGTCCGGGTAGAGCGTGTCGTGCGGCACGACCTTGTTGTCGTGGGCGAGCCAGCCGTAGACCGCCTCGACGAGGTTCATCCGGTAGTCGGCGCTGGTGACCCGGACCGTGGTCATGTTCAGGTGCCCGTCCGTGGGATAGGTCTCACGCCCGGAGATCTGGAGCACCGGCTCCCCGTCGTGGTCCCCCAGCGTGTTCACCGTCGGCCCCGGGGACATCTCCGAGTACGGCACCTTGATGAGCACCCCTGCGCACAGCAGCGCGATCAGCATCAGGGTGGACGCGAGCATCGTCACGGTACGGCGTGGCATGGTCCGACAGTACGGGACGGTTCTGTCAGCGCACCGTCAGGGCGTCCGGTCGGGGCGGGACACGGCACGGTCGGGCACGGGGGGCCGCTCAGGAGCCCGAGCGGGAGTCCTCCGGCGCCGGGGTGCTGGACCTCTCCATCGCCGCCCGGAATCTGGCGTACCCGTCCAGCTCGGGGCCGTCACCGCGGGCCTTGCGGGTGCGGTTGGCCCAACTTCCCCACAGCCCGGCGGCAATCGCGGCCACCAGCGGAATCAGCAACCAGGCGAGCGCCGCCATGCCGACCTCCCAACCCCGGATGCGCCGGCGGCCGACGGAACGTCCGCAACCGACTGAAACTGACTGATCAGCAGATTAACCATCCGCACTGACAACGCTCACGGCAGGGGTGCGGTTACGCAAGCGGAGGGGGTGCAAGGGGGTCGGCGGGCCCCGGGGGCGGGGCGGGGGTCGGCGGGCCCCGGGGGGCGGGGTGGGGTCAGCAGGCTCCGACCCACTCCTCGGTGCCGTCGGAGAACGTCTGGTGCTTCCAGATGGGCACCTCGTGCTTGAGGGTGTCGATCAGCATCCGGCAGGCGTCGAACGCCTCGCCCCGGTGCGGACAGGCGACGGCCACGACGACGGCGATGTCACCGACCTTCAGGTCCCCGACGCGGTGGACGGCCGCCAGCGCGCGGACCGGGTACTCGGCGGCGACCTTCTCGGCGATCCGCCGCAGCTCCGCCTCCGCGGAAGGGTGGCAGGAGTAGCCGAGCCCGTCGACATCGGAGCCGCCGTCGTGATTGCGCACGGTCCCCACGAAGAGGGCGATACCACCGGCCGCGCCGTCCCCCACGGCGGCGAACACCTCGTCGACGGAGAGCGGGGTCTCCCGGACACCGATCAGCCGGACGGGCTCGTCACCGGCCCGCTCGCCCGGGTGATCGGGGTGAGCGATGCGGGGGGTGCGAGGGGTCTGACCGGTGTGATCAGTGTGATCGGTGTGGTCGCGGGGAGCTGCCATGCCCCCATCGTGCCCGACGCTCCCGAACGGCGGAATACCGTTTCCGTTCTCCCGCGCCCCTGCGCGCGGCCGAACGACACGCCGGGACACGCGCGGGATGCACCGCGCAAGGGGGCCCGCCCCGTATCCCGCGCGCGGGGTACGCCGTACACGGGTTCCCCGCCCTCAGATCCGCCGCCGCGCCTTCCGTGCCCGCCGTACCACCGCCGCCGCCCCCAGCAGCGCCACCGTCGCTCCGGCGGCCCCCGCCGCCGTCGCGTCCTTGCGCCCCAGGCGGCGCCCGGCCACCGTGTGCCGCCCGGCGACCTCCTCCAGCAGCTCGGCCAGCACCTCCTCGTTGGTCCACTGCGGACGCCACCCCGCGTCGTGCAGCCGGCTGCCGCTCACCACCCAGGGGTACATCGTGTACGCGAGGTCACCGGCGGGGGACGGCGTCAGGCCGATCCGGTGCAGCCGGGCCGCAGCACCCAGCGCGACCGCCGAGGGCAGCTCCATGCGCCGGATGCCGCTCAGCTCCTCGACCTCCTCCTGCTCCAGCCAGCCGTCGCACCCGACGACCAGTTCCCCCTCCACCTTCTCCAGCACCGCGTACTCCAGCGCCCCGCACAGGTCCTCGACATGGCAGAACTGCCACGCGGGCCGCGACCCGGCCACCACCAGCAGCCGGGGGGACTCGAAGTACCGGGTCAGCGCGGTGTCCGTGCCACCGACCAGCACGGCGGGCCGGACGACGGTCACATTGAGGCCGGGATGGGCCCGCGGGGCGCGCCGGGCGAGCCGCTCGATCTCCAGCAGGTCGCCGACGCCGGTCGCCTCCGCGGTGGCCCGCAGCTCGGCGTCCTCCGAGAGGGGCAGCTCATTGTCCGGCAGGGCCCCGTAGACCATCGCCGAGGTGCACAGCACCACGCGGTGCACCCCGGCCGCCGCGGCGGCGGTCAGTACCGTCTGGGTGCCGCGTACGTTGTACGCGGTACGGGCGGCGGAATCCGTCTCCAGGTCCAGGTCGAGCGCCAAGTGCACGACCACGTCGGCGCCGCGGAGCTTGTCGGCGATGGCCGGATCCCGAACGTCCAGGATGTGCCAGCGCGCGTCCGCGCACTCGCCGCGGCGCTCGTCGATGGCGATGACCTGCTTGACCTCCCCGGACGCGGCGAGCCGCTCGGTGAGCATCGCGCCCACACCGGTCGCCGCGCCGGTGACCGCGACGACGGGCCCGGTCGAGGGGGCGGGCGAGGGGGTTGAGTGGTTTCGCGGTGCGCGAACCTGCGGATCTGGGGAACTCACCGGGCGTCTCCAGCGGTTGTCTACGTACGTAGCGCGAGTGACGCGTACGTACCAGGTGGCATCCATCCTGCCGCAGCGCTGCTGCGGGCGAAGCACCGAGGCCCTATCCGTCCGGGGTGTCTAGGCTGGGTGGTGTTGTCGGGCAGTCGTGCCGCCGGAAAGAACCGGTGGCCTTACCAGCCGAGGAATCCCGTGAGTGACACCCCATTCGGATTCGGCCTTCCGCCGGAGGAGCCGGACGACGGCGACGAGGGCAAGAAGAAGGACCAGCAGAGCGGTGGTGGTCAGGGACCGGCCAATCCGTTCGGTTTCGGGCCGTCCGGGGCCGGCGGCCCCGGTGCGGACAATCCGCTCGCCGCCATGTTCGGGTCGCTGAACCCCACCGACCTGGGCGCCGCGTTCCAGCAGCTCGGCCAGATGCTCTCCTACGAGGGCGGCCCGGTGAACTGGGACATGGCCAAGCAGATCGCCCGCCAGACGGTGTCCCAGGGCACCGCCGACGGCGTGAAGGACGCGAGCGTGGGCCCCGCCGAGCGCACGGCCGTGCAGGAGGCCGTCCGGCTGGCCGATCTGTGGCTGGACGACGCGACCTCGCTGCCGTCCGGCGCGAACACCGCGGTGGCGTGGAGCCGCGCGGAGTGGGTCGAGGCCACGCTGCCCGCCTGGAAGGAGCTGGTCGACCCGGTCGCCGAGCGGGTGGGCGGCGCCATGGGCGAGATCCTCCCGGAGGAGATGCAGGCCATGGCCGGGCCGCTGATCGGCATGATGCGCTCCATGGGCGGCGCCATGTTCGGTTCGCAGATCGGGCAGGCCGTGGGCGTGCTCGCGGGCGAGGTCGTCGGTTCGACCGACATCGGCCTCCCCCTGGGCCCCATCGGCAAGGCCGCGCTGCTGCCGCTGAACGTGGAGGCGTTCGGCAAGGATCTCGGCGTGCCCAAGGACGAGGTGCGGCTGTATCTCGCCCTGCGCGAGGCCGCCCACCAGCGTCTTTTCGCGCATGTGCCGTGGCTGCGGGCGCATCTGTTCGGCGCGGTCGAGGGCTACGCGCGCGGGATCAAGGTCGACACCACGAAGCTGGAGGACGTGGTCGGCCAGTTCGACCCGCAGAACCCCGAGGAGTTGCAGCAGGCACTCCAGCAGGGCATGTTCCAGCCCGAGGACACGCCCGCGCAGAAGGCGGCTCTGGCCCGGCTGGAGACGGCTCTGGCGCTGGTGGAGGGCTGGGTCGACGCGGTGGTGCACGCCGCCGCCAAGCCCCGGCTGTCGTCCGCCGACGCGCTGCGCGAGACCCTGCGCCGGCGCCGGGCCACGGGCGGTCCGGCCGAGCAGACCTTCGCCACACTGATCGGCCTGGAGCTGCGTCCGCGCCGGCTGCGCGACGCGTCCCGGCTGTGGGCGTCCCTGACGGACGCGCGCGGGGTGGACGGCCGCGACGCCCTGTGGAGCCACCCGGACATGCTGCCGACGGCCTCCGACCTGGATGACCCGGACGGCTTCGTGCACCGCGAGCAGATCGACTTCTCCGAGCTGGACAAGATGCTCGGCGAGGCGGCCGGCGGCAAGCCCGACCTGAAGAAGGGCGACGACGCCCCGGACACCGGCAAGGGCGAGGACGGCGAGGACAAGGGCGACGCCGAGTGAGCCTGTACGACGACGCGGTCCTCGTACTCAAGGGCCACGAGGACCACGGAGGCCCCGAGGGCGTCGGCGCGGAGCAGAGCGGGCTGCGCCAGTCCTACCTGGACCATCTGGCCGCCCACCCGGACGGCCTGTGGAAGTCCTGCCCCGCGGGGCATGTCACGGCCAGCGCGCTGGTGATCGACCCCGCGCGCGGGCGCGTGCTGCTCACCCTGCACAGGAAGCTGCGGATGTGGCTCCAGATGGGCGGCCACTGCGAGCCGGGCGACCCCACCCTCGCGGCGGCGGCCCTGCGCGAGGCGGCCGAGGAGTCCGGTGTCGCGGGCCTGAGCCTGCTGCCGGGCGGCCCGGTGCGCCTGGACCGCCATCCGATCCCCCCGCCCTGCCACGTCCACTACGACGTCCAGTACGCCGCGCTGGCCCCCTCGGACGCGCCGCACACGGTGAGTGACGAGTCGCTCGATGTGCGCTGGTTCGGCTACGCCGAGGTCCCGGAGGTGGCCGACGACTCCGTCGTGCGGCTGCTGGGGGCGGCTCGGGAGCGGCTCGGGGAGTGATCCGTCCGGTACGGGGTGCCGGGTGGTGGGCTGTAGCAACGGCATCCGGAGCACATGTAAGGGGCGCCCTACAGTGCGGGCGCCCCTTACATCTGAGTACCGGCGGAGTCGCCCCTAGTTGCGGCTGCCCCCGAGGGAGTTTCCGCTGAGGCCGCCGGAGCCCATGCCGAACTGGCCGAGCATCCCGGAGGCGCGGACGTGCTGCGGCGGGAGCAGCTCGCTGGGCTGCACCAGGACGTGTCCGGTGCCGGAGAAGTGCATCTCCCAGCCCTCCCCGGTGGAGCCGCGGCGGCGCCAGACGGCCGAGGTCGAGGTGGGCGCCTGGAGCTGGGTGCGCAGCGAGGTGGACCAGGCGATGACCGCGTCCGAGTCGCAGCAGATGTTCTTGTCCGGGGTGACCTCCAGGACCAGCGGCTCGCCCGAGGTCATCAGGACGACCTGCCCGGCGCCGGACAGCTCCAGGTTGTAGGCGCCCGCCGAGGCGACCTCCACGGCGCTGTCGATGGCGACGATGCCGACACCGAGCGAACCGTCGAAGGCGAGGACGGCGGAGCTGTCGACGGTGATGCCGGGGCCGACATCCATGATGTGCAGGTACTGCGCGAAGTTGGCGAGATAGACGATCCCGCTGCCCTTGCAGCGCATCAGCTCCAGTTGCTCGCCGGTCATCCGCTCGACATTGCGCCAGCTCCGGTTGCGGTACTGACTGTCGAACTCGACCTGCCCCTCGAAGGCCACCATGGCGCCCTGCCGGGCCAGCACGGGACCGCTGCCGAGCGTGACGTCGGTCTTGAGGAGTTGCGGATTCTGGAGGGTGTAGCGCGCGGTGTGCTCCACCGGGATGTGCGCGAAGAGTGTGCTGTGCATTGTGCTGGTGCTCCTCTCAGCCCCGGTCAGCCACGGATCTTGAAACGGTCGCCGGTGTCCTCGCTGGGCTGGACGACCACGAAACCCTGCCCCTTGAACCCGATCTGGAATGCCTCGCCGCTGCCGCGCCCGATCAGTGCGCTCGCCTTCATGGTGCGGCGGGCCTTCATGTCGAGGCCGTCGGTCCAGGCGATCAGCGCGTCCGGGTCGACATAGGTCTCGCGCTCGGCGCAGTCCAGGGAGATCGGCATGCCGCGGGTGACCAGGGCGACCCAGCCGGTGCCCCGGATGACCAGGTTGGTCAGCCCCGAGCCGGAGAGCTTGGCGAGGCCCTTGACCGGCTCGATGGTCAGCCCGAGCGAGGCGTCGCAGGCCAGCAGGCTGGGGCCGTTGACGGACATCGCCTCGTTGTTCAGATGGACGACGAGGACCTCGCCGCCGTAGTCCGCGAGGTACAGCTCGCCGTCGCCGCGGCAGAGCATCAGCTTGCCGCCCTCGCCGGTGACCATCTCCTCGGCCGTCCGGCGCAGGGTGCCGGGTGCCGCGTCGAACTGCACATAGCCGTCGTACGCGATCATCGAGCCGGCCTTGGCGTACAGGTCCTGGCCGCTGACCATGGTGACCTTGAGCGTCTTGGCGTTGTGCACGGCCATCCGGACGCCGGTGGGCGCGGAGCGCTGCGCGTGAAGTGACTGGAGGTCCATGGACTGCCTCACACCTCGAAGGGCTGGACGACGACGAAGTTGCCGGGCGCGCCGCGGAACTGGAGGTTGACGGCCTCCGAGTTCTGCCGGGCGTAGCCGGAGCGGCGCAGCCTGAGCGAGGTGGTGGTGACCGCCTGCGCGCCCGCGGACCAGGCGATGACGGCGTTGCCGTCCACATAGGTGGCCGGTCCGACGGGCAGCACCACGGGCACCCCGCGGGTCTTGACCACGACCGCGCCGGTGCCGGAGAAGAGCATGCTGAACAGTCCGCCGCCGGGCAGTCCCGCGCCCTCGATACGGCGGATCTCGGTGTCCAGCGCCTCGTCGAAGGCGAGGACGCCCCGCGCGCTGGTGTAGATCTGCTCGCCCTGGAGCCGGATCACGAAGAGCCGGCTGGCCTCGTCGGCGAGGAACACCTCGCCGTCGCCGGAACAGCGCATCAGGGCCATGCCCTGGCCGGTGAGCTGCCCGGTGAGCTTGCCGAGCAGTCCGGAGCCCTTGTGGGCGAAGTCGATGTCGCCCTGGTAGGCGACCATGGAGCCCTGCTTGGCGAGGATGTTGGCGCCCTTGGACAGGGTCGCGCGCACCAGCTCGGGGTTCTGCTCGGTCCAGCGGTCGCCGACGGGTGCCTCGGCGTACCTGGCGAGGACGTTCCGCAGCCCGGCCTCCTGCGGCACGGGCGCGAGCTGCACACCGCCACCGAAGGGCTGGCCGAGGCCGGGGGTGCCGGGTCCGCCGGGTGGGGGCGTGAAGGGGCCGCCCACGGGGGCACCGGGGGGCGGGGTGAAGGGGCCGCCTGTGGGGGACGCGCCGGGGGGCGTGAACGGGCCGCCTGCCGGGGCGCCGCCAGGAGGCGTGAACGGGCCGCCCTGGGGCGCGGCGGGAGCGGCGGGTGGCGCGCCCGGGGGCGGGACCGTGCCCGCGGGAGGGGTGTGCAGGGGCGCGACGACGGTCTGCGCGGAGTGCACATTGGGTGCCGGTGCCGGAGGCGGGGGCGGGGTCGCGCCGGGCGGCGGGGCGAAGCCCTGCGCGGGCGCGGGGGCCGGGGCAGGGGCCGGGGCAGGAACGGGCGCAGGGGGCGGGGCGGGTGCCGCGGGGGCCGGGGCCGGAGCGGACGGTGCCCCGAAGGCGGGTGGTGGTGCGGCGGCCTGGGCGGGGGGCGCGAAACCAGGGGTGGCGCCCCCGGCGCCGGGCTGCGGCTCGGGCGCGTCCGGCGCCTCCTCCTCCATGACCTCGCCGCCGAAGTTCTTCAGCAGCGCGTCCAGACCACCGTCGAAGCCCTGTCCGACCGCGGCGAACCGCCAGACGTCCTTGAGGTAGAAGTCACCCAGCATCACGGCCCGCTCGGTGGTGAACTCCGAGCCGTCGAAGGCGTAGCGGGCCACTTCCTCGCCGCCCGCGACGATCCGGATGTACCCGGGGCCGATCTGCGAGATCTGCCCGTCGCCGTCGAGGGCCGCCGTGAACGACAGCTTCTGGATCTGCTGCGGAACCCGGTCCAGGGTGACCCGGAACGACTCCGTGTCGCCCGCCTGGGCACCCAGGAGCTGAAGGGACTCCTCCGGGGACTTCGGCTGATTGAAGAAGATGAAGTACCGGTCGTCGGAGAGCCGTTCATCGGCGTCGAGTCCGAAGCAACTGATGTCGAAGGTCAGTCCGGGCCCCGAGATCTGCACACCTACATACAGATCGGTCCCCGCGGTGAGATCACTGACCTTGGCCTTGTGGCCGCGTTGGAATTCCCTGGCCATACGCTACGACCGTCCCCCATCCCGAATGCGAGTGCGTCGCGTCAGGCTAACGGCAATCCCGGACAACGGACGAAGTCGGTACAGACCCGGTACAGAACGAAGACTCCCGGCCATGAAGAGATCACGGCGAGTGGGGCTGCGCTGACGCGCGGCTGATGGGGGGTTGATGTGCGGGGCGGACACGGGTGGCCGCCCCGCGCGGGGAGGTCACGCCGTCCCGGCGGTGCAGCGGTGCGGCGGTGGAAGGTGCCGCAGGTAGCCGCTCGCGCGGGGAGGTCACTCGCCGGACTCGCCCTCGCCCTCGGCGCCGCTCCCGGAATCGGAATCGGTATCCGTATCGGTATCCGCATAGGTATCGGCGTCGTCCGTGTCCGTATCGGCGTCCCGGTCACCGCGCCCCTCGCGCGCGCCCGGCAGATGCGGCAGCCGCTCGGCGGCGACCACGCCCTCCAGATAGCCGCGCGCCCGCTCGGTACGGGGATACGCCTCCAGCAGCCGCCAGAACCGCGGCCCGTGGCCGGGTACCAGCAGATGCGCCAGCTCATGGAGGAGGACGTAGTCGACGACGTACTCGGGCATCCCCTGGAGCCGGTGGGAGAGCCGGATGCTGCCGTCGGACGGCGTGCAGGAGCCCCAGCGGGTGTTCTGGTTGGTGACCCAGCGCACGGAGACCGGGCGGGCCCGGCCGCCGAAGTACTGCCCCGACAGCCGCTCGGCGCGCTCGGCCAGCTCGGCGTCGCCGAGGACCCGCTTGCTCTCCTGGGCGGCCAGCTTGTCCAGCATGACGCTCACCCAGCGTTGCTCCTCCGCCTCGGACATCCGGGCAGGGATGAGCACGACGGTGCGATCGCCCTCGCGATACGCCGAGACCGTCCGTCGTCGACGGGCGCTTCTGCGTACCTCGATCGCGCTCGCCCCCGAGCCGCTCGGCGGCTGGCTCGTCGTGCTGCGCTGTGGCGTTCCGGCGCGGTGCAGTGGGTCGGCGGGCACGCCCCGACGTTACCCGCTGCACATGAGTGAAGTCTTGACTCCGGAACCGTTCCGTTGCCGATCCCCCGCCAAGCGTCTGATTTGTACGACGAATACCCGCTACCTGTGGACAACTTTCGGCCTCCGCCGCCCGGCCCGTGCATGCTGGATCCCGTCGGCGGAGCGGGCGCCGGAGCGCTCCCGAAGCGATTCCACCGGCGAAGGCGCCGGGATGTCCGCGCTTCTGCACCACTGAGCTGCTGAGCTACTGCGTCTCTGGACGACTGCGCTTTCTGCGGTACTGAACGACCGGGCTTGTGCACTGCTGCACTGGTGCACTGCTGCACTTCTGGGGCTATGGGGGGCCTGTGATGCATCCGATGGTGAAACCGGCGCTGCGGCGCGGCTGGCGTGATCTGAACACCGTGCAGTTCGGCATGGCGCCGGCGCACGCGATGACCCTGGGGCCGATGGACACGGCCACCGGGCACTTCCTGGAACTGCTCAACGGCACGCGGGGGCTGCCGCTGCTGCGTGACGAGGCCCGTCGGATGGATCTGCCGGACGGCCATGTCGACGCGCTGGTGGACCGGCTGTCCGGCTCGGGACTGCTGGACGACTCCCGGGGCGGCGGTCCGGGCGCCGACGCCCTGCGCGCCCGTAAGGAGGTGCTCGACCGGCTGCGCCCGGATCACGCGTCCCTGTCCGTGACGACGTCGGAGCCGGGTGACGCGATGGCCCGGCTGGCGGCCCGGCGGGCGATGCGGGTCCGGGTGCTGGGCGCGGGCCGGGTGGGGGTGTCGCTGGCGGCGCTGCTGTCGGGGGCCGGGGTGGGTGAGGTCGATGTGCGGGACATCGGCAAGGTGGAGCCGTGGGATGTGGCGCCGGGCGGGCTGCCGGCCGAGTCGGTGGGTGAGCACCGGGTGGACGCGGCCCGTCGCGCGGTACGCCGGGCGGCCCCGGACCGGGCGCCGCGCCACGCCCCCGGTCCGGCCGGGGAGGGCGGCGACCCGGGCCTGTCGCTCGTGGTCCTGGCGCCGCGCGACGACGTGGCGGTCCATGCCCCGGCCCCGGAGACGGCCCGGCCATTCCTGGAATCCGGCACGCCGCATCTGTACGCCGGTGTGGTGGAGGCGACGGGGGTGGTGGGGCCGCTGGTCCTGCCCGGTGCGACGGGCTGCGCGGGTTGTCTCCAGGAGGCCCGTACGGACCGCGACCCCGACTGGCCCCGGCTGGTCGCGCAGTGGCGCTCGGGCGGCCGGCGGCGCCAGGTGCGCGCCTGTGATCTGACGCTGGCCGCGACGGTCGCCGCCCTGGCCGCCGCCCATGCGCTGGCCTTCCTGGACGGCCGGGAGCCGTCCGGCGCGGGCGCCCGCTGGGAGGTGTCGCTGCCGGTTCTCCAGTGGCATGCCCGGCCGGTCCCGCCGCATCCGGCGTGTCCGTGCGGAGCGGCCGAGAAAGGTAGGACGGAAGACACCTCGGAGGAAGGGCTGTCGCACGAGACAATGGCGGTGCAACGGTCGTCGAGGACGTCGGGCCGTACCCCCCGCGCGGCGCGGCCGTCCGGCACTTGGAGGGCGCATGTCTGATCTTCCCCGCAAGGCGGTCACCCGGACCGCCAAGCTCGCCGCGCTCCCGCTCGGTTTCGCCGGACGGGCCACCTGGGGCCTGGGCAAGCGGATCGTGGGCGAATCGGCGGAGCTGGTCGGCCGTGAGCTTCAGCAGCGCACCGCGGAACAGCTCTTCAAGGTGCTCGGCGAGTTGAAGGGCGGTGCGATGAAGTTCGGCCAGGCGCTGTCCGTCTTCGAGTCCGCCCTGCCGGAGGAGATCGCGGGACCGTACCGGGCGGCGCTGACCAAGCTCCAGGAGGCGGCTCCCCCGATGCCGACCCGCACGGTGCACGCGGTGCTGGGTGAGCGGCTCGGCGAGGACTGGTGTGATCTGTTCCTGGAGTTCGAGGACAAGCCGTCGGCGGCGGCCTCCATCGGCCAGGTGCACCGGGGGGTGTGGCGGGACGGGCGGGAGGTCGCGGTCAAGGTCCAGTATCCGGGCGCGGGCGAGGCCCTGCTGTCCGACCTGAACCAATTGAGCCGTTTCTCCCGCCTCTTGGGTCCACTGATCCCCGGCATGGACATCAAGCCCCTGATCACGGAGCTGCGCGACCGGGTCTCCGAGGAACTGGACTACGGCCTGGAGGCCGAGGCCCAGCGGGTGCACGCCGAGGAGTTCGCGGACGACCCGGACGTCCTGGTCCCGGCTGTGGTCCACCAATGCGACCAGATCCTGATCACGGAGTGGATCGACGGCATCCCGCTGTCGGAGATCATCGCGGACGGCACCGAGGAGCAGCGCGACCGCGCCGGCCAGCTCCTGGCCCGCTTCCTCTTCTCCGGCCCGGCCCGCACCGGCCTGCTGCACGCGGACCCGCACCCCGGCAACTTCCGGCTGCTGCCCGGCGGTCCCGAGGGCGCGGACGACTGGCGGCTCGGTGTCCTCGACTTCGGCACGGTCGACCGGCTCCCGGGCGGCCTGCCCGAGCCCATCGGCGACAGTCTGCGCCTGACGCTGGACGGCGAGGCGGAGGCGGTCTACGCGATGCTGTGCGCGGAGGGCTTCGTCAAGGATTCGATAGAGCTGGACCCGGAAGCCGTCATGGACTACCTGCTGCCGATCATCGAGCCGGCCCGGGTCGAGGCGTTCACCTTCACCCGCGCCTGGATGCGGAGCCAGGCCGCCCGGATCGCCGATGTCCGCTCCCCCGCCTACCAGCTCGGCAAGCAGCTCAATCTGCCCCCGGCCTATCTCCTGATACACCGTGTGACGCTCAGCACCATCGGCGTCCTGTGCCAGCTCGGCGCGACGGTCCGCCTGCGCGGCGAACTGGATGAGTGGCTGCCCGGGTTCGTGGCGGAGGAGTACTTGGAGGATGAGGGGGACGAGGCGGAGGAGTGGGGCGGGGGCGTTGACGGGGTCGAGGAGGATGACGGGGATGAGGGAGGAGTTGAGAAGAAGGGCGCCGACGAGCCCGAGGACACCGGCTCGCCGGGACGCTGAGCAAAGGCCCCGGGGGGCGTCGGGCCGAGACTGAGCGACGAGGCCGGGAGCCCCGGGCCGACGGGAACGCTGAACGACGATGCGGGGGACGCTGGGCCCACGGGGAAGCTGAACGACGAGGTCGGGGACGCCAGGACCACGGGGACACCGAACGATGAGGCCGGGGAGGCTGAAACCACGGGAACGCTGAACGGCGAGGCCGGGGACGCTGGAACCACGGGGACACTGAACGACGGCCGGGGACGCCGGGACCACACGGACGCTGAGCAGCGAGCCAGAGGACACCGGCCCCGAGACCGGGGAGCCGCCCGCCGGTGATCCGGACGGCATCGCGGAAGAGCCCCGGACAAAGCCCCGAGCCCAGCCCCAAGCCAAGCCCCGGACCAAACCGTGGCCCCAGCCCTCGACCGGGCCCCAAGCCGAGCCTCCGACCGGACCCCGAACAGCAGCCGCAGAGGCATGACCCCGCCCCACCCCGCCGCACCCCGTTCCCCCGGCGGTCGCCGCTACCACCAGGAGGAGTCGAGCCGCCCCTCGATCGCCCGGAGGTTCTCGCGGGAGCAGGTGTCGCAGAAGTACCGGCGGACACCGTTCTCCACGGAGCAGGTCCAGGTGAGCCGCAGTCCCTCGGCGGGCGTTCCGCAGCGGGCGCACGCCAGGGTCCGGGCCGCCTTCGCCGGGCCGTCCTCGTCACTGCCTCCGGCATCACTCGTCATCCGGTGACGATAACTCCACACCTGGACAATTACGGACACAACGCACCGCGGGGGCCGGTCCGTTCGGACGGACCGGCCCCCGCGTGAAGGCTTCGCCTCCCGGTCGGTCCGGGAGGCCACCGCTTCAGGTGTGGGCGGATTACTGCATGACGGCCATGGCCAGCGCACGGCGGGCGCGCATCGAGGCGCGCTCGGCCCGCCGCTGCATCCGGCGGGCCGCCGCCAGGCGGATCGCCCGACGCTCCTGCTCCGCCTCACGCAGCCGGTCGTGCATATGCGCACGGGCCAGTGCTTCTGGGATGAGTTGCATCTCTCGGGTCCTGTTCTGGCGCGAGTCGTGCGCGCCGGTGGTGCTGACGTCTTCGGTCGCCGAGCCGGTGGGCTCGTGTGCGGACGGCTTCATCGGGGCCTGCTTCTGGGGGTCGAGCGTGAGGGGGCGATCGATCGTTCCTGCGGCGTTCATGCCGTGACCGGGTTCTTGCGCGGGCGTCCACGCGGACGCTTCCGGGCGACGACGACACCCTGGACGAACAGCTCTCCGCCCCAGACGCCCCACGGCTCACGCCGCTCCTTGGCGCCGGCGAGGCAGGCCTCCATCAGCGGGCAGGTACGGCAGAGGGACTTGGCGTACTCGACGTCCGCCGGGGACTCCGCGAAGAAGACCTCCGGGTCGTAGGAACGGCAGGGGACGGGTACGCCGAGGTTCTCGATGGCGTCGTCGAGCGAGGTGAGCGCGGTGAGCGGGGTCAAGGTGGAGTCCTCCGTGAGGCCGGGCGGCGGGATCGTTCCGGAAGGCGGTACGGACGTGGCGTGCGCTTCGAGTTGCACGGTTCGTCTTCCTCGTCTGGTCGGTCCGGCCCTGTGGGGCCGGTGGTCGGCTGTGGTACCGGGTTCTCTCTTGTCCCGAGGCCCTTCGTCCTGCCCTCCCCGTTCGGGGAAAACAGAAGGGCCGCGGATCCCGGATGGGGTTCCGCGGCCCTGGAAGGGTGCCGGCCTGATCGCCGATCAGGCTGGATCGCTCCAGGGTTCTGGCCCACGGAAGGCCCACATCTGGTGGTGCTGCGTCGTCTGCTTCCGGAATCCGGCACCGGTCGCCGTAAAGGCATAGGCGTCTGCCTGAGCCAGTACTGCCGCTTCCAGTGCCTCGGTCGGTCGCTCATTGCGCTCACGGACGGGGAGACCGACCGGAGACACGGGGGCAGCCGGGCGCACGGCAGTGATGCCGGACAGACCGGTGCCCGGGATCGACAAGCCGAGCATGCACAGGGAGACGGTCGAGCGATCGGTCATTTTGACCGTGCTGCTGAAGCTGGTGTTGATGCTGATCACTGGACTCGCCTCCTCTCGGCGTATCGGGGGGCTGGGGTGAACCAACCCGTCGGATATGTAAGTAGAACACGGAATCAGGGCCTCCGAGAAGGCCGCTGCTCTCGTGTGTAAGAACCTATGGGGATTGACGGGGCTTTCGCAAACTATTTTTTCGATGAGTTCGGAAAGGTTTCGTCGTCGGGCTCGGCGAGGTCCCGGCCTGCGCAGATGGCCAGCACATCGGCCCCGTAGCGGCGGAACTTGCGGGCGCCGACGCCCGGGATGCGGGCCAGCTCCCCCTCGTCCTGCGGTCCCGCCTCGGCGATCGCGATCATCGTCTTGTCCGTGAGGATGCAGAACGCGGGCTGCCCGCTGCGCCCGGCCATGTCCTCCCGCCAGGCCCGCAGCCTCTCGTAGAGCCCCTCGTCCATGTCGGAGGGGCAGTCCTCACAGCGCATCAGTTTCATCTCACCGGCGTCGGTGAGAGTGCGCCCGCAGACCCGGCAGCGGGCCGGGGTGCGCCGGGTGGGCCGCCGCTCGCCACCGGTCGCGCCGGGCACCCCCCGCTCGACCCCGCCCGCGCCGCCACCCGTCCCGGCACGGGCCGCGCCCGCCGCGGAGCCGGGGCGCAGTCCGTCCAGGAAGCGGCTGGCCCGGCGGTTGGGCCGGTGGCCCGGTGAGCGGGCGAGGGCCCAGGAGACATGGAGCCGCTCCCGGGCGCGGGTGACCCCCACATAGAGGAGACGGCGCTCCTCCTCGATCTGTTCGTCCGTTCTCGCGTAGGTGATCGGCATCATGCCCTCGGCGACGCCGACCAGGAACACGACGTCCCACTCCAGGCCCTTGGCCGAGTGCAGGGAGGCCAGGGTGACGCCCTGCACGGTCGGGGCGTGCTGGGCGCTCACCCGCTCGTCCAGCTCGGCCACCAGATCGCCGAGCGTGGCGCCGGGTCTGGCGGCGGCGAAGTCCTGCGCGAGATGCACCAGCGCGGCCAGCGACTCCCAGCGCTCGCGCACCGCTCCGGACCCGGCCGGGGGCTGGGAGGTCCAGCCCTCGCCGGAGAGCACGGCACGGACCTGGGAGGGCAGGTCGACAGCCTCGTCCAGGGCGGCGTCGTTGCCGCCGAAGCGGGCGGCGGCGCGCAGGGCGGCTCCGGCCCTGCGCACCTCGGGCCGGTCGAAGAACCGCTCGGCACCGCGTAGCTGATAGGGGACACCGACGTCGGCGAGGGCCTGCTCATAGGTCTCGGACTGGGCGTTGGCGCGGAACAGGATGGCGATCTCGCCCGCCGGGACCCCGGTGTCCAGCAGGGCGCGGATGCGCCGGGCGGCGCCCTCGGCCTCGGCGGGCTCGTCCCCGTACTCGGTGTGCACCGGCTCGGGGCCGGCGGGGCGCTGGGAGATCAGTTCCAGCCGGTGGTCGGCGGCGCGGCCACGGGCCTGGGCGAGCAGTCCGTTGGCGAGATGGACGACCTGGGGGGTGGAGCGGTAGTCGCGGACCAGCTTGACGACGGTGGCAGCGGGGTGGCGGGCGCGGAAGTCGAGCAGATGGTCCGGCGTTGCTCCCGTGAATGAGTAGATGGTCTGGCTGGCGTCGCCGACCACGCACAGGTCGTCCCGGGGCCCCAGCCACAGTTCCAGCAGCCGCTGCTGGAGCGGGCTGACGTCCTGGTACTCGTCGACCACGAAGTGCTGGTACTGGGCCCGTACCTGGTCGGCGATGTCGTGGCGGTCCTGGAGGACGCCGACGGTCAGCAGCAGCACGTCCTCGAAGTCGATGACCCCGCGGGCCCGCTTGAGGTCCTCGAAGGCCGCGTACAACTGGGCGATCTCCGCCGGGTCGCGAGGGAGGTCACGGCCCGCCTTCGCGGCTGCGAGCGCGTAGTCCGCGGGTACGGTCTGGGTGACCTTGGCCCATTCGATCTCGGCCATGGCATCGCGCAGCTCCCCCCGGTCCAGCCGGAGCCGGCAGGCCGCGGCGGCGTCCGCGACCAACTGGCTCTTGCGGTCCACGAGCCGGGGCATGGCCCCGCCGACCGCTTTCGGCCAGAAGTACTGGAGCTGCCGCAGCGCGGCCGAGTGGAACGTACGGGCCTGGACGCCCTGGGCACCGAGCTGGCGCAGCCGGCCGCGCATCTCCCCGGCCGCGCGGTTGGTGAAGGTGACGGCGAGCACGTGGGAGGGCTGGAGGATGCCTGCGCGGACCCCGTAGGCGATGCGGTGGGTGATCGCCCGCGTCTTGCCCGTACCGGCACCGGCCAGGACGCACACCGGGCCGCGCAGGGTGGTGGCCACCTCGCGCTGCTCGGGGTCGAGCCCTTCGAGCACCGCGTCGGCCGTGTCCGGGACCCGCGGGAAGAGAGGGGAGTGCGTTGCTGCTGTCACACCGCCATGCTGCCAGGTCGCCGGAGACGGGTGAGCCGGTTGTCCACAGGGGCACCCTCGCGGTCGTATTAATGCCGCTCGACTCAATGCCGGTCCATGCCGGTCGACGCCGGTCGACGCCGCTCGCCCCCGCGCGCTGCCGCCGACCTGACGGATGACGGCCCGGACAGCGGCCCCGATACCCCGGGCGGGAATGGTCGCCAGGTCCGATACGTTCCATCAGCGCGAGCACCCGTCCCCGGAACCGCATAAGGAGCACGAGAGACATGTCGGGCACTGTGACGATGTACAGCACCACGTGGTGCGGCTACTGCCGCCGGCTGAAGAGCCAGCTTGACCGCGAGGGCATCGCGTACAACGAGATCAACATCGAGCAGGACCCGGAGTCGGCGGCCTTCGTGGAGAAGGCGAACAACGGGAACCAGACCGTACCGACCCTGCGCGTCGTCCCGGCCTCCGGCGGTGCCGAGGTGGTCATGACCAACCCGAGCCTGGCCCAGGTCAAGCAGGCTCTCACGGCCTGACGCCGGGTTCTGCCTGCCGGGTCCCGGTTGCCCGGGTTCGGTTGCCCGTCAGAGGGACGGCCCCTTCCGGATGTGTCGGAGGGGGCCGTCGGCCTTCGTACGGTGAGCGTGGGGGGCGTCAGGCCATGTGGCGGGTCGGCATGGGCTTGCCGTACCAGAGTTCGATCAGCCGGGCCGCGATGGAGATGCCGTAGGGCGGCAGGACCTCGCCGGAGTCGAACGCGGCGCGCAGTTCGTCGCGGGAGAACCAGCGGGCCTCGCCGATCTCGTCGCCGTCGACGGTGATCCCGGTGGTGGTGGCGCGGGCCATGAAGCCCAGCATCAGGCTGGACGGGAACGGCCACGGCTGGCTGGCGACGTAGTCGACCTGGCCGATCGTGATCCCGGCCTCCTCGAACACCTCGCGGCGCACCGACTGCTCCACCGACTCGCCCGGCTCGACGAAACCGGCCAGCGTGGAGAAGCGGCCCTCGGGCCAGTGGACCTGGCGGCCGAGCAGGATGCGGTCGTCCTCGTCGGTGACCGCCATGATCACGGCCGGGTCGGTGCGCGGGTAGTGCTCGGCGCCGCAGGCCGGGCAGCGGCGGATGTGACCGGCGGCGGCGATCACCGTGCGCTCCCCGCAGCGGGAGCAGAAGCGATGGGTGCGCTGCCAGTTCTCCAGGCCGACCGCGTGCACCATGAGACCGGCGTCGCGCGGGGAGAGCAGCAGCCCGGCCTCGCGCAGGCCGGCCGGGCGGGCGGACTGGTCGATCCGGCCGGGCAGGGCGTCCTTCTGGAGGGCGAAGTAGCTCACGCCGTCCCCGTCGATGCCCAGGAAGTAGCGGTGCGCCTCGGTGAGGGGGGCCTCGAAGGACGGGGTCATGACGAGTTCGGTGCGGCCCTCGGGCGTCTCGTCGATCAGGACCTGGCCGCCGGACACCACGAAGCAGCGGGTCGTGGGGTGGCTCCACGCCGCCGCGAGCCATGCCTCGTCGAGCCGGTGGTGCGCGGCGCGGTCGATGCCGCTGGGGGCGGTGAGCGAGACGGGTCGGTCGGCGGTGTGGTCGGTCCAGGTGGTCACGGGTGCTTCCAACTCCCCCAGGGCAACGGTTCGTTTCGGCGGGCGGTTCGGCGGGACGTGCGGCAGGCGGTGACCTGGTCCGGCCGGGCCCGGCCGGGCGGGGCGGTCCTTCCAGTGTGCCCCGCGCGGGAGGTCCTGCCGGACGGCGCGGGACGGTGGTCAGGGCGCCGCATGATTTCCCTCGCCATCGAGGGGTCCGTGCCGATCGCTCCCGCCGCCAGGTGCCCCGTGGTGGTCCTGCGCGACGCCGGGGGGTCCGTGCTGGTCTCCTTCGCCGCCAGGTCCCCCGTGGTGGTCTCCCTGGCCGCCGGGCGCCCCATGCTGGTCCCGCGCGACGCCGAGGGGTCCGTGCGGCTCCCCCGTGCCGCGGAGCCGCCCCTGCCGGTCCGTCTCGGCGGCGAGCGCCCCTCGCTGGTCCGTCTCGGCGGCACGCGCACCGCGCTGGTCGGTCTCGGCGGCCCGTTGCCCGCCGCCCCAGTGCTCCGCGAGGTCGCCCCACAGGTAGGCCGCGGTCTCGACGCCCTTGAACAGCAGGTCCAGCTCCACCTTCTCGTTCGGCGCGTGCCAGCCGTCGGACGGGACGGAGATGCCGAGGAAGAGCACCGGGGCGCCCAGCACCTCCTGGAGGTCGGCGGCCGGCCCGGAGCCGCCCTCGCGCGTGTAGCGCACCGGCTGCTCGAAGGCGCGGCTCATGGCCCGTACGACGGACTGGAGCGCGGGGTGGTCCAGCGGGGTCAGACAGGGGCGGGTGGCGCCGCTGAACTCGATGGCGTGCCGGATGCCGGGCGGGACCTGCTCGGCCGCCCAGGCGCGGACCGCCTTCTCGATGTGGTCGGGGTCCTGTCCGGCGACCAGGCGGAACGACAGCTTCACCATGGCCTCGGACGGGATGATCGTCTTGGTGCCGGGGCCCTGATAGCCACCGCCGATGCCGTTGACCTCGGCGGTCGGGCGGGCCCAGACCCGCTCCAGGGTGGTGTGCCCGGCCTCGCCGACGGCCGCGTACGACCTGGCCGTGTGCAGCCAGCTCTCCTCGTCGAAGGGCAGTTCGGCGAACAGGTCGCGCTCGCGGTCGGTCAGCTCCACCACACCGTCGTAGAAGCCGGGGACCGCCACGCGCGCGTGCTCGTCGTGCAGGGCGGCGACGAGGCGGGCGGCGGCGGTCGCCGGATTGGGCACCGCGCCGCCGAACGAACCGGAGTGGATGTCCTGGTCCGGGCCGTGGAACCGGATCTCGCACTCGGCCAGGCCCCGCATCCCGGTGCACACGGTCGGGGTGTCGGCCGCCCACATGCCCGTGTCCGAGACGATCACCGCGTCCGCCGCGAGACGGTCCGCCCGCTCCTCGACCAGTGCCCGGAAGTGCGGCGAACCGGACTCCTCCTCGCCCTCGATCAGCAGCTTCAGGCCGACCGCCGGGGCGGTGCGCCCGGTCGCCGCGAGATGGGCGCGGACGCCGAGTGTGTGGAACAGCACCTGACCCTTGTCGTCGGCCGCCCCGCGCGCGTAGAGCCGGTTGTCCCGGACGACCGGCTCGAAGGGGTCGCTGTCCCAGCCGTCCTCGGGCGCGGCGGGCTGCACGTCGTGATGGCCGTAGACGAGGACCGTGGGGGCCGCCGGGTCGTCGCCGGGCCACTCCGCGTAGACGGCGGGGGCGCCGGGCGTGGGCCACACCTCGACGACCGGGAAACCGGTCTCGGTCAGCTTGGCGGCGAGCCAGTCCGCACTGCGCCGGACATCCGCCGCGTGCTCGGGCTGGGCCGACACGGACGGGATGCGCAGCCACTCCCGCAGACCGTCGAGAAAGGGCTCGCGGTGGTCGGCGATGTACGTACGGACGGCGCTGTCCGGGGTGTGGCTCATGGTCACGAGCCTATCGGCCCACAGTGACAACCCGTTCGTGCTGTTCGTCACCGGGCGGCTCGTCGCCGGGGTCCGCCAGCAGCAGCCGTTCCAGCGCGGCCCGGTCCGGCAGTCCCTCGGGGCGCACCACCTCGCCGGTGCGGATGTGCACGAAGGCCGCCGTCACCGCCTCCGGCGGCACTCCCCGCTGCTCGGCCCACGCCAGCCGGTAGACGGCGAGCTGGAGCGGATCGGCGTCCTGGCTCCGCCCGGTCTTCCAGTCCACGATCTCGTACGTCTCCGCCGCATCTGTGTCCGGGGCTGTCACCTGCTCGGTACGGCCGCCGGTGGCGCCCCCGCCGGTGCGGTACACGGCGTCGATACGGCCCCGGATCACCCGGCCCGCGATGCCGAGCTGGAAGGGTGCCTCCACCCGGTAGGGCGTGCGCCGGGCGTACTCGGTCCGCTCGAACGCCTCCTTCAGGGCCTCCAGGTCCCGTTCGTCCGCGATCTCGGCGTCGTCGCCGGGCAGCTCGTCGGGGCCCAGCAGGGGCAGGGTCAGTTCCTCGAAGCGGGCCTCGACCCAGGCGTGGAAGCGGGTGCCCCGGCGGGCGGCGGGCTGCGGTGGGCGCGGCATGGGGCGGGCCAGCTCCCGCGCGAAGCCGTCCGGGTCGGCGGCCATCCGCATCACCTGCGTGGTGGTGAGCGTGGCGGGCAGACGCACCTCCGTGACGGCCTCCCGCGCGCGGAGCAGTTCCCCGGTGAGCGCGTCGAGGTCACGGTCCCAGGAGGCGACGGCACGGGCCTCTTCGGGGGTCAGGGGATCGGCGCTCTCGTCGTCGCGGGGTGCGGTGGCCCGCGGGGCGGACGCCTGGTGCGGTACGGCGGGGGGGCTCCCCTGGGCGGGCCTCGGCCCGGAGTGCCTCCCGCGGGCGGGCCCCTGCTCGGGGGGCCCCTCATGGCCGGGTTCTCCGTGAGCCGGATCCGGATCCTCTCCGTGCAGCTCTTCTTCGTAGGGCTCATACGACTCGTCCCGCTCGTACGGCTCGTACGGGTCGTGTGACTCGTGCGGCTGCTCTCCGTACGGGTCGTCGTCGAGCCCGTCGCGCTCGTCCTCGTACGGATCCTCGTATGGCTCCTCGTACGGATCCTCCGCCGGGGGTTCCGTCGGCCAGTCCGGGTCGTCGTAGGGGGCGGGGGCGGTCGCGCGGGTGAGGTCGTGGGCCGCGAGGGTGTCCAGGTGGGCGAGGACGGTGCGGGCGGCGGCACGGCGGCGGGTCAGGGCGGTGTCGTCCAGGGGCAGGGGCCATGCCTGGTCGGCGGTGCGGCGGTGCAGTGCCGGGTTCTCGGCGTCGTCCTCCGGTTCGTCGGCCCAGACCTCGATCTCGCCGTACCCGGCGGCGCAGTGCTCGTAGAGGGCCGTGAGGAAGTCGGAGGGGCCCCGGCGGCGCTTCTGGGTGGGGCCCCACCAGTGGCCGGAGCCGAGCAGGAGGGAGCGGGGGCGGGTGAAGGTGACATAGCCGAGGCGGAGTTCCTCGGTGTGCTGGTGGTCCTTCATCGCCTCGTGGAACGCCTTCATCCCGCGCGCGTCCCAGGCGCCGATGTCGGGGAGGGTCTCGGCGTCGCCGCGCAGGGCGTGCGGCAGCACCTTGGCCTGGGCGGTCCACTTCTCGCGGCCCTGGGCGCTGGGAAAGGTGCCGGTGACCAGACCGGGGACGGCGACCACGTCCCACTCCAGGCCCTTGGACTTGTGCGCGGTGAGCACCTTGACCGTGTTCTCGCCGCCCGGGAGGGCGTTGTCGAGGCCCTTCTCGTACTGGGCGGCGGTGCGCAGGAAGCCCAGGAAGGCGAGGAGGGTGGCCTCGCCGTCCCCGGCGGCGAAGGAGGCGGCGACGTCCAGGAAGTTGGAGAGGGTCTCGCGGCGGCGGGCGGCCAGCGCGTGCGGGGACGCCGACAGCTCGACCTCCAGACCGGTGACCGCGAGGACCCGGTGCAGCACGTCCATGAGCGGGTCGGCCAGCGAGCGGCGCAGATCGCGCAGCTCGGTGGCGAGGTGGGCGAAGCGGACGCGCGCCTCGGCCGAGAACGGCAAGGCGTCGGCGTCCCCGGTGTGCTCCAGGAAGGTGTCCAGGGCGTCGGCGAGGGAGATCACCTCGGCGGGGTCGACGCCTTCGACGGCCTCGGCGAGCCTGCGGTCGGGGTCGCCGTCGCCGCCCACGCGCGCGTGGGCCACCAGCAGCCGGGCGCGGCGGCCGAGGAGGGCGAGGTCGCGGGCGCCGATGCGCCAGCGGGGGCCGGTCAGCAGCCGGACCAGGGAGGCGTTGGCACCGGGGTCCTGGAGCACCTCGCAGACGGCGACCAGGTCGGCGACCTCGGGCAGGTGCAGCAGCCCGGACAGGCCGACCACCTCGACCGGCACGTCCCGGGCGACCAGCGCGCCCTGGATCTCGGCGAAGTCGCCGGCCGTGCGGCACAGCACGGCGATCTCGCCCGGCGCCGTGCCGGTGCGGACGAGATGGGCGATCGAGTCGGCGAGCCAGTCCAGCTCCTCGGCGTGGGTGGGCAGCAGGGCGCAGCGCACCCGGCCGTCGCGCTCGGCGCCGGGGGCCGGGCGCAGGGCCTCCACGCCCGCGTGCAGGGCGCGCAAGGGCTCGGCGAGGCCGTTGGCGAGGTCCAGGAGCCGGCCGCCGCTGCGGCGGTTCTCACTGAGCGCCTGGCGGGTCGCGGGGCGGCCGTCGGCGCGGGCGAAGTGCTCGGGGAAGTCGTCCAGGTTGGCGACGGAGGCGCCGCGCCAGCCGTAGATGGCCTGACAGGGGTCGCCCACGGCGGTGACCGGGTGGCCGGTGCCCTGGCCGAACAGTCCGGCCAGCAGGACGCGCTGGGCGACCGAGGTGTCCTGGTACTCGTCCAGGAGCACCACGCGGAACTCCTCGCGCAGCAGCCGTCCCACCTCGGGGAGCCGGGCGAGGCGGGCGGCCAGGGCGATCTGGTCGCCGAAGTCGAGCAGGTCGCGCTCGCGTTTGGCGGCGCGGTAGCGCAGTACCAGCTCGGCGAGTTCCCGGCGGGCGGCGGCCGTGTCGGGGACCTTGCGCAGTTCGGCGTTGCTGAGCTTGGCGCCCTGCACGGCGAGCAGCAGCTCGGCGTCCCAGGCGCGCAGGCTCTCCGGCCGGACGAGGTGCTCGGACAGCTCGGCGTCCAGCGCGAGGAGATCGCTGACCAGGTCGGGGAAGGACCGGGTGAGCGCCGGGTACGGGCCGGGGGCCTCGCGCAGGACCCGCGCGGCGAGCTGGAAGCGGGTGGCGTCGGCGAGGAGCCGGGCGGAGGGCTCCAGGCCGATGCGCAGCCCGTGGTCGGTCAGCAGCCGTCCCGCGAAGGCGTGGTAGGTGGAGATCACCGGCTCGCCGGGCGGGTTGTCCGGGTCGATGGCATCGGGATCGGTGACACCCGCCTTGACCAGGGCCTTGCGGACGCGCTCGGCGAGTTCTCCGGCCGCCTTGTTGGTGAAGGTGAGCCCGAGCACCTGTTCGGGGGCGACCCGGCCGGTGCCGACCAGCCACACCACGCGGGCCGCCATCACCGTCGTCTTGCCGGAGCCCGCCCCGGCCACGATCACCTGCGGGGCGGGCGGCGCGACGATGCACTCCGTCTGCTCCGGGGTGAACGGAATCCCGAGCAGTTCCTTGAGCTGCTCGGGATCGGTGAGAGGTGCGGGCATGTCCCAGAGGCTAGCGGCGGGCACTGACAACGGGGGTGGCGGGCGGGACGGCGGGGGCCGGGGGAGCCGTGGGGACGGGCCCGGGTCGTGCCGCAGGTCACTCCATCACGTGGCGTCACGTCCATCACGTGGCGTCAGTCCACCACGTGGCGTCCTTCCGGGCGGGCGCTGCACGACGCCCGGAAGGCGCAGTGGGCGCACTGCTGTCCGGCGGTCGGGGTGAACCGTTCGTCCAGGACCTTCCCGGCGGCGGTGGCGAGCAGTTCGCCGATCCACTCGCCCTCCAGGGGCTCCTGCGCCTGCACCTTGGGCAGGGTCTCGCCGCCGTCGCGGCGCGGGGCGCCCTGGCGGAGCTGGACGAGTTCGGCGCCGCCGGGAGCGGGACGGACGCCGTCGAACATTTCGTCGACGGCGCCCTCGCGGACGGCGAGCTGGTAGACGGCGAGCTGCGGGTGCTGGGCCACCTCCGCCGCGCTGGGCGTCTGTTTGCCGGTCTTGAAGTCCACGACATAGGCGCGGCCGTCGCCGTCGGTCTCCACCCGGTCCATCTGCCCCCGGATCCGGACCTCGTAGGCGCCCGCTTCGAGGGTGATGTCGAAGTCGTGCTCACTGGCCACCGGGGTGCGGCCCGCGCGGTCCATGACATGCCACTTCAGGAACCGTTCGAGCGCCACGCGCGCGTTGTCCTTCTCCTGGGCGGACTTCCACGGCGCGTCGAAGGCGAGCGCGTTCCACACCGAGTCGAGGCGTTCCATGAGGGCGGACAGGTCGGCCGGAGAGTGCCCGGAGGCGACCTCGTCGGCCAGGACATGGACGACGTTGCCGAAGCCCTGGGCGGCCGAGGCGAGCGCGTCGGCCTTGACCTCGCGGCCCAGGAACCATTGCAGCGCGCAGGTGTTGGCGAGCTGGTCGAGGGCGCTGCCGGACAGCACGACGGGCTGGTCGCGGTCGCGCAGCGGCACCTTGGCCGCGGTCGGCTCGTGCATGCCCCACCAGCGATCGGGGTGCGCGGACGGCACCAGGGGGCGGCCGTCGTCGTCGGCGAGCGCGGCGAGCCGGGCCAGCCGCCGGGCGGCGGCCTCGCGCAGCGCCCCGGACGCGCGCGGGTCGACGGTGGTGGCGCGCAACTCGGCGACCAGCGCCGCCACGGCCAGCGGGCGGCGCGGGCGGCCGGTGACGTCCCGGGGTTCGACGCCGAGTTCGGTCAGGAAGCGGGACGGCTGGTCACCGTCGTCGGCGGGGGCCTTCACGGCGGTGACGACGAGCCGTTCCTTCGCGCGCGTGGCGGCGACGTAGAACAGCCGGCGCTCCTCGGCGAGCAGCGCGCCCGGGGTGAGGGGCTCGGCGAGTCCGTCGCGGCCGATCCGGTCCGCCTCCAGGAGGGAGCCCCGGCGGCGCAGGTCCGGCCACAGCCCCTCCTGCACACCCGCGACGACCACCAGCCGCCATTCCAGGCCCTTGGCGCGGTGCGCGGTCATCAGGCGGACCGCTTCGGGGCGCACGGCCCGCCGGGTGAGCGTGTCGGCGGCGATGTCCTCGGCGTCGATCTCCGCCAGGAAGTTCAGCGCGCCGCGCCCCCCGGTGCGTTCCTCCGCGCGGGCGGCGGTGGCGAACAGCGCGCACACGGCGTCCAGGTCGCGGTCCGCGGTCCGCCCGGCCGCGCCGCCGCGCCGGGCGGCCCGCTCCAGCCGCGCCGGCCACGGGGTGCCGTCCCACAGCGCCCACAGCGCCTCCTCGGCAGTGCCGCCCCCGGCGAGGGTCTCCCGGGCGGTGCGCAGCAGCCTGCCGAGGCGCTGGGCCCCCCGCGCGTACGCGGGGTCGTGCACGGCCAGCCGTTCGGGCTCGGCGAGCGCCCGTGCGAGCAGTTCGTCCGAGGGCGGCGGCAGCGCGTTGCCCCCGGCCCGCTCCTCGTCCCGCAGGGCCCGCCCCAGGCGCCGCAGATCCGCGGCGTCCATCCCGGCGAGCGGGGAGGTGAGCAGGGTGAGAGCGGTCTCGGTGGCGAGCCAGCAGGGGGTGGGGGGATCGGCCTCCGCGGGAGGGGCATCCGCAGGCGACTCATCCACAGACGGGCCATCCGCAGGCGAGGCATCCGCTGCCGCCGTCGCCACCGCGCCGGACAGGCCGTCCGCCACCTCCGCCACCGCACTAGCCCGACCGTCCTCCGCCCCACCAGACGGGCCGTCCACCGCCCCACCCGACAGACCACCCGCCGCCTCCGCCTCCCCGCCGGACAGGCCGCCCGCCACCTCCGCCGCCGCACTGGCGGGGCCGTCCACCGCCGCACCGGACGGGCCGTCCGCCACCCCACCCGTCAGATCACCCGCCGCCTCCGCCACCGCCCGCAGGGCCGTCAGCAGCGGGGCCACCGCCGGTTCGTGGCGCAGCGGCACCTCGTCGCCGTCGATGTCGAGCGGGACCCCGGCGGAGGTGAGGGCGCGGCGCAGGACCGGGAGGGTGCGGGAGCCGGCCCGGACCAGGACGGCCATCTCGCGCCACGGAACGCCGTCCTCCAGATGGGCCCGGCGCAGGATGTCGGCGATGTTGTCCAGCTCCGTGCCCGCCGTCGGGTAGGTGAAGACGTCGATACGGCCGCCCTCGCGCGCGGGGGCGAGGTCGCGGTGGGCGCGGACCTTGTCGGCGGGGAGCCGGGTGAGCGGCATGCGCCGGGTGAGGAGCCGGGTGGCGTCCAGCAGGGCGGCGGCGGAGCGGCGGGAGGTGCGCAGCACCTCGACGGGTGCCGGGCGGCCGTCGAGGCGGGGGAAGGCGCCCGGGAAGTCCAGGATGCCGTTCACATCGGCGCCCCGGAAGGTGTAGATCGACTGGTCGGGGTCGCCGAAGGCGACCAGGGTGCGTCCGCCGCCGGCCAGCGCGCGCAGCAGCCGTACCTGGGCGGCGTCGGTGTCCTGGTACTCGTCGACGTAGACGGCGTCGTACCGGGCGGCGAGCAGGGCGGCGGTCTCCGGGCGGTGGGCGAGGAGCACCGCGCGGTGGACGAGTTCGGCGTAGTCGATGACGCCCTGGAGGTCGAGCACGTCGAGGTACTCGGCGAGGAAGGCGGCCCCGGCCCGCCAGTCGGGGCGTCCGATCCGGCGGGCGAAGGCGTCCAGGGCGTCCGGGCCGAGGCCCAGCTCGCGGGTGCGGGCGAGCACCGCGCGGACCTCGTCGGCGAAGCCCCGGGTGGTGAGACAGGCGCGCAGCTCGTCGGGCCAGCGCACCGAGGCGAGACCGGCCTGCGCCAGATCCCCCTGGCCCGCGAGCAGCTCCCGCACGGCCACGTCCTGCTCGGGGCCGGACAGCAGCCGCAGGGGCTCGACGAACAGGTCGTTGTCCTGGTGGGCGCGGACCAGGGCGTAGCAGAAGGAGTGGAAGGTGGTCGCGCGGGGCGCGCGGGCGGCTCCGATGCGCAGGGCCATGCGGTCGCGCAGCTCGACGGCGGCCTTGCGGCTGAAGGTGAGGACCAGGATCCGCTCGGGGTCGCCGCCCCGGGCGATCCGGGCGGCCACGGACTCGACCAGTGTGGTGGTCTTTCCGGTGCCCGGACCTGCGAGAACGAGCAGCGGACCGTGGGCGTGGTCAACCACCGCGCGCTGTTCGGCGTCCAGACGAGGGGGATCCGGCCGGTCCGGAGGAGTACGGACCAGCCGGTAGGCGCCACGGTTCCCCTGCCGCACCTTGAGCTGCGGCAGGCGCCTGGTGGAGGAAGAGGAGCTCACGTGGTTCGCCGGTCCTGGTGGTCGTGCTCGGGTCTGTTCGGCGCGGCGGTGCGCGCCGCCGCGAAGGGGGTCTCGTGGGGCGTCCGCCGCCGGGTGCGGTGGGCGGTGGCCGCCGGATGAACGGGGCACACGCCGCCGACGCTACGCCGACCCCGGGCACGGAAGCCGGACTTCCGCTTCTTCCCGGGCGCCCCAGGGGCCCTGTGCGCCCCGGAGGCCCTGTGCGACCCCGAGGCCCTGTGCGACCCGAGGGCCCCACACACCGCCTGCGCCCCACACACCGCCTGCGCCCCGCGCACAACGCGCACACCATGCACCCCGCACGCACCATGCACCCCGCACGCACCATGCGCCCCGCGCGGGACCCGCGCCCCTCGGCCCATGAACGTACGCCATGCCACGCAAGTGCCCAATTTCGCTCGTACGGATCATGCGCCCCCCACAGCCGCTTCCGATGGCGGAAGCTGTCAGGTGTGAGCCTCCGTGTGTTCGCCGCCGTCCCAGCGCGCCCGTCTCATGTCGATCCGGGGCAGATGCCCTTCCGCGGCCAGGCTCGCGCCCCTCAGCGGGGTGCCCTCGGACCGGTACCGGTCGAGGGCGCGCAGCTCGTGTCCGGGCAGCAGCACGCCGTCCGAGCGGACGACCCGCCACCACGGCACCGCGCCGCCGTAGAGGGCCATCACCCGGCCGACCTGACGCGGCCCGCCCTCCTGGAGCCACTCCGCGACATCGCCGTACGTCATGACCCGGCCCGGCGGGATCAGTTCGGTGACCTCAAGGACCCGCTCGGCGTATTCCGGCAGCGCGTCCGCGTACTCCGCGCGGGCGTCCGGCGGCAGGCTCTCCTCGCTCATTCGTCCCATCCTGCCCCACCCCACCGACAATGTGACGGGCCCGCGACGGTGCGTGGCCCCCACCCGCGCGCGGGGCACCCGGCAGACCGCGCGGCCCCGCATTTGCACCCTGATGCCCCCGTGTGTCGGTGCGGCATGCCACCATCGTGCGGGCGGTGACCGGTGATACGAGACCAAGAAGAGGCGATGAGGCAGCAGGGTGCGCACCCCGAGGACCCCGAGGGCCCGGAGGGCTCCTCGGGCGCGGAGGCCCGCCCGGACACCGCCGGTGCGGACGCGAAGACCGACGGCCCGCCCGAGGAGGGTGACGACCGCCACGCGGCGGCGGGCGGTCCCGGCGCATCCGACGGACACGGCCCCGGCGACCCGCACACCGGTGAGGTCGAGGGCGACGAACCACTGCTCCCCGCGCGCGTGCACCGCCCCTCCGACCTCATGCGCCTGCTGGTGGGCGTGCTCGGCATCGTCGTCCTGCTGGCCATCGCCGCGTTCGCGCACGGCACCACCTCGGGTCTCGAACAGGACATCAACAAAGGCACCGGACAGGCGCCCGACCTGCTGATCAAGATCGGGGGGCTGGCGTCCAGCATCGCGATCCTGCTGGTCCCGGTCGCCTTCGCGATCGAGCGGCTGATCAAGCGCGACGGCCTGCGCATCGCCGACGGCGTCCTGGCCGCCGTCCTGGCCCACGGGGTGACCCTGGCCACCGACCTCTGGGTCGCGCAGGCCGCCCCCGGCTCCATCCAGGAGGCGCTCACCCAGCCCTCCCCCGGCAATGGCACCGCGCTCACCGACCCGGTGCACGGCTATCTCGCCCCCGTGATCGCGTACATGACCGCCGTCGGCATGTCCCGCAGACCGCGCTGGCGGGCGGTGCTGTGGATCGTCCTGATGCTCGATGCGTTCTCCATGCTGGTCACCGGCTACACGACCCCGTTCTCGATCATCCTGACCGTGCTGATCGGCTGGAGCGTGGCCTACGGGACGCTGTACGCGGTCGGCTCGCCCAATGTGCGGCCCACCGGGCGCACGCTCATGGCGGGCCTCAGGACGGTCGGTTTCCGGCCTGTGAGCGCCGCGCGCGAGGAGCCCCCGGAGAACACCGACAACGGCGACCGCGGCCGGCGCTACTTCGTCACCCTGGAGGACGGCCCGCCCCTGGACGTCACCGTGGTGGACCGCGAACAGCAGGCACAGGGCTTCTTCTACCGGGTGTGGCGCAATCTCACCCTGCGCGGCTTCGCCACCCGCCGCAGCCTCCAGTCGCTGCGCCAGGCCCTGGAGCAGGAGGCGCTGCTCGCGTACGCCGCCATCGCCGCCGGGGCCAACGCCCCGAAGCTGATCGCGACCTCCGAGCTGGGCCCGGACGCGGTGATGCTGGTCTACGAGCACACGGGGGGCCGTTCCTTCGACTCGCTGGCCGACGACGAGATCACCGACGAGCTGCTGCGCAACGCCTGGCACCAGGTGCGGGCCCTCCAGTCGCGGCGGATCGCGCACCGCAGGCTGGCCGGTGACGCGATTCTGGTGGATCGTTCCGGCAAGGTGATCCTGACCGATCTGCGCGGCGGGGAGATCGCGGCCGGGGATCTGCTGCTGCGGATGGACATCGCGCAGTTGGTGACCACGCTCGCGCTGCGGGTGGGTGCCGGGCGGGCCGTGGCCTCGGCGCTCAGTGTGCTCGGTCCGGACGCGGTGGCCGACTGTCTGCCCATGCTCCAGCCGATCGGCCTGAGCCGCTCCACGCGCGCGACCCTGCGCCGGCTGGCCCGGGAGCGGGCCGAGCGGGAGCGCGAGGCGGTCCTGGAGTCGTCCCGGCAGGCGAAGCTGGCCCGCGCGGAGGCCGCCGGGGTGGACTCCGAGCAGGCCCTGGAGAAGGCCGACAAGAAGGCCGCCCGCGCGCAGTCCCGGGCCGAGAAACGGGCCATGGACGAGGCGATGGACGAGGCCCGCGAGGAGGATCCGCTCACCCAGATCCGGCACGAGGTGCTGAAGATCCGCCCCCAGGCCCCGGTCGAACCGGCCCGCCTGGAACGGGTCCGGCCGCGCACCCTGATCAGCATCATCGCGGGTGCCATCGGCGCGTACTTCCTGCTGTCGCAGCTCACCCACATCGAGTTCGGGACGCTGTTCGCGACCGCCGAGTGGGGCTGGGTCGCCGCGGCGGTGCTGTTCTCGGCGCTGAGCTATGTGGCGGCGGCCATGAGCCTGCTGGGGTTCGTGCCGGAGCGGGTGCCCTTCGTGCGGACGGTGGCGGCGCAGGTCGCCGGGTCGTTCGTGAAGATCGTGGCGCCCGCCGCGGTGGGCGGGGTCGCGCTGAACACCCGGTTCCTCCAGCGCCAGGGGGTGCGGCCGGGCCTCGCGGTGGCGAGCGTCGGCGCGTCGCAGTTGTTCGGCCTGGGCTGCCACATCCTGATGCTGCTGGCGTTCGGCTACCTCACCGGCATCGAGAAGACGCCGTCGCTGTCGCCGTCCAGGACGGTCATCGCGGGGCTGCTGACGGTGGCGGTCCTGGTGCTGGTCGTGACATCGGTGCCGTTCCTGCGGAAGTTCGTCGTCACCCGCGTGCGGTCGCTCTTCGCCGGGGTCGTCCCGCGCATGCTGGACGTGCTCCAGCGGCCCCAGAAGCTGGTCACCGGCATCGGCGGGATGCTGCTGCTGACGGCCTGCTTCGTGATGTGCCTGGACGCCTCGATCCGCGCGTTCGGCGACGAGTCCACCTCGATCAGCCTCGCCAGTGTCGCCGTCGTCTTCCTGGCGGGCAACGCGCTGGGCTCGGCGGCGCCCACCCCGGGCGGTGTCGGCGCCGTGGAGGCCACCCTGACGGTCGGCCTGATCGCCGTCGGCCTGCCGAGCGAGGTGGCCGCCCCGGCGGTCCTGATGTTCCGGCTGCTGACCCTGTGGCTGCCGGTCCTGCCGGGCTGGCTCGCCTTCAACCACCTGTCCCGCAAGGGCGCCCTCTAGAGGTCCGTTTCCACCACCTGTCCCGCAAGGGCGCCCTCTGGAGGCCCGTCCCCGGACACCCGTCACAGGGACCGGTCACCGTACGGCGTCCGGGCCCGTACCTCGTACGGCTCGCGCCCCGCGCGGGGTGCCCGGAGCGACCGCAGGATGGGGTCATGCCGAACCGACCCCGCGCGCGTGCCGCCGCTCTCACCGCCACCGCCGTCCTGCTCGCCGCCCTGACCGGTGCGTGCGGGGACGACGCCGCGCAGGGCGAGGATCCGACGGCGCAGAAGCTCGACTGGCAGGACTGCCCGGCGCCGTCCCCGGCGGAGGGCGGCGGGGAGGCGCCGTCGCCCCTGCCGGACGGCACCAAGTGGCAGTGCGCCACCCTGAAGGCGCCGCTCGACTGGGACACCCCCCGGGGCGACACCATCGGGATCGCGCTGATCCGGGCGAAGACCAGCGGACCGGCGGACCGGCGGATCGGTTCGCTGATCTTCAACTTCGGCGGACCGGGCGGTTCCGGCGTCACCACCCTGCCCGCCTTCGGCACCGACTACGACACTCTGCGCACCCGCTACGACCTGGTGAGCTTCGACCCGCGCGGGGTGGGCCGCAGCGCCGGGGTGCGCTGCGAGAACGACCAGCAACTGGACGCCTACTTCCAGCAGGACGCGACCCCTGACGACGCCGCCGAGCGCGCCGCGTACGCGGGCAACGTCAAGAACTTCAACGCGGCCTGCGAGCGGAACTCCGGGCGCGTCCTGCCCCATGTGCGCACCACGGACGCGGCCCGGGACATGGATCTGATGCGCCAGGTCCTCGGCGACGCCAAGCTGTCCTACTTCGGCATCTCCTACGGCACCGAACTCGGCGGGGTCTACGCCCATCTGTTCCCGAAGAACGTGGGCCGGGCGGTGTTCGACGCGGTCGTCGACCCCACCCAGAACGCGGAGCAGGGCTCACTGGGCCAGGCGAAGGGCTTCCAGCTCGCACTGGACAACTTCGCCGCGAACTGCGTCTCGCAGACCGAGGACTGCCCGATCGGCGACAGCGCCCAGGACGTCAAGAACCGGATCACCAAGCTCCTGAACGACCTCGACCGCAAGCCGATCCCCGGCATCTTCCCGCGCGAGCTGACCCAGACCGCGGCCACCAGCGGCATCGCCCAGTCGCTGTACTCGCAGGATTTCTGGCCGTACCTCACCGAAGGTCTCGAACAGGCATATGACGGGGACGGGCAGATCCTGATGGTGCTGTCGGACTCGATGAACGGACGCAGCCCGAACGGCGAGTACAGCAATCTCACCGCGGCCAATGTGTCCATCAACTGCGCCGACGACAAACCCCGCTACGACACGGCGTACGTCCAGCGGAAGCTGCCGGAGTTCCGGGCCGCCTCGCCGGTGTTCGGGGACTATCTGGCCTGGGGCATGATCAGTTGCACCGACTGGGCGGTGCCGGGCGCCGCCGACCACCCCGACGTCAGCGCGCCGGGATCGGCCCCGATCGTGGTCGTGGGCAACACCGGTGACCCCGCGACCCCGTACGAGGGCGCCCGCAAGATGGTCACCGCGCTCGGCGACGGCGTCGGCGTGGAAGTGACGTACAAGGGCCAGGGCCACGGGGCCTACGACAGCGGCAACCCGTGTGTGCGCACCGCGGTCGACGGCTATCTGCTGAACGGCCGGGTCCCGGCGGCCGGCACGGTCTGCGGCTGACCCGCCCCCGCCACTTTCCCGGCCGGAGCAGCCGGAGAAGCCGAGGCAGCGGGAGAAGCCGAAGCAGCCGGAGAAGCCAAGGAAGCCGGAGAAATCGCAGGTCAGAAGGTTATCCACAGGCTCCGACGGATTTCTCCGCCGCCGCCTACGATGGCCTGACAACCGTTCGCCGAACAAGCGCGGACGGACTGCGAGGGGGCAAGGCACGATGACGCGTTTCGTACGGTGGTCCGCGCTCGGCGCGGCTGCCGCACTGCTGGTGGCGGGGTGCACGTCGGGTTCGTCGGACGGGAAGAGCGCAGAGAGCGGGGAGAGCGGGAGTCCGTCGAGCGCGGCACCGTCCGGGTCGGACCTGCCCGCCTCGCTGACCTCGCAGCGACTGGACTGGGCGGAGTGCAGGGGCACGACGGACTCCCCCGCCCCGGGTGACAACTGGCGGTGCGCCACCCTGAAGGTGCCGCTGGACTGGTCCGAGCCGGAGGGCGAGACCATCGGGCTGGCCCTGATCCGCTCCGAGTCCACCGGCGGCGACCGGATCGGCTCCCTGCTCTTCAACTTCGGCGGACCGGGCGGCTCGGGGGTGTCCACGATGCCGTCGTACGGTTCGGTGGTCTCCGCGCTGCACGAGCGGTACGACCTGGTGAGCTGGGATCCGCGCGGGGTCGGCCGGAGCGAGGGCGTGCGCTGCCGGGACGACGCGGAGATCGAGGCGGCGGAGCAGGTGGACGCCACGCCGGACACGACGGCCGAGGAGCAGGCGTTCCTCAAGGACGCCGCCGATTTCGGCGCCGGCTGCGAGGAGTCGGCGGGCCCGCTGCTGGCGCATGTCTCCACGACGGACACGGCCCGGGACATGGACCTGATGCGCCAGGTCCTCGGCGACACCAAGACGCACTACTTCGGCATCTCCTACGGCACCGAACTCGGCGGGGTGTACGCCCATCTGTTCCCGGAGAACGTGGGCCGGCTGATCCTGGACGCGGTGGTCGACCCGGCGGCGGACACCGTCGAGCACGCCAAGAACCAGGCCCGGGGCTTCCAGCGCGCCCTGGAGAACTATCTGGAGTCCACCGGCGAGGACCCGGCCGAGGGCACCCGGCGGATCACGGACCTGCTGGCCGGGCTGGACACCCGGCCGCTGCCCACCTCCGGCGACCGGGAGCTGACCCAGACGCTCGCGGTGATCGGTATCGTGCTGCCGCTCTACAGCGAGTCCGGCTGGCCGAGTCTGACCAGCGCGCTGGCCGCCGCCGAGGAGGGTGACGGCTCGGAGCTGCTGGCCCTGGCGGACGGCTACAACGAGCGGGACCCGGCGGGCGGTTACGGCACGACGACCCACTCCCAGCGCGTCATATCGTGCCTGGACGACAAGCAGCGGCCCACCCTGGCGGAGACGAAGCGGCTGCTGCCGGAGTTCGAGGAGATCTCCCCCGTCTTCGGCCCGTTCCTGGGCTGGGACACGGCCGGCTGGTGCCACGACTGGCCGGTGCCGGGCGAGGTCGACACCCCGGAGGTGAGCGCGCCGGGCGCGGCCCCGATCCTGGTGGTGGGGAACACGGGCGACCCGGCCACCCCGGTGGAGGGCGCCCAGCGGATGGCCGACGAACTGGGCGAGGGCGTGGGTGTGGTCCTCACCTGGGAGGGCGAGGGCCATGGCGCCTACGGCAATGGCAGCGACTGCGTGGACTCCGCGGTGAACGGCTATCTGCTGGAGGGCGAGGTGCCCAAGGACGGCACGGTCTGCCGCTGACGCCAGCGGGGGCCGTCCGTACCCGTGGTACCGACGGCCCCCGCTGCGGGAAGCGCGTGCTAGTAGACCGGCTTGTCGGGCTCGATCTGGTGGACCCAGCCGATGACCCCGCCGCCCACATGGACGGCGTCGGAGAAGCCCGCCGACTTCAGAACCGCGAGGACTTCCGCACTGCGGACACCCGTCTTGCAGTGCAGGACGATCTTCTTGTCCTGCGGAAGGGTCTCCAGGGCGGTGCCGAGCAGGAACTCGTTCTTCGGGATCAGCTTGGCGCCCGGGATGGAGACGATCTCGTACTCGTTGATCTCGCGGACGTCGATGATCTCGATGTTCTCGCCGTCGTCGATCCACTCCTTGAGCTGCTTGGGAGTGATCGTGGAGTCCGCGGCGGCGGCCTGCGCCTCCTCGGAGACGACCCCGCAGAACGCCTCGTAGTCGATGAGTTCGGTGACGGTCGGGTTCTCACCGCAGACCGCGCAGTTCGGGTCCTTGCGGACCTTGACCTGGCGGTACTGCATCTCCAGGGCGTCGTAGATCATCAGCCGGCCGACCAGCGGCTCGCCGGTGCCGGTGAGGACCTTGATGGCCTCGGTGACCTGGATGGAGCCGATGGACGCGCACAGCACACCGAGCACACCGCCCTCGGCGCAGGAGGGGACCATGCCGGGGGGCGGGGGCTCCGGGTACAGGCAGCGGTAGCAGGGGCCGTGCTCGGACCAGAAGACGCTGGCCTGGCCGTCGAAGCGGTAGATCGAACCCCATACGTACGGCTTGTTGAGCAGCACGCACGCGTCGTTGACCAGGTAGCGGGTGGCGAAGTTGTCGGTGCCGTCGACGATCAGGTCGTACTGGCTGAAGATGTCCATCACGTTGTCGGCTTCGAGCCGCTCCTCGTGAAGGATCACGTCCACGTACGGGTTGATGCCCTTGACGGTGTCGCGGGCGGACTCGGCCTTGGAGCGGCCGATGTCGGCCTGGCTGTGGATGATCTGACGCTGGAGGTTCGACTCGTCGACCTCGTCGAACTCCACGATGCCGAGCGTGCCGACGCCCGCCGCGGCCAGGTACATCAGCGCCGGCGAACCGAGGCCGCCGGCGCCCACACAGAGCACCTTGGCGTTCTTCAGCCGCTTCTGCCCGTCCATCCCGACGTCGGGGATGATCAGGTGGCGAGAGTACCTGCGGACCTCGTCTACGGTGAGCTCGCCGGCTGGCTCGACCAGGGGTGGCAACGACACGGGGACTCCGTTGGTCGGTCTGTCACTACGGTTGTTCTCCCCGTAACAGTGCCATGGCGATTTTCATTCCGAGACACCTGGTCCAAGGCGCGAGACGATCTCGTCCCAGTAGCCGGGCATGGCCGCCCAGGGGTCACGCAGGTCGCCCCCGTCACCGCCGTCACCGCCGTCACCGCGGACCGTGCGGTCGGTGAACCAGATCGTGGCGGCGCCCTGCCAGCGGGCGATCCGCAGCGCCTCGTCCAGATGCCCGCGCGGCACCCCGTGCACGAGGTGGCAGAACTTCTCCGGCGGGTGGCCCGCGGTCCACTCGGCCACCTGCGACCAGCGGTAGTCGCTCCAGGGGCCGGAGAAGGTGACGAGCTGGTCGGCGTACTCGGCGTAGCCGGGGTGCGGGTGGGTGCCGTGGCCGAGGACGACATGGGGTTCGCTGTGGCCGATCATGCGGAGGGTGGTGACCGTGCGGCGGATCTCGGGCAGTTCCTCGCGGCCGGCCGGGCAGCGGTCGAGGAGGAAGCCGTCGGCGAGGTACCAGTCGAGGTAGCGGTGGGCGGCGGAGATCACCTCGCCGAGGCCGCGGGCACCGTAGGCGGTGTCGATCCGGCCGAGGACCCGCACTCCGGCGTTGCGGAGGCGGCCCGCGGCCTCCAGACAGTGCGGGTCGGGGCGGTCGCCGGGGCCGTCGGCGACATCGAGGACGACCCAGTGCAGCGGGGTGCCGGGGTCGGTGAGCGCGGCCCATTCGGCGCGGGCGACGAGGGGGTGGGCGTAGCCGGGGACACCGAGGCCGGTGCTGGTGGACAGGGGTGCCGGGGTGGTGGCGGGGGCGAGCCGGGTGGTGGTGCCCCAGGGGCTCTCGACAGCCGGATCGACCGGGTTCAGATACGGCACGCGGCCTCCATCCAGATGTCGGCGAGGGACTCCTCCAGATTGATCCGGGGCCGCCAGCCGAGCCGGTCGCGGGCGGTGCGCACATCGGCCTGCTGCCAGCTTCCGCAGCCGTCCGGGTACGGGTACGCGACGGGCGCCACATGGTCGGAGTCGCCGCGCGGGTGCCCGATGGCGGCGCGGAGCGGGCCGGGTGGGCCGTCGAGTTCGTGCAGGGCGCCGCCGTAGCCGGCGACCCGGGCGAGGGTGGCGGCGGCGTCGCGCAGCCGCACGGCACGGCCGGAACCGATGTTGATCACGCCCTGGGCGGCGGACAGGGAGGCGGCGTGCACCGCGCGGGCCACGTCCCGGACGTCGATGAAGTCGCGCTGGGCGCCGAGACCGCCGAGCTTGAGTTCGCCGTCGCCGGACTGCATCGCCCGGCGCATGGCCTCGGCGAGCCGCCCGAGCGGGGAGCCCGCCGGGGTGCCGGGCCCGGCCGGGGAGAAGACCCGGAGCACCACGGCGTCCAGACCGGAGCCGAGGACGAGTTCGGTCGCGGCGAGCTTGCTGACCCCGTAGGGGCCGCCGGGGCGGGGGACGGCGTCCTCCGCGGTGGAGGAGCCGGGCTGGCTCGGCCCGTACTCGGCCGCGCAGCCGATCTGCACCAGCCGGGCGCCGCAGCCGCTGCGGCGCAGGGCCTCGCAGACGGTGGCGACGGCGACGGTGTTGTGCCGGGTGAGGTCGCGGGCGCCGCCGCGGGTGGTGCCGGCGCAGTTGATGACGACGCCCGGGTGGACCGCGTCGAGGAACCGGGTGAGCGCGCCGGGGCTGCCGGACGCGAGGTCGAACCGTACGTCGGCGTCGTCGCCGCGGCCGAGCGCGGTGAGCTGGACGGCCGGGTCGGCGAGCAGCCGGTCGGCGACGAAGCGGCCGATGTATCCGTTGGCTCCGATCAGCAGGACCCTCATCGGGCGGCTCCCGGGGTGTGGCGTCCGGCGCTGCCGGAGGCACCGGTGGCGCCGGTCGCTCCCGGGGCTGCGGTCGCGCCGGGTCGGGAGGTGGTCATCAGGTGTTCTCCTTCGAAGGGGTGGTGCGGGAGGGGGGTGGGGGTGGGGTGGATGGGGGTGGGGGTGCCTCCGGTCGGGATGGGGAGGGGGGTGAGGGAAGGGGTGCGCTGGGCGGAGGGGGGTGCGGTGGCTCGTCGGCCGGGCGTCCTGTGGCGTCGGCGCTCTCGCGGCCACCCGGGCCGGGAGACCGGCCATGGGCACAGGTACGGGTACGGGTATGCGCCGGAGGTGAGGGTGCGGGTGTGGATGCGGGTGCGACCGGGCGCCGTGCTCGCTCCTCGGCGACCGGGCGCCGTCCCAGCCCCGCGCTCACCACGTCGACCCCGTTCTCGCGTGGGCCGAGGCCCGGGTGAGGGTGCGGGCCGCGTGGACGAGCAGGGTCAGGGCCGCCGCCGTGCAGATCAGGGCCGGGACGCTGCCCGGTCCCCAGCGGGCGACCAGGGTCTCGACCGGGAGGGCGAGGAGGTCGCAACCGGGCAGGCGGGCGGCGAACACCGAGGTCAGTGCCAGCGCCTCCGCGCTCGCGGCGACCGTGAGGACGAGCGGCGGGGCCTGGGTGAAGCCGTGGATGTGGAGGAGCCGGGCGAGCAGCAGCAGGGCGCCCAGGCCGAGGGTCTGGTGGAGGGCGGCGGGTTCGCCCAGCGCCGCGGCACTGCCGGCGGCCAGCGCCGCGAGGGCACCGAGGGCGAGGGCGAACGTACCGAGCAGCAGCGGCCGTACGGTGCCGGCGAACTCCTCCAGTCCGCGGCTGGTGGTGAGGCGGCGATGGGCGGCGGCCGTGAAGAGGTGGGTCGCCCAGGCGGCCGGGGCGCAGGCGAGGGCGAGCGCGGTCAGGGGCGCGAGGGCCAGGGGCCAGGGGTCGGCGACGGCACCGCCGGGCAGGGCGTCGGGGCCTCCGGTGACGGCGGCCTGGAGCAGTCCGTCGCCGAGGACGGCGTAGGCCAGGAGCCAGAGGGTCCAGGTGGCGGTGGACCGGGTCGGACCCGTCGCCGGGCGCCGGCCTGCGAGCGGGCCCCGGGTGAGGGCCGCGCGCAGACCGATGCCGACGGCGACGACCCCGGCCGCGGCCACCAGCAGCCGGGTCCGGCCACCGGTGAACCGCAGTCCGGCGAGGGTCGCGACGCACAGCGCGCCCGGCAGCAGCGTGCGGAGCACCCAACCGGCCCGCACCCTGGGCACGTCCAGCGCCTCCACGGGCGGCCGGGCCTCTCCGTCGCGCGGGACCCGTGCGTACATCTCCTCGGCGAGCGAGAAGACGTCCCTGTGCAGGAACCGGGCGGCGGTCCGGTCGGTGACGCCGTGCGCCTCCAGCCCGGCGGCGATCTCCAACGGGTCGACGGCCTGCTCACACAGGGCGCGGTGCCGGTGCATCAGCGCCTTGACGGGATCGGCCGCGCCCCGGCGGGGTACGGAGGGGGCGGGGCGTGGGGTCGGGGTCGGGGGTGGGGATGAGGGTAGGGGTGGGGATGGGGCGGCGGTCGGCTGTGCGGGCTGTGGGCCGCGCGGCGCGGGGGACGGCGAAGGGGGCGGCGCCCCAACGGCCGGATCCGGCCTACCGGCGGGCAGCTCAACGCCAAGGGCACCCGCCGCAACCTCACCGGCCTCACCCTCAGAACCGCTCCGACCGCCCCGCGTCCCATCCCCCACATCCACCGCCGCCCACGCCCGCGCGGACCCGGCGAAGCCCCTCACCCACTGCTCGGACCGCGCGTCCCAGGCACCTGGGCTGCCCGGCGTCCCCGGCCGGTCCGGCCCACCCATGTCATCCACCCCGCTCAGGGCATCCGCCCTGTCCAAGTCATCCGCCCCATTCAGGGCGCCCGCCCAGCTCGGAACATCCACCCCATTCAGGGCACCCGCCCGGCTCAAGGCATCCGCCCCATTCAGCGCATCCGCCCTGTTCAAGGCACTCGCCCGACTCAGGGCACCCACCCCTTCCGCCTCACCAAGCTCACTCATCACGCCCCCTCCCCCAGTGCCGTCATCGCCGACCCCCGGACCGGTGGTCCCGCCGCCCAGGCCGGGACGGGGCGGGGCGCGGGGCGGCGGGACGAGTCGGTCCAGTGGCCGGGGACATGCGCCTCGGCCGGGTAGGCGAACGGCAGGGGCTCACCCGCCGCGTCGAGGAGGACGCGACGGACCGGGCACCGGGAGACGACCTCCAGGTAAATGCCGTGAAATGCCGCGATGTTCTGCTCAACGCTGAAGAGTTCGAGCGCCCGAGCGCGCGCCGCCTCCCCGAGGCGCGTACGGCGCGCGGGGTCGCGCAGCAGCGCCACGCACGCCTCCGCGAGCGCCCGCGGATTGCGGGGCGGCACCACCAGCCCCGTACCGCCGATGACCTCCACCACCGCCCCGACGTCCGTCGACACGGTGGCCCGGCCGCCGAGCATCGCCTCGACCAGACCGACCGGAAAGCCCTCGACAACGCTGGACAGCACGACGACCGCGCCGGAGGCGTAGGCCGCGGCGGGCGTCGGAAGCTCCGGGCCGCCGATCTCCTCGAAGGACACCGGATTCTCCCCCACGGCGTGCGGTCCGGTCGCCTCGTCGGGGAACAACTGCGCGGCCAACGCCCGGCAGTGCGCCGCATAGGCACCGGCACCGCTCTCCGGTTCGGCGCCCGCCCCGCCCCCGGTGCTCACCACCCGCAGCCGCGCCCCCGGCTCCACCCGGCGGACCTCGGCGAACGCGTGCAGCAACGACACCAGATCCTTGGCCGGTTCGATCCGCCCGACCCACACCAGCGCACCCGGATCCCCCACCCCGGCCCCGGCCCCGGCCCCACCCCCATCCGCACCCGCACCCGCACCCGGTTGCCCATCCCCACCGAACCCCGCCACATCCATCCCGGGATACACCGTCCGCACCTTCCCCCGCTCCGCCCCGCACCGCTCCTGCCAGCGCCGCGCATGCGCGTTGCCATGGGTGACGACGGCGGCCCGGCGGTACACCTCCGCCGCGAGCCGTCCGTGGAAACCGGCCAGCAGCGCCCGAACCGCGGGGGCCGCCGCGTCGGCGCCGGACGCCAGATAGTGGGTGCGCAACTGCACCCCGTACTCCGTCACCACCAGCGGTACGCCGGTGAAGTGGCCGGCGAGCAGGCCAGGGAGGGCGCCGATTCCGCCGGAGGCGGCATGGCACAGGTCGACGGCGCCGAGCGAGTCGTCCCCGTACCAGTCGAGGGAAAGGGGGCGCAGAGCGCGTTCGAGGTGTGCGGCGACGGTCAGCAGATCCGGTACGCGCGCCTCGCGCGCCGGGCCCTGGGCGCCGGGCGCACGACAGGCGCGCTCCAGGGCGCGTACCGCGGTCTCCGAGCGCAGCGCGCCCACCAGCCCGCCGCCTTCGTCCCGGGCAAGGTCCGCGAGCCCGTACAGGGCGTAGGCGAAACGGTCCGCCAAAAGCGCGGACACCACAGACTCCGCCCCTTCCACCCCCGCACCAAGCGCAGCACCCCCACCATCCACGCCAGCCCCACCACTCACACCACTCACACCGCCCCCACCACGCACACCACCCCCCGCACGCCCCCCAGAACCAGAACCCCCCTCCACGCCCCCGGCGCACACCACCCCCGCCAACTCCCCGTACACCTCCGCAAAGCGCCGGCGCGCACGCCTCCCGAACCCCCGCCCGAACCGCTCCCCCCGCCGCCCCGCACCATCGCCCCCGGAACCCCCGGAACCCCCGGAACCCCCAGCACCCCCAGCACCCCCGACGCTCCCGGCACCCCACAGCGAAGCGGTCCGCACCCGAACGACCTGCGGCGGCAGCGGCACCCAACCGCCGGCCTCCTGGACCTCGGTGCGGCTGAGCGCGTAGACATGGAACTCGTGCTGCCCGAGCCCGCGCACGAGCCGATCGCACCACAGCCCGGCGTCACCGCCCACATACGGATAGCCACCCTCCGTAAGCATTCCGATGCGCACGAGTGCACCCCCGATCTCCCGCATGGGGAGCCACCGTTGGCCCGGCGGCTCGCAGCGGGACGAACGTACGCGGACAAGGCGGTGGCGCGACGGACGGTTGTCCATCGCGCCACCAAAAGGGGTGAACGGTCGTAACTTTCCCGTGCGAGACGCGTTCGATCGCGCTAGGCGATCACCCGACTACGTACCGCACACCGCACACACATCCGCACCACCACACGCGGACCGCGCCCGCGCAGGCGTCACCTCATCGAACCGGGTCTCCTCAACCGCCACCCGACCGACCTGCACCCGACCGACCGCCAACCGACCGACCCCCATCCGGGCCACCACCGCCCCGCCCGCCAACACCCCGCCCACCGCCACCCGACCGACCGGCATTCGACTGACCGACCGACATCCGGCCCGTCTCACCGACCGGCATCGCCCGGATAGGGCCAGGGATTGGGCAGGCAGCGCACCCCGTCGAACTCCAGGAACTTGGTCTGCTGCTGCATCACCGGCGCGAGATCGCCGTCCTTGTCGCAGGTCACATGGGTGTAGCCGAGCCGGTGGCCGACCTCGTGATTGATCAGCATCTGCCGGTAGGAGAAGATCTCGTCGTCGCCGTAGGTCTCCGACCCCTGCGCCCAGCGGTACGCGTTGATCATCACGCGCTCGGTGGAGGCGGAGTCGCAGGACACGTTGTCGATCGTCGTGTCCAGCCCGGACATGGCACACCATTCGGCCGTGGTGCCGGGACTGGCGAGCGTGATCACGAAGTCCGGCGAGCCGCTGTGGATCCGCTCGAACGTACGACCGCCGTCGTGCCCCCAGCTCCGTTCGTCGTTCAGCGTGGTGTGCACGGCCTCGGCGAACAGCGCCCCGTCGAGCCCGAGCCCCTCCTCGACATCGACCCGGTAGGTGTACACCTCCCCCGAACCCGGCGCCTTGTCGACCCCCTCGATCGCCTCGAAGGTCCCCGGCCCGGCCAACGACTCACCGAGCGGATAGAGCTGCGACATCTTCTGGTCGTACGTCAGCGGCGGCGGAGCGCTCGGCGACTCGGACGCCGTCGGCCGCCCGTCCCCGCGCGAGGCCGGATCCCGGGCGTCCCGCGCCTGCTCGGCAGCGGCCCGCGACTGGACGGAGTCGTCCTCGCCACCGTCGCGCACCTGCCCGGCGACCACCACGGCCAGCACGGTCGTCACCGCGAGGGCCGCGATCCCGGTGAAGGTACGCCCCTTGCCGCCCTTGCCCCGCTCGGGCGCGACGGACGGCACCAGGTCCTCGTCCGGTTCCCGGGGCTCGGTGAGCACCCCGACCCGCCCCGCACGCTCCCGCTCCCGCTCCTGTCCCCGGTCCCGCTGTCGATCCCGGTCCCGGTCCTGGTCCCGCTCCGGCCCCCGCTCCCAGCGGGTGACGGAGCCGTACGGGTCGTCGGGGCGCCCCTGCTGCCGGGAGCCGAAGGCGCTGTCGTCGCCGGCCGCCGCGTCGAAGGCGTCGACGTACTCCTGGCGGGGTCCGCCGGGAGGCGTCGGCCGCTGTCGCGGTATCCCACCGCCACCGGAACCACCACCCGGACCACCACCGGAACCGCTACCCGCACCACCACCGGGAGCCCCGGCAAGCCCACCACCAGGACCGGCACCAGCCGCCCCCCGCCCCCGGAACTCGCCCCAGCCGCCACCGGTCTCATGCTGCTCGGGATGCCCGCCCCGCGTGCCGTCCGGCATCCGAGGAAATCCGTGCGCCGGAGTACCGTCCGGCAACCGGGGATAGCCGTGCGCCGGAGCACCGTCGGCCAACCGCGGAAACCCGTGCGCCGGAGTACCGTCGGCCAACCGCGGAAACCCGTGCGCCGGAGTACCGTCGGCAAGTCTCCGACCATCGGCCCCGGAACCGGTCCCGGGCCCGGAACCGGCCCCCGGCGCCCCCTCCGCGCTCGCCTCACCGTCCGACCCGCGCGCCGAATCGGCCCCCGCCCCCCGGCGACGGCCCGCGGTCTGCGCGGCATCCCCCTTGGGGGCGGGTCCACGACGACTGTGGCGTCCCACGTCCCGCCTCAGCTCCCTGTGTTCGTCTGCATGATCCGGCGTCCTACCTCTGCCTCTGCGCCGCTCCACCCGCCGTCGGGCCGGTCGTCGCATCCGTACCCGATTCGGCCGCGGCATCCCGGAGCAGTTCGCGGAACGCCGTGGCCACCGCCGACGGGTACTCCATCATCGCCACATGCCCGGCGTCCGGCAGCGACAACAGCCGGGAGTCGCGGAAACTGCGGGCCGCCTTCTGAGCCATCCGGAAACCGACGAGCCGGTCCCGGCCGCCGTAGATGAGCAGGGTCGGCGCGAGGACCCGTTCGGCCTGGCGCCACAGCCCATGCTGGCCACCGAGCGTGTACGCGTCGACGATACCCCGCGCGGAGCGGGCCATCGCGTCCCAGAAGTACGGCAGTTGCAGCCGTCGCTCCATCTCCTCCACGGCGTTGCCGAACCCCTCCGGGCTCACCCGTCCGGGGTCGCCGTAGCACAGCGACATCACCCCGCGGACCCGCTGTTCGGCGGACCAGTTGGTGGTGAGACGGGTGAACAGCCGGGCCGCGCCAGGCAGGGCGAACAGCGCGGTGGGCACGGCACTGCGCTGGACACGCAGCTCCGGCAGCGCGGGCGAGACCAGTGTCAGCGTCCGGATGAGGTCCGGCCGTACGGCGGCCACCCGGGTGGTGACCGCTCCGCCGAGCGAGTTGCCGAAGAGATGGACGGGGCCGCGCCCGGCGGCGTCGAGATGGCGGATGACCGCGCGGGCATGCCCGGTGACCGAGTAGTCGCCGTCGTCCGGGGGCGGGGAGTCGCCGAAGCCCGGCAGATCCAGCGCCTCGCCGTCGACCGTGTCGTCGAGCAGTTCCATCAGCGCCGACCAGTTCTGCGAGGAACCGCCGAGTCCATGGACGTAGAGCGCGGGCGCGAGCCCCTCGACGCGTCCCGGCCGGGAGCGGACCGTCAGCGAGATCCCGGGCAGCCGCACCGACCGGAGCCGCTCGCCGTCCGCGACCCTGACGGGAGCCGCCTTCGGAAGCACATCGGCCGCCACGGACGGCAACTCGGTCGAAGACATGCGGCAATGTTACGAGACGATCACGTACCGACAGGTGCGTTCTCCTGTGTTCGCCCTCACACGTCCGTTCGGGCACACTCCGCTCCACTCCACTCCACTCCGGTCCGCTCCGGTCCGGTCCGCTCCACTCCACTCCGGTCCGGTCCGCTCCGGTCCGGTGCGCTCCACTCCGTGCCCCGCATGGATCGCCATCGCCCCCCGTGTCTCCTACGCTCGAAGAGAGGGCACCCGCGTGTGGCCCCTGCGTGCCTCAGGGGACGGGCGCTCGTAGGAAGGGAGCCCGCCATGGCCGTCGACCCCATCGACCCCACCGACCCCGACACCTTCACGGACGAGGAGCCCCGCAGCGGCGAGGCGTACGACGTCGAGGCCCCGGCCGACGACACCGCCGAGCAGCACGCCGATCTCGCCCCGCGCCACGACGACCCACTGACCAGGGACACCACCGAGGAGGCCGACGAGGCAGACCTCGCCGAGCAGGCCCGGGTCGTCTCCCTGGACGAGGACGACTACCGATGACCACTGACCGCTGACCACTGGCCGCTAAGCACCGGCCACTGACCACAGACGCAGACGCAGACCCTGGCGGCAACGCGAGCACCGAGCCAGGCCCCCACAGAACCTGTCGACCCCCTGTCGACCCGGCTCCCAGGCGCCCGGTTTACCCCGGCCGGAGCGTGTTCGCGGCCATACGCACGGCTTTCCCGACCGCCCGGTCCGTGAAATTCTGCGCTGGCACCGCGCACACCACGGTTACCGAAAAGTACGATGGCCGCGCGGCGGCACACCGCATAGGGACGATTTCGGGAGGCGGCGTGACAGCCATCGAGCAGACAGAAGCGGCGCGCCCGCGAGGCACCCGCCTGCCCCGCCGCGCACGACGGAACCAGCTCCTGGGCGCCGCACAGGAAGTCTTCGTGGCCCAGGGTTACCACTCGGCCGCGATGGATGACATCGCCGAGCGGGCCGGGGTCAGCAAGCCGGTGCTCTACCAGCACTTCCCCGGCAAGCTCGACCTCTATCTCGCCCTGCTGGACCAGCACTGCGAATCCCTCATCCAGGCCGTCCGCAACGCGCTGGCGTCGACCAGCGACAACAAGCAGCGGGTCCGGGCGACCATGGACGCCTACTTCGCGTACGTCGAGGACGACGGCGGTGCCTTCCGTCTGGTCTTCGAGTCGGACCTGACCAATGAACCGGCCGTGCGCGAGCGCGTCGACAAGGTCACCAACGACTGCGCCGAGGCCATCTGCGAGGTCATCGCCGAGGACACCGGGCTGTCCCGGGCCGAATCGATGCTGCTGGCCTCGGGGCTCGGCGGGCTCGCCCAGGTGGTGGCCCGGTCCTGGCTGCACAGCGACCGCAGCGTCCCGCGCGACCAGGCGGTCCAGCTCCTCACCTCGCTGGCCTGGCGGGGCATCGCCGGCTTCCCTCTGCACGGCATCGAGCAGAACCACCACTGAGGCGGCACGGCCGAGGCAGCCCGACCGAGGCGGCACCCCCGCTTTTGTTCCCGCCCCCTGTTCGCTCCTGGCGTGGCAGGGCGGACCATGGCGATCCCCTCACCGGGCTAATGTGTGCTGGGTACGGCGCGGAAGGCCGCGCACTTCACTGACCGTCGGAGGGACATAGCCGTGGAGGTCAAGATCGGCGTGCAGCACTCGCCCCGCGAGATCGTTCTGGAGAGCGGTCAGACCGCCGAGGAGGTCGAGCGGGTGGTCGCCGAGGCGCTGGAGGGCAAGTCTCGCCTGCTGAGCCTGGTGGACGAGCACGGCCGCAAGCTCCTCATCCCGGCCGACCGCCTCTCGTACGTCGAGATCGGCGAGGCGGCCCCGCGCAAGGTGGGCTTCGGCGCGCTGTAGTCGAATCAAGCCGGATCAAGCTGAATCAAGCCGGATCACGTCGAATCGAGGGCCGGTGGGCCCGCGGCCGAATGCCGCCCGACCCACCGGCCTTCGCCGTCCCCCGAGCCCCGACCCCGCTCCCGCTCCCGCCTGACACCTCGTCAACCCGTCCACCCATCCACCCATCCACCGGCACCACCCTCCGCCTCCACGGCTCCACCACGGTTCATACACAGAGGGGGATTGCATTCCGCAGGTCAGGGGTAAGACCGGCTACGACCGTTTAGGGCAGGACGGCCGGGTGGGAGGAACCCCGACATGGTCTTGGAAGCGATCAGCTCCGCGGTGCTCGGTCTGGCCCTCGCCTGGGCGGCGGCCAGCCGACTCCCGCACCGGCTCCCCGCCCGCCCCCTGGTTCTGTCAACCGGCGTGGCAGGCTCCCTGTTCGGCGCCTTCGTCACGCACAGCGCGCTGGAGACGACCCATCTGGTGGTGCTCCTGACCGGCTCGGCGATCGTCGCGACGGCCTCCGTCTCCCTGCTGGTCCGCCCCACGGGCAGACTCCGCCGCCACTCGGCGACGGCGTAGCCGAGCCCGCAAGCCCACCGCCGAGCCCCGGGGGGGGCCGCACGCCCACCCCCGAGCCCCCGAGCCGCACACCACGCCCACCCCCAAGCCGACCGCAGGTCTACGCGGCAAGCCCCAGCGCCGCCATCCGCTTGGTGTGCGCCTCGGTGATCCGCGAGAACATCCGCCCCACCTCGGCCAGGTCGAACCCGTCGGCGACCCCGCCCACCAGCATCGTCGACAGGGCGTCCCGCTCGGCCACCACCCGCTGGGACTGCGACAGCGCCTCCCCCATCAGCCGCCGCGCCCACAGCGCCAGCCGCCCGCCGACCCGCGGGTCCGCGTCGATCGCGGCCCGCACCTTCTCCACCGCGAAGCCGCCGTGCCCGGTGTCGTCCAGCACGACCAGCACGAGCTGCCGGGTGTCGGAGTCCAGCCGTACGGCGACCTCGCGGTAGAAGTCGCTGGCGATCGAGTCACCGACGTACGCCTTGACCAGGCCCTCCAGCCAGTCCGAGGGGGCGGTCTGACGGTGGAAGCCGTCGAGGGCGGCGACGAAGGGCTGCATGGCCGCCGTGGGCTCCTGGCCGATCTCGGTCAGCCGGTCCCGCAGCCGCTCGAAGTGGTGGAACTCGGCCGACGCCATCTTCGCCAGCTCCGCCTTGTCCGCCAGGGTCGGCGCCAGCTTGGCGTCCTCGGCGAGCCGCTCGAACGCCGCCAGCTCCCCGTACGCGAGGGCGCCCAGCAGATCCACGACGGCGGCCCGGTACTGCGGATCGACGGCGGCCCGCGCCCAGTCCTGGGCGGCGACCCCGGTGTGCCCGGGGGTGTCGGAGGCGGCGCCTTCAGGCGTGTCGGACGAGGTGCCGGACGAGGATTCAGGCGTGTCAGCGGAGGTCATGCAGCGCACAATAGCCCGCTCGCCGCCCGGCGGAACCCCCTGGCCACACGCCCCGGGAACAGCCGTCCGGGCGCCCGGCCGACACCGTGGCGAGAACCTTGCGATCCGCCTGCCGCCCCCTCTTGCCGTCCCCTCTTGCCGTCCTCCTGCATTCCGCCTCCGTTCCGCCTGCGATCACCCCGTGAGCACCGCTGTGAACGCCCCTGTGAACGCTCCCGTGAATGTGACGACGGCAACGTGACCGAATCGGCCATCATCTGTGCGCCATTCCGGGGTATGGTGGTAATGCGCCTGCTGAGTACCCAGTCGTCATGTCGCCCGTCATTCGCCATATGACGACCGCGCTCGACAGGCCGCACGTATGAGGATGCCCGGTCGGTGGCCCGATCGGCTCCGACCCGACAGCCCTCCCTGACCGTACGGCCCGGCATTCGCCGAGAACGTACGACGATCGGAGGGACCCCTCAGCGGTACGAGCGCTAGAGCGTCGGCAGAGGTCCCGTGCCAACCGGCTCGCCATCCGGCTCGCTGTACGGCGGCCGACGTCCCCCCGGCACGGTCAGCACGACCCCCGCGCTCGCCTCGCACCGCGCACACAGAAGAGGCAAAACCCTGACTACGTCGTTCCGAGAGCTCGGGATCCTGCCCGAGACCGCCGAGGCCCTGGAGGCCGTCGGCATCGTCACCCCGTTCCCCATCCAGGAGATGACCCTCCCCGTCGCCCTCACCGGCACGGATGTCATCGGACAGGCCAAGACCGGCACCGGCAAGACGCTGGGCTTCGGGCTGCCGCTCCTGGAGCGCGTCACCGTCCCCGCCGATGTGGAGGCCGGACGCGCCGCCCCCGACTCCGTCACCGACGCCCCGCAGGCGCTGATCGTCGTCCCGACGCGCGAGCTGTGCCAGCAGGTCACCAATGATCTGCTGACCGCGGGCAAGGTGCGCAATGTGCGCGTCACCGCGATCTACGGCGGCCGGGCCTACGAGCCCCAGGTCGAGGCCCTGCGCAAGGGCGTCGACGTCGTCGTCGGCACGCCCGGCCGGCTGCTCGACCTCGCGGGCCAGAAGAAGCTCAACCTCAAGCACGTCCGCTGCCTGGTCCTGGACGAGGCCGACGAGATGCTCGACCTGGGCTTCCTGCCCGATGTCGAGAAGATCATCAACATGCTTCCGGCCAAGCGCCAGACCATGCTGTTCTCGGCCACCATGCCGGGCGCGGTCATCGGCCTGGCCCGCCGCTACATGTCCCAGCCCACGCACATCCGCGCCACCGCGCCGGACGACCAGGGCGCGACGGTCGCGAACATCTCGCAGCACGTCTACCGCGCGCACAACATGGACAAGCCCGAGATGGTCGCGCGGATACTCCAGGCCGAGGGCCGGGGCCTGGCCATGGTCTTCTGCCGCACCAAGCGCACCGCGGCCGATCTCGCCGACCAGCTCGGACAGCGCGGTTTCGCCTCCGGCGCGGTCCACGGCGACCTCGGCCAGGGCGCCCGCGAGCAGGCGCTGCGCGCCTTCCGCAACGGCAAGGTCGATGTCCTGGTCTGCACCGATGTCGCCGCCCGCGGTATCGACGTCGAAGGTGTGACGCACGTCATCAACTACCAGTCGCCGGAGGACGAGAAGACCTACCTCCACCGCATCGGCCGCACCGGCCGCGCGGGCGCCTCGGGTACGGCGATCACGCTGGTCGACTGGGACGACATCCCGCGCTGGCAGCTCATCAACAAGGCGCTGGAGCTGAACTTCAGCGACCCGCCGGAGACGTACTCCACCTCCCCGCACCTCTTCGCCGAGCTGCACATCCCCGCGGGCACCAAGGGTGTCCTGCCGCGTTCGGAGCGCACCCGCGCCGGTCTCGCGGCGGAGGAGCTGGAGGACCTGGGCGAGCCGGGTGGCCGCGGCCAGCGCGGTCGCGGCGGTCGCGGGGACTCCCGCAACGACCGCTCGTCCCGCTCCGACCGCCCGGGACGCCCCGACCGCTCCGACCGTTCGGATCGCTCGGATCGCTCGGAGCACTCCGACCGCGAGCGCCCGGCCCGCACCCCCCGCCGTCGCCGCCGCACCCGTGGCGGTACGGCGCTGGAGTCCGGCCCCGCGCAGGAGGCGGCCGGTACGCCGGTGACCCCGGCCGACCCGGCCGTGACGCCGGTCGCCGAGGAGGAGTCCGCCGCGCGCACCCCGCGCCGCCGTCGCCGTACCCGGGGCGCCGCCCAGGCCACCGCGGTGAGCGAGCCGGTGTCGGTGACGCCCACCGACAGCCCGGCCCCGGTCGTCGAGGCCGAGCAGCCGGTGACGCCCGTCGCCGAGCCGGAGCAGTCCCGGGCCGACCTGGAGCCCGCCCCGGCGAAGCCCCGCCGCCGCACCCGCACCCGCAAGGTGGCGGAGCCGGCGGAGCCGATCGAGGCCCCCGCGGTGACCGTGACCGAGACGGTGACGACGGCACCGGCCACCACGCCGGAGGCCATCGCCCCGGACGCCATCACCCTGGACGCCGTCGAGCCGAAGCCGCGCCGCCGCACCCGTAAGACCGCCGAGGCGGTCGAGCCCGCCGCCGCGACCGCCGCCGAGGTGGCCGTCGACACGGCGGAAGGCGCGGAGGCCACCAAGCCCAAGCGGGCCCCTCGCAAGACCGCCACCAAGAAGGCCACCAGCACCGAGCCGGAGGCCACCACCGAGGCCAAGCCCAAGCGGACCACCCGCAAAAAGGCCACCACCACCGCACCCGCAGCCGACACGGCACTCGACACCGCCGAAGGCACAACCGAAGGCACGGAAGCCGCCAAGCCCAAGCGGGCCCCCCGCAAGAAGGCCGCCGCCGCACCCGTGGCCGAGGCGACCCCGGTGACCCCCGAGGCCCCCGAGGCCCCCGAGGCCCCCGAAGCCAAGCCCAAGCGGACGCGGAAGAAGGCCACCGCCGCCACGACCACCACCGAGACCGCCGCCGAGGTGGCCGTCGACACGGCGGAAGGCGCGGAGGCCACCAAGCCCAAGCGGGCCCCTCGCAAGACCACCGCCAAGAAGGCCACCAGCACCGAGCCGGAGGCCACCACCGAGGCCAAGCCCAAGCGGACCACCCGCAAAAAGGCCACCACCACCGCACCCGCAGCCGACACGGCACTCGACACCGCCGAAGGCACAACCGAAGGCACGGAAGCCGCCAAGCCCAAGCGGGCCCCCCGCAAGAAGGCCGCCGCGGCGATCCCGGCCCAGGCCACCGCCGGTGAGGCGGAGGCCGGTGCCGAGCCGAAGCCCAGGGTCCGCCGGACCCGCAAGGCGACGGTCGCGGCCGAGCCCACCGACGGCTGACCGACCCGCGCGACCACGGCGGCCCGGTTCCTCCCCCGAGGAGCCGGGCCGCCGCCGTACCCCGGCAAACACCCTCCCCCTCGCCGCCCCACCCACCCCCCGTTACCCTCACCACGTGAGCCGACCGCCCTCCCTGACCCCGCCACCCGCCGCCCGCGCCCACCCCCTGCGCACCGCTCGCGGTGACTTCGCCGTGGTGGACCATCCGGTCGCCCCCGGTGTCGAGCCCAGGGGGACCGCGCTGCTGCTGCCCGGGTTCACCGGCAGCAAGGAGGACTTCCGGCTGCTGCACGAGCCGCTCGCGGCCCGCGGCTACCGCACGATCGCGGTGGACGGCCGCGGACAGTACGAGTCGGACGGCCCGGAGCACGACGAATCGGCGTACGCGCAACCGGAGTTGGCGGGGGACGTCCTCGCCCAGGCGGCGGCGCTCGCCACCACCCCCCTGCATCTCCTCGGCCACTCCCTCGGCGGTCAGATCGCCCGCGCGGCCGTGCTGCTGGATCCGGCCCCCTTCCGCTCCCTCACCCTGATGTCCTCAGGCCCGGCGCAGATCTCACCGCCCCAGCAGGAGCGGGTCAAGCTGCTGCGGGACGCGCTCGCGGTGATGTCGATGGCCGAGGTGTGGGAGGCGATGGAGTCGATGGGCGCGCCCGAGGACGTGGGGGGCGGGGCGGTCGACACGGACGGCGGCCAGGACCATCTGCGGGTGCGCTGGCTGGGCAACAAACCGGCCCAGTTGATCGCCACCGGCCGTCAGTTGTGCGTCGAGCCGGACCGGGTCGCGGAGCTGGCCGCCCTCGCGCTCCCGTACCACGTGCTGTCCGGTGCCACCGACGGCACCTGGCCGGTACCGCTCCTGGACGCGATGGCCGAACGGCTGCGGGCCCGCCGTACGGTCGTCGCGGACGCGGACCACTCGCCGAACATCGACCGGCCCCTCCCCACGGCCACCGCGATGGCCGACTTCTGGGACACCCTGCCGGAGTGACGGGACACCCTGCCGGGGTGACTCATGGGGGGCCGCTCAGTACAGCGTCCGCAGATGCTCCCAGAACCCGTCGCGCAGGGCCCGGCGCAGATCGGCCTGGCCGCGCAGCGAGTACTGGAGCATGCCCTCCGCCTCCACCAGCAGATCCTGATCGACCGAGCCGGGCAGATAGGGGTGGCCCGGCAGCAGCTCGACCAGCGCCTCGCGCCCGCGTGAGGCCAGCCACTTCGCCGCGATCTGGGCGCCGACGAACCGGACGTCCTCCCGGCCGGGCCGGGTCGCCCCGGCGTTCTCGTAGGCGGCGGCGGTGCGGCGGCTGACGTAGGGCTTGAAGAAGTCGAGGTCGAGGGTGCGCTGGCTGTCGACCTCCCAGAGCAGGGGCTCGGCCTGGTTGCGGCCGTCGGGGGCCTCGATGCCCCAGAGGTGGACCCGGGCGCCGTAGCCCTGGGCGGCCTCCACCGCCGAGACCAGGTCCTCGTCACCGCCGAGCAGGGCCGCGTCGCTGACCGCGCGGTGCCGGGCGAGGGACTCCAGATCGCTGCGGATGAGGGAGTCGACGCCCTTCTGCTGGTTGTTGGCGTTGAGGTTGCCGAGGCGGACCTTGACGTCGGGGAGTTCGGCGATGGACTGCTGCTCGGCGGTGTGGATGCGGCGCCGGGCGCCGTCGTACCAGTAGACGCGGAGCAGTCTGCTGTCGGCGAAGACCTGCCGGGCCTTGTCGATGAGGGCCTCGATCAGTCCCTCGGCGTCGACATCGAAGGCGCGGCGGTCCTCCGTCCCGGCGATCAGGCGTCCGGCGGCGGCGTAGAGATAGCCCGCGTCGACGAAGATCGCATGGGTCGAGGGCGTCTTGGCCACCTCGGCGAGCATGCGCTGCAACAGCTCGTTCGTACGGTCGATGCGGGCGGACAGGGCCGCCAGGTCCTCGTTCATCCATTCCATTGTCCCGGCGGTCACGCTACGAACACAACCGGTCCCGATCAGTCTCCATCCACACTCTTACCCTCACCCCCGCCACCAGGGTCATTAGGCGTTCGAAAATTTTCTTTAGCGTAGGGAATGTTTGCATGGGCCCGGCTGTTGTCCACGAATGGAACACGAAGGGAGAAGCCCATGCGCTTCGAGATCATGCGCCTCGACGACATCGACGGTACGCCCGTGGACACCACCGTCGTGGACGCCGCCTCCGTCAACCGGATCGTTCAGCAGGCCGCTGCCATCGGACAGCGATTGTGGATCCGTCCCGCCGACACCTCGGCCTCGTAACACGGATCACCTCCGACAGGCTTCAGGGCCCCGCACGGCACCCCCGTACGGGGCCCTGTTTCTGTCGTCCTCCATCCCCTACTGGCCTCCATGAGGAGGGCTAGCCCGCCTCGATCACCTGGGTGACCCCGTTGATGATCTGCTGCACGGCGATCGCGGACAGCATCATCCCGGCGAGCCGGGTCACCAGCACCACCCCGCCGTCCTTGATGACCCGGATGATCAGCACCGAGTACCGCATCACCAGCCACAGCACCACATGGATGGCGAGGATCGCCGTCCACACCGCGAGCCGGGCACCGGGCTCGTCGGCGCGCTGCACGGCCAGGATCACCGCCACGATCGCGCCGGGCCCGGCCAGCAGCGGCATCCCCAGCGGCACCAGGGCGACATTGACGTCCTTGGTCTGCCTCGGCTCATCGGTCTTGCCGGTGAGCAGATCGAGCGCGATCAGCAGGAGCAGCAGCCCACCGGCGATCATCAGGGCCGGTACGGAGACATGCAGATAGTTCAGGATCTGATGCCCGAGCACCCCGAAGACGGTGATCACCCCACCGGCGACACAGACCGCCTGAAGGGCCATCCGCCGCTGGGCCGCGGCCTGCCGCCCGGAGGTAAGCCCGAGGAAGATCGGGGTGATCCCGGGGGGATCCATGATGACGAAGAGCGTGAGGAAGAGGGAGCCGAACACGGCGAGATCGAACACGGTGAAGCCTTGGAACCAGAGAGGACGGACGTACGGGAGAGGGCGGCCGGGGTTCAGCGCCCGCCGGTGCCGGGCACGGGGAACGCCCCGGTCGCCCGCCGGACGATCTCCCCGTACACCTCGGGGTCGGTGGTGTTCTCGCCGAGCGCGCAGGTCTTGCGGCTGCCGTGGTAGTCGCTGGACCCGGTGACCAGCAGGCCCAGCTCCCCGGCGAGCCCGCGCAGCCGGGCCCGGGTGTCGGGGTCGTGGTCCATGTGATCGACCTCGATGCCGTCCAGCCCGGCGGCGGCCATCCCGGCGATGGCCGACTCCGGCACCGTACGGCCGCGCTTGCTGGCGCCCGGGTGCGCGAAGACGGTGACCCCACCGGCCGCCTTGACCAGGCGGATCGCCTCGAAGGGGTCGGTCTCGTGCTTGCCCATGTGGGCCCGGCCGCCATCGGCCAGCCAGTCCGGGGTGAAGGCGTCGTCCACGGTCGGTACGACCCCCAGTTCGACCAGCGCGGTCGCGAGGTGCGGCCGTCCGACCGAGCCGTCCCCGGCGATCCGGGCGACCTGCTCCCAGGTGACCGGCACGCCGAGCGCGTTCAGCTTGGCGATCATCCCCTGGGCCCGGGGCACCCGGTCGTCCCGCACCAGCTCCCGCTCGGCGAGCAGCGCGGGCTCCTCGGCGTCGAAGAGATAGGCCAGCATGTGCATGCTGATCCCGTCGATACGGCAGGACAGCTCGGCCCCGGTGATCAGCGTGAGCCCCTCGGGCAGCGCGGCGATCGCCTCGGCATGCCCCCGGGTGGTGTCGTGATCGGTCAGCGCGACGACGTCCAGCGCGGCGGCTGCCGCCTTGCGCACCAGGTCGGAGGGGGTGTCCGTCCCGTCGGACGCGGTGGAGTGGGTGTGCAGATCGATACGCACGAACACGGACTCCCAGCACACCGGACCAAAGACGACGCCCCTAGCGTAACCGGGGCCGGGGGGTGAGCCGTCAGGTCCCCCAGAGGGGGAGGAACCGCGCGACCAGCCCCCACCGAACCCGCACCCGACCACCGCACCCCAGCCCCGCACACCCCACCCCCGCACCCCACCCCACTCCCACCCCTACGGCTCAAGCAACCGCCGCGCCAGCGCCCCGCAGGGCACCAGCTCTATCTCCGCCCCCGCGTCCCGCAGATCCGTCAGCACCAGCTCGTCGTACATCAGCAGCCCCGCCTGCTCCGGCCACACCACCGCCCACAGCCACAGTCCCCGCGCCTCCCCGGCGAACACCGCCCGGTCGGCCGGCGGTCCCGAGACATGCCACAGCGGCGTCGGCCGCCCGGCCGCCAGCACCTTCGTCTCCGGCGGCTTCTCCACGCTGAGGTACGGCCCCGGATCGGGACCGTCGATCCCCGCGTACCGCGCGCCGAGCCCGACGCCGATCTCCTCGGCGACGAGGATCAGCTCACTCGTCCCGCCGAGCGGCCCCGGCCCCGAGCAGGCCACGGCCGTGGCGCGCCCGCCGCTGCGCTCGTCGCCCGCGAGGGCGACACCGGTGAACAGCCAGCCCACGGGCAGCGGCCACGGCATCCAGACCGGCACCTGCGTCTGCCGCACCACGGCCCCGAGCGCGTCCACGCTGGGCGGCAGCACGGGCTGCACGGGATGCACCGCCCCATGGACAGCGCACTGCCAGGAGTCGGCGAAGAGGCCGGGAGCCCTGACCCGGCCACCGCACTTCGGGCAACTGGGTTCGCCCCTCATAGAGCCCCACGGTCCTACCCGGGCACCGTCCCGTCAAGGACGATCACCCGACCGGTCCGCCGCCACCCGCACCACCGGCGCCCCGAAGGCACCAACTGAACGGCCGGACAGGTGAGTTCCGTCACGGCACGCGCAGCGGGCCGGGCCTCAGTCCAGCGGGACCGCGCCGCGCAGCGGGTCGCGCAGATCCGTGCCGTGGGTCAGCCAGCGCTCCTGGAGCGCCCCCGCCCCGTGCACCCGCTTCCACGCGGCCTCGTTCGGCGTCATCGGCAGCAGCGGCAGGAACCGTACGGGGTCGAGGGGCTCGTCCAGTTCCAGGTCCTCGACCAGACCGCCCGGCTCGGCGACCAGGACGGAGGTGAAGGGGGCGCCGGGCCACAGCGGGTCACCGACGTCCAGGGACGCGCCGGGGGCCACGATCACGCCCTCGACCTGCGGGGACGCGGCCAGGACAGCGAGCGGGCGGAGCACCTTGTCGGTGTCGGCGAGTCCGGCCCGTACGGAGATGATCAGCTCGGCGCGGGGGCCCTTGACGGGGTCGGCGAGGGTCGCGGTGGGGTCCGCCATGGGCTGGGCGGACATCCCCAGGGTGGCGTAGCGGACGAGATCCGGGTCGGGTCCGGCGCCCCGGAAGCGGAGCACCTCGACGCGGTCGGTGCCCAGGAAGGTGATGGCCGCGCGGGCGTCCGGCGCACCCAGCGCGGAGCACAACCGGGCCTCGACCAGAGGAAGAACATCAGCCATGCCGGGAGCATAGAACTCGTCAGTACCGGGCGAAGCGGCCCCTTGACACTTCTGTCGGCTGATACTCTTGCCCGGTCGTCGGGCAGCGCGCGGCAAGCGCCGACCCACCGCCCGGCGGACACCGAGCGCGCCCCGGGACTCCCCTCGGGGGCTCTCCCCGCGGGATTCGACTCCCGGCGGGGAATGGATCGTCCCTCACCAGGGACCGGCCGGAGGAGGTGGGGCTGCAATGGACCGAAGTCGATCGTGCAGTACCACCCGCTCTTCCGGCCGCTGAAGTAGCCGCCTTCGCACAGGGCTTCTCGCTCTGGAGCCCTCAAGCTCTCGCCGGCTGCCGCCTCTCGCGTTCTCCTCATCTCGGAAGAGCAGGAAGCACCCGTTTCGTTCTGCGTGATCCGTCTGTACTTCCGCACTTCCGTACGTACTGACTCAGCAGCGAAGCTCACCACCGCAACGGTGCGGTGCTCCCCGCTTTGTGGACGTGCCAAACATCCCGTAGCACGGACGTCCCCATTCCGGGCAGTTCCACCCGTCGCAGTCCCGCGTGAGCGGCTGCTCCGTCGCGAAGGAGCCTGCCATGTCGATGATCCGTGATCTGCGTGCCGCCGTCCGGCCCGGCCGCCCCGCCACCGCCCTGCGCAAGGACGCGGGCGGTTACGACACCACCCGCGACCCCTCGACGCCCTCGGCGGTCGTGGACTGCGCCGTCTACCGCGACGGCGCCCGCGTCGAGACCCCGAGGTCGCCCACCCCGCAGGAGGCCATGCGCCAGGTGCGGCGCTCGGGCGGCTTCGTCTGGATCGGGCTGCACGAGCCCACCGAGGCCGAATTCGCCGGGATCGCCGACGAGTTCGGGCTGCACCCGCTGGCCGTGGAGGACGCGGTGCAGGCGCACCAGCGGCCCAAGCTGGAGCGCTACGACGACTCCCTGTTCACGGTCTTCAAGACCATCCACTACGTGGAGCACGACGAGCTGACCGCCAACAGCGAGATCGTGGAGACCGGCGAGGTGATGTGCTTCACCGGCCGGGACTTCTTCATCACCGTCCGGCACGGCGGCCAGGGCTCGCTGCGGGGCCTGCGCCACCGGCTCCAGGACGACCCCGAGCTGCTGATGAAGGGTCCCTCGGCGGTGCTGCACGCCATCGCCGACCATGTGGTGGACGGCTATATCGCGGTCGCGGACGCGGTGCAGGACGACATCGACGAGGTGGAGACCGAGGTCTTCTCACCGGGCCGCAAGGGCGCGCCGCGCGGTACGGACGCGGGGCGGATCTACCAGCTCAAGCGCGAGGTGCTCCAGTTCAAGCGGGCGGTGTCGCCGCTGCTGCGGCCGATGCAACTGCTCAGCGAGCGGCCGATGCGGCTGATCGACCCGGACATCCAGAAGTACTTCCGGGATGTCGCGGACCATCTGGCACGCGTCCAGGAGCAGGTCATGGGCTTCGACGAGCTGCTCAACTCGATCCTTCAGGCCAATCTCGCGCAGGCGTCGGTGGCACAGAACGAGGACATGCGCAAGATCACCTCCTGGGCGGCCATCATCGCCGTACCGACCATGGTGTGCGGGGTGTACGGGATGAACTTCGATCACATGCCGGAGCTGCGCTGGCAGTACGGGTATCCGATGGTGCTCGGCGTGACCGCGCTGATCTGCTTCGGCATCCACCGCACCCTCAAGCGCAACGGCTGGCTGTAGACGCCGTCTGGATAGGCTGCGCGCATGACTGCTGAGCGCGGGCCGTCCGAGGGCGAGCTGCTCGACCGGGCCCTGATCGAGGAGGCCACCAAGAAGTCGGGCCTGGTCTGGGTCCGGGGCCCGGGAGCGGCGGCCCGCCCGCTGTGGCATGTGTGGCACGAGGGCGCGGTGTACGTCGTCGGCGACGGGCCCGGTGAGCAGCCGCTGCCGGGGCTGTCGGACGGGGGGACGGCCGAGGTGACGGTCCGCAGCAAGGACAAGGGCGGGCGGCTGGTCGTCTGGACGGCGGCGGTCAGCGAACCGGCGCTGGGCTCGGAGGCATGGCGGGCGGCGGTGGCGGAGCTGAAGGGCAAGCGGCTGAACGCGCCCGACGGCGAGGCGATGCCGGCCCGCTGGGAACGGGAGTGCCGGGTGCTGCGGCTGGCCCCGACGGGGGCGACGGCCCCGCTGCCGGACGGCCCGCTGGCCGAGCCCCCGCTGCCGTCCCCGGCGACGACCCGCGAGCCGGTCCCGGCGGGCCTGCCCAGGCTGCTGTTCCGCAGACGCAACAAGCCCCGCAAGTCCTAGGACGCCGGGAGCCCCGCAGGTTTCAGGACGCCGGGAGCTGCTTCCCGTAGTCCACCGTCTCGTCCTCCGCCGGTTCCTCCAGGGGGAAGTCCTTGCCCCAGTCGGAGAAGATCAGGGTGCCCGCGCCGCCCGCGCGGGAGAGGAGCATGGGGTAGGCGGTGCCCTCCAGGGAGACGTCCAGGGTGCCGCCGGCGCCCTTGTCGCCGGTGATGCGGATGGTGCGCAGACCGGCCTGCTCGTGGCGGCCGTCGGTGGACAGGGTGCCGTGCAGGGTCAGCAGCCCGTCCAGCAGTACGGCCTTGTCGGTGAAGCCGGTGAACTTCTCGTAGGAGGGGTCGCCCTCGGGCACCTTCACATACTTGCCGTTGAGCTTCTCGGCCGCCGCGGTGTCGGACTCCTCGCCCTCCGCGCCGCCGGTCCAGAAACCGGCGTCGGCCATCAGATACAGCTCCTCGCCGATCCGCAGAAGCTGGAAGGTGGCCCCCTCGGCGGTGACCGACCCGGTCCCGCCGTCCTTCTTCAGCCGCATGTCCAGCTTGTATGTCCTGCCGCCCGCGGTCACGCTCCCGGCCAGCCGTACCGCCGCCGCCCCGTCGGCCGCCGCGCGGGTCCTGGCCTGGATCCGGTCCGGGGGCAGCTTGCCGACGCCGTTCGTCCCGGCGTCCGGGTCCTCGCCGCCGCACCCGGTCAGCGCGGTCGTCCCGGTCATGACCAGGGCGCAGACCGCACCCACGAGAGCCTTCCGGCGGAAACGGCCCCGGCGCATAACGATCACAGGTGACGCTGCCTTTCTGGCGGGTGTCCTCAGCGGCGTACGGCAGCGTACCGGTGCCCCGGACACCGCTCGGAGCCAGTCCGTCCGGACCCCCCACCTGCGCGGATCCGAGGAGTACGGGCTAGCCTGAAGCCCGATCGATCCCCGCGAATCGGTAGGGATCCGCACAGGTTCGCCGCATTGGATACATTCGGAACACTCGACATATTCGGCATACTCAGCACACTCGGCATCTTCGACGTGAGTGCGGCACAGCGCCCCGGAACGGCCCTGGAGACCGTACCCGCCCCCGGGAAGGAGGCGCGGCCATGGCCGCCGGCGCTCCCCGGATCTTTGTCTCGCACCTCTCCGGCATCGCCTGCTTCGACCCCAATGGCGACCAGGTGGGCCGGGTGCGGGACGTGGTGGTGATGCTGCGCGTCGGGCACCGGCCGCCGCGGGTGCTCGGGCTGGTCGTCGAACTCTCCACCCGCCGCCTCATCTTCCTGCCCATGACCCGGGTCACCGGCATCGACTCCGGCCAGGTCATCACCACCGGGGTGCTCAACGTCCGGCGCTTCGAGCAGCGGCCCACCGAGCGGCTGGTCTTCGGCGAGCTGCTGGACCGGCGCGTCACCCTCACCGAGACCGGCGAGGAGGTCACCGTCCTGGATCTGTCGGTGCGGCAGCTCCCGGCGCGCCGGGACTGGGAGGTGGAGCGGGTCTTCGTCCGCAAGGGCCGTACGAGCCGCGCGGGCGGCTTCCGCCGGGCCCGGGGCGAGACACTGACCGTCGAGTGGTCCGCCGTCACCGGGTTCACCCTGGAGGAGCAGGAGCAGGGCGCCGAGACCCTGCTCGCCACCTTCGAGCAGTTGCGCCCCGCCGACCTCGCCAATGTGCTGCACCACCTCTCCCCCAAGCGCCGCGCGGAGGTCGCCGCCGCCCTGGACGACGACCGGCTCGCCGATGTCCTGGAGGAACTGCCGGAGGACGACCAGATCGAGATCCTCGGCAAGCTGAAGAAGGAGCGCGCCGCGGACGTCCTGGAGGCCATGGACCCCGACGACGCCGCCGACCTGCTCTCGGAGCTGCCCGAGGAGGAGAAGGAACGCCTGCTGAGCCTGATGCAGCCCTCCGACGCGGCCGACGTCCGGCGGCTGATGGCGTACGAGGAGCGCACCGCGGGCGGGCTGATGACCACCGAGCCGATCGTGCTGCGCCCCGACGCCACCGTCGCCGACGCCCTCGCCCGGATCCGCAACCCCGACCTCTCCCCGGCCCTCGCCGCCCAGATCTATGTCTGCCGGGCGCCCGACGAGACCCCCACCGGCAAGTACCTCGGCACGGTCCACTTCCAGCGCCTGCTGCGCGACCCGCCGTACACCCTGGTCAGCTCGATCCTGGACGACGATCTCCAGACCCTGGACCCGGACGCGGCCCTGCCGGTCGTCGCCGGGTTCTTCGCCACGTACGACATGGTCGCGGCGCCGGTGGTGGACGAGGCGGGGTCGCTGCTGGGGGCGGTCACGGTGGACGACGTCCTGGACCACATGCTGCCGGACGACTGGCGGGAGACGGAGTTCCATCTCGGGGAGGGGGCGGTGGGCGATGGCTCCTGAGCGGGACGGCGGCCGGGAGCGCGGCGGGCCCGCCGGGGCGACCGCCACCACCCGGCCACGCGCCCGGCTGGACCTGCCGCTGGCGCGGCGGCGCCGGCTGCTGCCGGAGTGGGACCCGGAGGCGTTCGGGCGGCTCTCGGAGCGGATCGCGCGGTTCCTGGGCACCGGGCGGTTCATCGTCTGGATGACGTTCGTCATCATCGTCTGGGTGCTGTGGAACATCGCGGCGCCGAAGGAGCTGCGCTTCGACGAGTACCCGTTCATCTTCCTGACCCTGATGCTCTCCCTCCAGGCGTCCTACGCGGCCCCCCTGATCCTGCTCGCGCAGAACCGGCAGGCCGACCGCGACCGGGTCAACCTCGAACAGGACCGCAAGCAGAACGAGCGTTCGATCGCCGACACCGAGTATCTGACCCGGGAGATCGCCGCCCTGCGGATCGGCCTGGGCGAGGTCGCCACCCGGGACTGGATCCGCTCCGAGTTGCAGGACATGGTGCGGGAGCTGGAGGGCAACGGCGACCGTGCCGTCCCGGCGGACCGGACCGGGGCACGTGACGCAGACGACCGGTGACGGCCATCCCGGCGGCCCGCCACTGCGCCGTACCATCGTCCCTATGGTTACGGAAGACGCGGTGCGCGAGGCACTGGCGACGGTGAACGACCCCGAGATCAACCGTCCCATCACCGAACTCGGGATGGTCAAATCGGTGGAGATCGGTGCGGACGGAGCGGTCGCGGTCGCCGTGTACCTGACGGTCTCCGGCTGCCCCATGCGGGACACCATCACGCAGCGCGTGACGGACGCGGTCGCGGCGGTGGCGGGCGTCACCCGGGTCGATGTCACCCTCGACGTGATGAGCGACGAGCAGCGCAAGGAGCTGGCGACCGCCCTGCGCGGCGGCCAGACCGAGCGCGAGGTCCCGTTCGCCAAGCCCGGCTCCCTGACCCGGGTCTACGCGGTCGCCTCCGGCAAGGGCGGCGTGGGCAAGTCCTCGGTCACCGTGAACCTGGCGGCGGCGATGGCCGCCGACGGCCTGAAGGTCGGGGTCGTGGACGCCGACATCTACGGTCACAGTGTGCCGCGCATGCTGGGCGCGGACGGCCGTCCCACCCAGGTCGAGAACATGATCATGCCGCCGTCGGCGCACGGCGTGAAGGTGATCTCCATCGGCATGTTCACCCCGGGCAACGCACCGGTCGTCTGGCGCGGCCCGATGCTGCACCGGGCCCTTCAGCAGTTCCTCGCGGATGTCTACTGGGGCGACCTGGACGTCCTGCTGCTGGACCTGCCGCCCGGCACCGGGGACATCGCCATCTCGGTCGCGCAGCTCGTCCCGAACGCCGAGATCCTGGTCGTGACGACCCCGCAGCAGGCGGCGGCGGAGGTCGCCGAGCGCGCGGGCTCCATCGCCGTGCAGACCCATCAGAAGATCGTCGGCGTGGTCGAGAACATGTCGGGTCTGCCGTGTCCGCACTGCGGCGAGATGGTCGACGTCTTCGGCACGGGCGGCGGCCAGGCGGTCGCCGAGGGCCTCACCCGCACCACCGGCACCACGGTCCCGGTCCTGGGCGCCATCCCCATCGACGTCCGCCTGCGCGAGGGCGGCGACGAGGGCAAGCCGGTCGTCCTCTCCGACCCCGACTCCCCCGCGGGCGCCTCCCTGCGCGCCATCGCCGGCAAACTGGGTGGCCGCCAACGGGGCCTGTCGGGCCTGTCCTTGGGAATCACCCCGAGGAACAAGTTCTGAACCGGGGCCGTCCCGGCGGCGCGGGAGGGTCATCCCGGGCCGCGGGGAGGGTCTTTAAGGGGCGCGAGGAACTGCGCGAGAAGCGACCACAACCCGCACCCGCCCCCACACCCCTCCCCCCCACCTTCAAACACTCACCCGTACTCGGCAATGTCCTTGATCACCGCGAACCCCAGCCCATACGCACTCATCCCGCGCCCATACGCCCCCAGATGAACCCCCTCCCCCGTGGACCCGGCCAACACCCACCCGAACTCGGACTCCCGGTAGTGAAACGCCCGCGGCACCCCATCCACCGGCAGGGACAGCGTCGACCACTCCGCCCCCTCCAGATCGTCCGCGAGCACCCACGCCGTATCGGTCTGCTGCTCCAGCCAGTCGTCCCGCAGGGTGTGGTCCATCTGCCCCGGCCAGGTGCATGTCAGCAGCCCCACCCCGGCCAGCCAGGCCGCCGAGGACACGGACGTGGCCTCCAGCAGCCCCGTACCGTCCGCGCTGCGCCGTGACGGGTTCGCGGCGACGGTCACGACCACCGCGAACCGGTCCCGCTCCTCCGCCGCCGTCTCACCGCCCCGCACCGAGGGCTCGTCACCGTGCCCGATGGAACCGTGCTCCACGGCCCCGTCGGCGGCCGTCCCCACCTGCGTCAGCCAGCGGGGCCCGGTGAACGCCTCGTCCAGGCCGTACCAGGGGAAGGGTGCCCGCAGATATCCGTCGATCGTGCGGCGCGCGGAGGGAAGCGGTGTGCCGTCCTCCGCGGCCGGCGCCTGCGCGACGGCTTGACTCGTCGTCTCCATGTGCCCGGACGCCTCCTCGCTCTCGTCGGACCGACGCGGCCCGCCCCCCTTCGGGCGTACTCGTCCGGTCCGCACAACAACTCGGCAGCATATCCACACCTCTGCGGGCAGCAGGGAAAGCGCCGGGCGCACAGGTCGCCCGGACGGCGCGATCCGACCGCGCAGACGGGCGTACGGCGAGAGGTGCGGCTATGACAAGCGTCACACCCGGCCGACGTGGCCGGACGGTCAGGTGGCGTCGGCGTCGAACGGCGGGCGGTCGTCGCGCGGGGCCTCGGGCTTCTTGGCCATGTCGACCCGGCCGCCGGAGTCGGACGAGGCGGAGGAACCGGACGGGGAAGCCGAGGATGACGAGGACGAGGACGACGTCGACGACTCCGACTCGCGGCCGTGCACCGCGTCCGTGACCTCGGCCATCTCCTTCTTCAGGTCGAAGCCGTTGCGGATCTCCTTCAGCCCCAGTTCATCGTTCTCCATGTGCTTGCGGATGAACGTCTTGGGGTTGAGATCCTCGAATTCGAAGTCCTTGAAATCCGGTCCGAGTTCCTGCCGGATGTCGTCCTTGGCGCTCTCCGAGAAGTCCCGGATCTTCCGGATCGTTCGGGTCACATCCTGGATCAGCTTGGGGAGCTTGTCCGGACCGAAGACGAGCACGGCGAGGACGATGAGCGTGACCAGCTCAAGCGGTCCTATGTCATTGAACACCTGAAGCTCCTTGCCATGTCCGGGCCGGATCCACGGTACCCGCCGATGCTGTCCGACCGGTACTGTCCTGTGGCCACCGCATCCGTGTAGGCGACCGCTTTTTCCCGATGTTCGCCCGACGGGCCGCCCGGGGCCCAGGGGACATTCGTCCGGAATTCACCATGGGGACGCCCTGTCAGCTCCCGTCGGAGGAGCCGAGGACCAGCGAGATCGTCCGCTCCTCGCCGTCCCGCAGCAGCTTCAGCTCCAGCTTGTCGCCGGGGCGGTGCGAGCGGGTCTTGACGATCAGCTCCTCGCCGGAGTGGACGCGCTGGCCGTCGATCTCGGTGATCACATCGCCGGGCTCGATACCGGCCAGGTCCCCGGGGCCGCCCTCGGTGACCGGGGAACCGCCGTCGCTGGTCTCGGTGCCGACCCGGGCGCCGTCGCCGGAGTAGCTCATGTCGAGGGTCACACCGATCACGGGATGGGTCGCCCGGCCGGTGTTGATCAGTTCCTCGGCGACGCGTTTGCCCTGGTTGATCGGTATGGCGAAACCGAGCCCTATCGAGCCGGCCTGGCCGCCGTCCAGTTCGGTGCCGCTGCCCGCCGAGCGGATCGCGGAGTTGATGCCGATCACCCGGCCCCGGGAGTCCAGCAGCGGCCCGCCGGAGTTCCCGGGGTTGATCGGGGCGTCCGTCTGGAGGGCGTCGACATAGGAGACGTCCGTGCCGTCGGCCTCGCCGCCGGCCGTGATGGGGCGCTCGGTGGCGCTGATGATTCCGGAGGTGACCGTGCCGGACAGGTCGAAGGGGGCGCCGATGGCCACCACCGGGTCGCCGACCTGCACATTGTCCGAGTTCCCGAGCGGCGCGGGCTGGAGTCCCTTGACGCCGGTCACCTTCACCACCGCAAGGTCGTAGCCGCCGTCGCTGCCGATCACCTCGGCCTTGGCGGTGTCCCCGCTGTGGAAGGTGACGGTGATCTCGCCGTCGTCCCCGGCGGGGTCGACGACATGGTTGTTGGTGAGGATGTGACCGGTGCCGTCCAGCACGAAGCCCGTGCCGGTCCCGGCCTCCTCGCCGCCGGACACATGCAGGGTCACCACGCTGGGCAGCGCGCGGGCCGCGATCCCGGCCACCGTGTCCGGCGCCCGCTCGGCCGACTCCTTCCCGGCCTGCGGCAGCACCACCTGGCCGACTCCGCCGTCGCGCTCCAGATACGTCCCCACGGCCCCGCCGATACCGCCGGAGACCAGCGCCAGCGCCAGCGCCCCGCCGATCAGCGTCCCGCGCGCCCGTCGGCGCCGCTGTCCCTCGCCGGGCACCGCGGCGCCGGTCTGCTGCAAGGGACCCGAGGGCCGGGGCGCCGCCCAGGGGTCGTAGCGGCCCCAGGGGTCGGCGGGGTTGCCGGGGGGCGCGAAGCGGGGGCCGGGGTGTTCCGCGAGCGGCGGTGCGCCGTGGGCGACGCCGGGGGCGGGCGGGCCGGGCACACCGGCGCTCCCCGTCTGCTGCTGCGGCAGGGTCGGCACAACCGCCGTGCCCTGCGCCGGGGTGGGCGTCGGATGCTGCACGGGCGGCGCGAGCGCCCAGGGACCGGGCTCCCCGTAGGGCGGGGTGCTGTACCGATCGGGCGCGTGCAACGGCCCACCCGCCTCACCCGCCTCACCGGCACGAGGGGGCGCCGCGTCGGGGACATCGGGGTGAGCGGCACTGAACCCGGGCGAGCCCTCGGGAAGCCCGGCGCCGGAGACCCTCGCGGAGGCACCGGACCCGGGCGAGCTGTCCGGAATCCCGACATCGGGGACCCCGGCGGGAGCGCCCGACGCAGGCGAGCTGCCCTGAATCCCGGCGCGAGCGGCACCGGACACAGGCGAGCCGCCCGGAATCCCGGCGTCGAAAACCTCGACGGGAGCACCCGGCACAAGCGAGCCTCCCGGACCCCCGGCATCGGAAACCCCATCGGAGACCTCCCCGGAGGCACCGGACCCAGGCGAGCCGCCCGAAACCCCGGCATCGAAGATCTCGGCGGGAGCACCCGACACAGACCAGCCCTCCGAACCCCCCGCACCGCCCCCGGCGCCACCCCCCGCAGCCCCCCAAGGCTCCCCAGCCGCCGCCTCCCCCGCCGGACGCTCCAGCACGAAGTCCCCTTCGCTCGCCCCGGGATGCCTCAACTCGAAGTCGGCCCGGCCGGCGGCACCCTCGGCAACACCGGCACCGGCACCGGCATCGGCGTCAGAAGCGGCACCGGCACCGGCACCCGCACCCGCACCCGCATCAAAAGGGGCACCGACCCCGGGAGCCCCCTCAACGCCGCCCATCGGCTCAGCCGGCTCCCCGTGCCCCGCGGCACCCTGTGCGGACTTCCCCTCGTCCATGCTCTCCCCACGGCTGGCCGCGGCCGACCGCGCAGGCGGTGACCGCGGTACGTCGACTCCGCGCCCGGCAGCCCGCCGGAGGCACGGTCCACCCCGGATTCAACCAGGTTCGCCCGCGGGGCGAGCCCCGCTCCCGGTCAGCGGGCCGGGGTGGTGGGACCCGCCGACGGTGGGGCCGAGGCGCCGGGAACCGAACCGGCGAGCAGCCCTGGAGCGGTGATCTCGGGCACCTCCGACCACGCGGTGAGCGTGAGCGGCGGGGTCGCGGCGAAGGGACGTATCAGCGGGGACATGGCGGCGGCACCGGCCTCCACGGCCGTGGTCAGCGGGTGGGCCGGGGCCGGGCGGCCGGGCGGCAGACCGGGCAGCAGCGGGGCGGACGCCTCGCTGGCGGCCACGGAGGTGTCGAGCGACTGCTGTCCCTGGGCGAGCAGCGGCCCGGCACCCCGACGGCGCTGGCTGTCGGGCGTGGTGGTGGCACCGGTGCCCGGGGAGCGCATCGGCGTCGCGTTGCTGCCGTTGCCGCCCCGGGCGTCGTTGCTGGTGGTGTCGCCCGGCATACCGGTGGTGACCCCGCCCAGCGCGATGGCGGCCAGCGACACCGCTCCGGCGGCAGCGAAGGCGAACCGCCGGCTGCGGGAGGCGGCACCGCGGTCGGTGTCGGGCCGCCGCACCTCATGGATACGGAAGCCGCGCTGCCCGGGGCCCGCGACGGCGGGCAGCAGGGAGGCGGACCGGCGGGCGGCCACCTGGGCGAACTCGAAACGCTCACCGCGCTCGGCGCCGAACGTCCCCGTCGGCGGGCGGTCCGCGAGGCCGTCGAGGAACCCTCTGTCGTCGAGCGGGCCGTCGCCGCCGTCGTCACCGCCGCCCGGCAGCCCCTGGAGGCGGGCCAGGAAGCTGGCGGAGGGCGGGGGCGGGGCGGCCTCGGCGAAGACATTCTTCAATCGGCGCTGGGCGTCGACCTCCGCCTTGCAGCGGACGCAGGTCGCCACATGCGCCAGGACCCGCTCACGCGTGTCATGACTCAGCTCGCCGTCCACCAGGGCGGCGAGTCGGTCTCCCAGATGCTGTTCTGCCAGGCGCTCCTCGGCAGACTTCGGCCGTGAACCACTCACGCGGGCGCGCCCCCTCCTCCCAGTGCGGGAACTCGGGGCACGAACGCGCGGCGCTCGGCGCGCGCCTCGGGCGAACGGTGCGCGAGGGCCTTGCGCAGTTGCGAGCGGCCACGGTGGATCCGCGAGCGGACCGTGCCCAGCTTGACCCCGAGGGTCGCGGCGATCTCCTCGTACGACAGTCCTTCGATGTCGCACAGGACGACCGCGGCGCGGAACTCGGGGGCGAGGGTGTCCAGGGCCTGCTGGACGTCCGCGTCGAAGTGGGCGTCGTTGAAGACCTGCTGCGGGTTGGGCTCGCGGCTGGGCAGCCGCTCCGCCGCGTCCTCGCCGAGGGCGTCGAAGCGGATGCGCTGCTTGCGGCGGACCATGTCGAGGAAGAGGTTGGTGGTGATGCGGTGGAGCCAGCCCTCGAAGGTGCCCGGCGTATAGGTCGACAGGGAGCGGAAGACGCGGACGAAGACCTCCTGGGTGAGGTCCTCGGCGTCGTGCTGGTTGCCGGTGAGACGGTAGGCGAGGCGGTAGACGCGACCGCTGTGCGTGCTGACGATCTCCTCCCAGGTGGGCGGAGTCCACGCCTGCCCGTCCGCGTCGGTGGAAAAGGTCGCGGTCGTGGTCCGGTCAGCGGCGTGACGGTGGTCAGCAGCGGTGTTGTTCACGGATTTCGGCCTGCCCGCCGACCCGAGAAAGCGCCGGAGCACTCCTCCCCGATCCACAGGTCCGGCCGCACCTCCCCTGTCGGCTCTGGTGGTGTCCAGTGGAGCCCCTACCATAACCACCTCGCCCGTTAGCTCCTCATAAGCGGTTTTACAAGAGTTTGATCTGTGCTGATACGGCTCATACGGCTGCGTCAGTACTTGGACTCGGCACCGCTTGTCGTCGTGATCCAACCGTGTCCCCCCGTGTCCGTGCTCACCCTGCTAAACGCCCGGTCCCATCTGCGGGTTCCCGGCACCAACGGATACAGTCACGCCGAGGACCGACGGGGACAGGAGAGGGTCATTACCGGCAACCGGCAGACGAGCTGGGCGTTCGCCGACGCCTATGTCGCCGAGGACGAAGCGCTGCACTGGGCCCGGGACCGCGCCCGTGAGGCAGGGCTGCGCTCGGTGTCGCCCGGCACGGGTGCCGCGCTGCGGCTGCTGGCGGCCTCCGTCGACGCCAAGGCGGTCGCCGAGATCGGCACCGGTACCGGGGTCTCCGGGATCCATCTGCTGCACGGCATGCGCCCCGACGGGGTGCTGACCACCGTCGACCCCGAGCCGGAGCACCAGCAGTTCGCCCGGCAGGCGTTCCGCGCCTCCGGTTTCACCGGAAACCGCGCCCGGTTCATCCCGGGCCGGGCCCTGGACGTACTGCCCCGGCTCGCGGACGCCGGCTACGACCTCGTGTTCTGCGACGGTGACCGGCTGGAGGTCCTCGACTACCTCGCTGAATCGTTGCGGCTGCTGCGCCCCGGTGGCCTGGTGGTCTTCGAGGGCGTCTTCGCCAATGGCCGGACCGTCGACTCCGGGCCCCAGCCGACCGAGGTGCTGCGGCTGCGCGAGCTGCTGCGGTCGGTGCGCGAGAGCCAGGAGCTGGTGACGTCCCTGCTGCCGATGGGCGACGGCCTGCTGTGCGCGGTCAAGCGCTGAGCCGGACACCCGGGCCCTGAGACCGCCAGGCATTCGGGAACGAGAAACCCAGAACGAGAACCCAGAACGAGAGTCCGGAACGAGCAACCGCCCCGGCACCGGGGAGGTGCAGGGGCGGTTGAAGGGGTGTGGGGTCGCTCGCGACCGGACCGCGGTGGGGTCGCGGTCAGCCCACGACCTTCTTGAGGGCGTCGCCGAGCGCGTCGGCCTCGTCCGGGGTCAGCTCGACGACAAGCCGACCGCCGCCTTCGAGCGGAACGCGCATGACGATGCCCCGCCCCTCCTTGGTCACCTCGAGCGGGCCGTCGCCCGTCCGCGGCTTCATGGCCGCCATGCTTGTTCCCCTTCCTGAAACCAGCTCATCGTCAGAGCCGACGGCCCCCTGGGGGGCACCCGCGGCCCTGGGGACACGCGACACCGGCATCGAACACATTGCTTCCCGGCCATTATCCCGCATCGCGCGACCCGATGACCAACATCAGTCGGCATCGCTTGGGCAACGCGCGCGAGCAAAACCACTCAATTCGGCGATCGGAACGCGATACCCCGCTCCCGCACCGACATCCGGCCGCCGGAAACCGGCCTGAATTCTTTGACGCAGGTCACACGTCCGTTCCGGTGCAACGACCGTGATCTCCGCCATGCTGTCCCCAGGAAACGACCTACCGTTCGGTACGCCGCCGGACGCCCGACGACGGAGGGGACACCCCATGGCCGACACCGTGCTCTACGAGGTGAGCGACGGACTCGCGACGATCACGCTGAACCGCCCCGAGGCGATGAACGCGCTGAACATCGCCGCCAAGGTCGCCCTCCGCGAGGCGGTCCGGTCGGCGGCGGACGACAGCGCCGTACGGGCCGTGCTGCTGACGGCGGCCGGGGAGCGGGCGTTCTGTGTGGGCCAGGACCTCAAGGAGCACATCGGGCTGCTGGCGGCGGACCGGGAGTCGGGCGGCGGAGAGACCATGAGCACGGTCCGGGAGCACTACAACCCGATCGTCCGGACCCTCGCCCAGATGGCCAAGCCGGTGGTCGCCGCGGTGAACGGGGTCGCCGCGGGCGCCGGTTTCGGCTTCGCGCTGGCCGCGGACCACCGGATCGTCGCCGACACCGCCTCCTTCAACACTTCCTTCGCGGGCGTCGCCCTGACCGCCGACTCCGGGATCTCCTGGACCCTGCCCAGGGTCGTCGGCCCCGGCCGGGCGGCCGACCTGCTGCTGTTCCCGCGCGGGATCACGGCGCAGGAGGCGTACGAGCTGGGGATCGCGAACCGGGTGGTGCCCGCCGCCGAGCTGCGCGCCGAGGCCGGGAAGGTCGCCCGCGCGCTGGCCGAGGGCCCGACCGTGGCCTACGCGGCGCTCAAGGAATCCCTCGCCCACGGCTCCTCCCACTCCTTCGCGGAGACGCTGGAGAAGGAGGACGAACTCCAGCGCAGGGCGGGCGCCTCCGAGGACCACGCCATCGCCGTCCGGGCGTTCGTGAACAAGGAGAGGCCGAGGTACCTGGGCCGGTGAGACCGGCGCCCTACCGCGCGCCTCTGGCCGCGCAGCCCGCCAGATGGTCGTCCACCAGGCCGCACGCCTGCATCAGCGCGTAGGCGGTGGTCGGGCCGACGAAGCGCAGGCCCCGCTTCTTCAGCGCCTTCGACAGGGCGGTGGACTCGGGGGTGACCGCCGGGACGTCCCCGAGGGTCCTGGGGACCGGGCGGGTGGCCGGGTCGGGGGCGTGGGACCAGATCAGGGCGTCCAGGTCACCCGGCGCCCAGTCGGTGAGCACGCGCGCGTTGGCCATCGTCGCGTCGACCTTGGCGCGGTTGCGGATGATGCCGGGGTCGGCGAGGAGCCGTTCGCGGTCGGCGTCGGTGAAGGCGGCGACCGCGGGGATCCGGAAGTCCGCGAAGGCGGTCCGGAAGCCGGGGCGGCGGCGCAGGATGGTGATCCAGGACAGACCGGACTGGAACGCCTCCAGGCTGAGCCGCTCGAACAGCGCGTCGTCGCCGTGGACCGGGCGGCCCCACTCCTCGTCGTGGTAGGCCGTGTAGTCCGGGGTGGACAGGGCCCAGGGGCAGCGCAGCGTGCCGTCCTCCCCGGGGACGGCGGATCCGTCGCTCACCGATGGTCCCCGTCGGTGTCCTTGCCCAGGTCGACCTCGGTCCCGGCGCCTGCGCGGGCGCCCGCGAGGGCGGACTCCAGGTCGGCGATCCGGGCGTCCCGCTCGGCCAGCTCGGCGCCGAGCCGGTTCAGGGCGTCGTCCACCTCCGCCATCCGGTAGCCGCGGACGGCGAGCGGGAAGCGCAGGGCGTCGACATCGCCGCGGTCCAGGGGGCGGTCCGGGGGCAGCGGGTCGTGCAGCCGCTCGGGCGCCGCCTCGGGCAGCGGACCGCCGCCGTCGCCGCCGCCGACCACCAGCAGGGTGACCGCGGCGACCACGACGGCGAGCGCGACGACGAGGAAGAGGAACATGACCATCGGGTGAGCCCCCACGCTGGGTGTGGTCGATCTGGGATGTCTGGTCCGATCGTGCCATGCGAGTCTGACAGCTAGGGTCACAGACGGCCGGACAGGGCCGCGGACCAGGATGAACGCACACGGCAGCCGGTCGGTGCGAGGCGGCACGAGGAGGGGCGCAGCAGATGCTGAGGCTGGGCGGACGGGAGTTCGCCGCGCACGAGCCGGTGATCATGGCGATCGTGAACCGGACCCCGGACTCCTTCTACGACCAGGGGGCGACCTTCCGGGACGAGGCGGCACTCGCGCGCGTGGAGCGGGCCGTCGCCGAGGGGGCCGCGATCATCGACATCGGCGGGGTGAAGGCCGGGCCGGGCGAGGAGGTCACCGCCGAGGAGGAGGCGCGGCGCACGGTCGGCTTCGTGGCGGAGGTGCGGCGGCGCCACCCGGACGTGGTGATCAGTGTGGACACCTGGCGGGCGGAGGTCGGCGCGGCGGTCTGCGAGGCCGGCGCGGATGTCCTGAACGACGCCTGGGGCGGGGTCGACCCCGGCCTCGCGGAGGTCGCCGCGCGGTACCGGGTCGGCCTGGTCTGCACCCACGCCGGGGGCGCCGAGCCCCGCACCCGGCCGCACCGGGTGGCGTACGACGATGTCGTCGCCGACATCCTGCGGGTGACCCTGGGTCTCGCGGAGCGGGCGGTGGCGCTCGGGGTGCCGCGCGAGTCGGTGCTGATCGACCCGGGGCACGACTTCGGGAAGAACACCCGGCACAGCCTGGAGGCCACCCGGCGGCTCGGGGAGCTGGTGGAGACGGGGTGGCCGGTGCTGGTGTCGCTGTCCAACAAGGACTTCGTCGGGGAGACGCTGGACAAGCCGGTGAAGGAGCGGGTGCTCGGGACCCTGGCGACGACGGCGGTCTCGGCGTGGCTGGGGGCGCGGGTGTACCGGGTGCACGAGGTGGCGGAGACGCGGGAGGTGCTGGAGATGGTGGGGGCCATCGCGGGGCACCGGGGCCCTGCGGTGGCTCGGCGGGGGTTGGCTTAGGGGGTGGTTCAGGGGGTGGTTCAGGGGGTGGGCTCAGGAGGTCGGGGCCTGGGGGCGAGCGGTGGGGGGAGTTGATTCGCCCCCGCCGCCCCTACCCGTCCCATCCCCGGGGGCTTCGCCCCCGGACCCCCGTATCGGCCCCTGCGGGGCCTCGTCCTCAAACGCCGGACGGGCCGGACGGTCCTACCGGCCCGCCTCCTTCGAGACCAGGGCTACCGCCTCCTCGACGTCATCCGTGACGTGGAACAGGAGGAGGTCCTTCTCCGCCGCCTTGCCCTGGGCGATGAGGGTGTTGCGGAGCCAGTCGATCAGCCCGCCCCAGTACTCGGTGCCGAACAGGACGATCGGGAAGCGGGTGACCTTCTGGGTCTGGACCAGGGTGAGCGCCTCGAAGAGTTCGTCGAGGGTGCCGAGACCGCCGGGCAGGACCACGAACCCCTGCGCGTACTTGACGAACATCATCTTCCGGACGAAGAAGTAACGGAAGTTGAGGCCGATGTCGACATAGGGGTTCAGTCCCTGCTCGAAGGGCAGTTCGATGCCCAGGCCGACCGAGACCCCGCCCGCCTCCAGGGCGCCCTTGTTGGCGGCCTCCATGGCGCCGGGTCCGCCCCCGGTGATGACCGCCCACCCCGCCTCGACCAGACCGGTGCCCAGGCGGACGCCCGCCTCGTACTCCGGGGAGTCGGGCCGGGTGCGGGCGGAGCCGAAGACGGAGATCGCGGGCGGGAGTTCGGCGAGGGTGCCGAAGCCCTCGATGAACTCCGACTGGATGCGCAGCACCCGCCAGGGGTCGGTGTGGACCCAGTCGGAGGGGCCGCCCGCGTCCAGCAGACGCTGGTCCGTCGTGCTGGCCGTCACCTGGCCGCGCCGCCGCAGGACCGGTCCGAGACGCTGCTCCCGAGGCGGCTGCCTCTTGTCCTCAGGGTTGCCGGTGGCCATATGCGCTCCCTCCGATCGGGTCCTTCCCCGGTCGGCACGGCCGGGGCCGCGGGTCCGGGGAGGGACGTCTTTCCACCTCAGCGTAGATCTACGCCGGTTACGCGCGGGGGACGTCGGCGTGTCCGGGCCGCAGCGGGCGGCCCAAGGGGGCCGACGGGACCGGTGCGGGACGGGCGCCGGTCAGAGCATCAGGAGGTCAGCCAGGACCTGAGTCGCTCCTCCGCCGCCAGGATCTTCGCGGTCTCCACCCTTTCGTCCCGCTTGTGGGCCAAGTGCGGATTGCCGGGGCCGTAGTTCACCGCGGGGACGCCCAGCGCGCTGAACCGGGAGACGTCCGTCCAACCGTACTTGGGCTGCGGGGTGCCGCCCACCGCCTCGATGAACGCCGCCGCGGCCGGATGGGACAGCCCCGGCATCGCCGCGCCGCTGTGGTCGACGACCTGGAAGTCCGTCACCCCGCAGTCCGCGAAGACCTCGTGGACATGGGCGATGGCCTCGTCCTCCGTACGGTCCGGGGCGTAGCGGAAATTGACCGTGACCACACACTCGTCGGGGATGACATTGCCCGCCACCCCGCCCGTGATCCCGACCGCGTTCAGGCCCTCGCGGTACTCCAGGCCGTCGATCACCGGGTAGCGGGGCTCGTAGGCGGCGAGGCGGGCGAGGATCGGGGCGGCGGCGTGGATCGCGTTGGAGCCCATCCAGGAGCGGGCCGAGTGGGCGCGCTCCCCCTTGGTGGTGAGCAGGACCCGCAGGGTGCCCTGGCAGCCGCCCTCGACCTGGCCGTCGGAGGGTTCGAGGAGCACCGCGAAGTCGGCGGCGAGCCACTCCGGGTGGGCGGCGGCGAGATGGCGCAGGCCGTTGCGCTCGGCGGCGACCTCCTCGTTGTCGTAGAAGATGAAGGTCAGATCGCGGTTGGGGGCCGGGACGGTGGCCGCGATGCGGAGCTGGACCGCCACGCCGGACTTCATGTCGCAGGTGCCGCAGCCCCACAGGACGCCCTCGTCGTCCAGGCGGGAGGGGACGTTGTCCGCGATGGGGACGGTGTCGATGTGCCCGGCGAGCACCACCCGCTCGGCCCGCCCCAGGTCCGTGCGGGCCACGACGTTGTTGCCGTAGCGGTGGACGGTGAGGTGCGGCAGGGCGCGCAGGGCCCGCTCGACGGCGTCGGCCAGCGGCTTCTCGGAGCCGCTGACGGACGGGAGGTCGACCAGGCGCGCGGTCAGCAGGGCGGCGTCCAGACCGAGGTCCAGGGCGGCGGCGGGGGCGTTGTCGGGCGTGTCGGGCATGGTGACGACACTATCGCCGGTCAGGACGGCACCGACCCGCTCCCGCTCCTGCCCTCCCCTGCCCTTCCGTCCATGTTTTCGCCACCGCTCCGAAGCCCGCCGGAAAGCTCAAGTACCGTGGACGCGTGTCAGAGCCGTCCCCCTCCCCCAAGCGTCCCGGCCGTCTCCTGCGTCTCGGGGCGGCCCTGGTGGTCATGCTCGCTGTCGCGGGCTATCTGGTCGTGCAGTACGTCACCGGCGCCTCCGGTGCGCACTGCAAGGTGGTCGCGGGCGACGGCCGGGGCGGGACCTACGACTTCACCCCGGAGCAGGCGGTGAACGCGGCGGCCATCTCCGCCGTCGGCACCGCGCGCGGGCTGCCCGAACGGGCCGTCACCATCGCGCTGGCCACCGCGATGCAGGAGTCGGCGCTGCGCAACCTCGACCACGGCGACCGTGATTCGCTCGGCCTCTTCCAGCAGCGGCCCTCCCAGGGCTGGGGCACCGAGCAGCAGATCATGGACCCGGTCTACTCGGCGACCGAGTTCTACGAGCATCTGGAGAAGGTGGACGGCTACACCGAACTGCCGCTCACCGTCGCCGCCCAGCGCGTCCAGCGCAGCGGCTTCCCCACCGCGTACGCCAAGCACGAGCCGGACGCGCAGCTTCTCGCCGACGCCTTCACCGGCCGGGCCGCGGCCACCCTGACCTGCGGTGGCCGCCCCGACGCCACCGAGTCACCGGCTCCCGGGCAGACCTCGGCCACCGGGCCCGACGCGGTGCGCTCCGCCCTGGTGCGGGACTTCGGGCAACTGGAGCGGACCGGCGCGGAGGTGGGCACGCCGGGCACCCCGGCGGCGGGCCCGAGCGGGGTCACGGCGGAGGCAGTGGGGCGGACGGTGACGGTACCGGTGACCGACGGCGGCACCGACCCGACGCCGGCCGGGGAGCGCGGCTGGCGGGTCGCGCACTGGGCCGTGGCCAACGCCACCGCGCTGGGCATCGAGCGCGTCTCCTACGCGGGCCGGGAGTGGACCGCCGGGTCCTCCGAGAAGCCGTGGCGGACGACGGACGGCGACACGGCGGACGCGGTGCGGATCACCACCGTGCGCTAGTGCGAACGTTCCCTCGCGGGGAGTAGCCCGCCGGGCGCGCGGCGTCCGGGTGCGCGGGTTTTCGCGCGGTCACCCGGCCGAACGGCGAATCCCTTGGGAACACAGGGGCGTAAGGATTCAGCAGCAGTTCCCCGCCCCCTCCCCACCTTGACCATTTGCCCGTTTTTATCCGCAACCGATAATGCGACGCATTACCAACTCTTTACGTTGGCGCTCCGCAACCTCGATGGGGGGTCGAGCGGTAGTCACTGCGTCCGAGCCCGGACGGTCCACCGCCGAGTCACCTCGGCCCCGTGGTTCTTGGCCAGTTGGTCAACTCCCGGGCAGGACAGGGCAGTTCACTGCCCGGCTCATCAGTCTCTGCCGTACTTCTCTCTTCCGTCGAAGGAGCATCATGTCCCTCCCCCTGACCCGCCGGATCGCCCGTGCCGCGCTGCTCGTCGCTGCGGGGGCGGCTGCCGGGGTCGGTGCGGCCGGCTCCGCCAGCGCCGCGCCCGAACTGCCGGCCACCCCGAACCTCGGTGGGCTGACCGCGCTGGACGGCGCGAACACGGGCAGCACCGTGGACAGCGCCGCGCGCACCACCACCGGGCTGGCCGGTGAGACCGGCGGCAACGCGGTGAAGACGGCGGTTCCCGCCGCGGGCAAGACCGCGGGCGCGGCGGCGAAGAAGGCGACTCCGGCCGCGCAGCGTGCGGCGGGCGAGGTCGCCGGGTCCGCGGGGGATGTCGTGGGTGACACCGCCAAGGCGGCGACCAAGGGCGGGCTGCCGACCGAGGGGCTGACCAAGGGCGGGCTGCCCGTGCAGGGGCTTCCGCTGGGCTGAGGTTGCGGTGTGCGGAGGAGGGGCCCGGGGTTGAACCCCGGGCCCCTCTTCTTGCGTGTTCGGGTGCGGGTGGGTGGGGGCTGGTCGCGCGGTTCCTCCCCCGGAGGGGGTACCCCCAGCGCCCCTGAGAGCCTCTTACCCGAGTCGGTCCACTGCTGCGGCGATGCGCTCGTCCGTCGCTGTCAGGGCCACTCGGACGAAGGTGTTGCCCGCGGTGCCGTAGAAGTCGCCGGGGGCCACCAGGATGCCCAGGTCGGCGAGGTGGGCGACCGTGGTCCAGCAGGGTTCGTCGCGGGTGGCCCAGAGGTAGAGGCTGGCCTCGCTGTGCTCGATGCGGAAGCCGTGGGACTCCAGGGCCGTACGGAGCGCCGCGCGTCGGGTGGCGTAGCGCTCGCGCTGGACGCGGACATGGTCGTCGTCGTGCAGGGCCGCCGCCGCTGCCGCCTGGGTGGGGGCCGGGGTCATCATGCCGCCGTGCTTGCGGATCTCCAGCAGCGGGCCCAGCACCGCCGGGTCACCGGCCAGGAAGGCCGCGCGGTAGCCGGCGAGGTTGGAGCGCTTGGAGAGGGAGTGGACGGCCACGATGCCGTCGTAGGAGCCGCCGTTCACGTCCGGGTGGAGGACGGAGACGGGGTCGGCCTCCCAGCCCAGTTCGAGGTAGCACTCGTCGGAGAAGACCAGGACGCCGTGGGCGCGGGCCCAGGCGACGATCCGGGTGAGGTCCTCCTTGGGGAGGACGCGGCCGGTCGGGTTGGACGGGGAGTTGAGCCAGAGCAGTTTCAGGCCCTCGGGGTCGAGGGTGGTGGGGTCGTCGTAGACCTCGTGGTCGGCGCGGGCCAGGCGGGCGCCCACCTCGTAGGTGGGGTAGGCGAGGCGGGGGAGGGCGACCCGGTCGCCGGGGCCCAGGCCGAGCTGGGTGGGGAGCCAGGCGACGAGTTCCTTGGAGCCGACGACCGGCAGGACATGGCGGTGGGTGACGTCCCGCGCGCCGAGGCGGCGGGTGAGCCAGCCGGTGATCGCGTCACGCAGTTCGGGCGTGCCCCAGACCGTCGGGTAGCCCGGCGAGTCGGCCGCCTCGACCAGCGCCTTCTGGATCACCTCGGGGACCGGGTCGACCGGCGTGCCGACCGAGAGGTCGACGATGCCGTCCGGATGGGCCGAGGCGGTCTGCTTGAAGGGGGTCAGCTTGTCCCAGGGGAAGACCGGAAGCCGGTCGGTGACTGCGGACACGGGTTCGTGCTCACTTTCGGTTGCGCGCTGGTACGGCGAACGCCCCGGTCCCTGGGGGAACGGGGCGGCGCGAGTCGGTCGCGGGCGCGCGCTCAGCCGTTCTGCGGCGGCAGCGCGGCGATGAAGGGGTGGTCCCGCTCGATCAGCCCGAGCTTGCTGGCACCGCCGGGCGAGCCCAGCTCGTCGAAGAACTCGACGTTCGCCTTGTAGTAGTCCTTCCACTCCTCGGGAGTGTCGTCCTCGTAGAAGATCGCCTCGACCGGGCAGACCGGCTCACAGGCGCCGCAGTCGACGCATTCGTCCGGGTGGATGTACAAGGACCGGGAGCCCTCGTAGATGCAGTCGACCGGGCACTCCTCGATGCACGCCTTGTCCTTGACGTCGACACAAGGCTGCGCGATGACGTAGGTCACGCTGTCGTTCCTCCTCGATACGGGCGCTGGCGGGCCACCTGGGCTCCGCCGGTCTGGCGCGCGAGAGCGCGGCTTCGTCGATGCCCGCACCTAGTATCTCCGTTCTTGGGCATGATCCGAACAGGAGGGGTGGATTGACCTGTGGAAATCTCGGCGACCGGACGTCTCGTCATCCGAATCACCGCTGCTGACGTGGGCAAACGGGTCTCGGTCCGGCAGCGTCTCGATCCCCGGGACACCGGGGGTGAATTCACCGACACGGTGGGTGTTCTCACATCCTGGGACGACGCTGTGCTGGTGATCACACGCCGGGACGGCGAGGCCGTCCGGATTCCGGAATCCGCCCTGGTCGCGGGCAAGGTGGTGCCCGCCGCCCCGGCCCGCCGCCGGGGTCCCTCGGCCTCGTACGGGGAACTCGCCCGGGTCGCCGCGCGGGCCTGGCGGCCGGTGGAGAGCGAGTGGCTCGGGGAGTGGGAACTGCGGGCCGCCTCGGGGTTCACCCGCCGGGCCAACTCGGTGCTGCCGCTGGGCGATCCGGGGGTGCCGCTGGACGAGGCGCTGCGGGTGGTGCGGGACTGGTACCGGGCGCGGGGGCTGCCCGCGTATGTGCAGATCGCGACCGGGGCCGAGGGCACACAGGAGGTGCTGGGCGCGGAGCTGGCGGCACGGGGGTGGGTGCGGGAGGTGAGCGCCGAGCTGTGGACCGGGGCGCTGGCGCCGGTCGCGGACCGGGGAGAGGGGGCTGGGGCGGTGGGCGGCGGGGGTGTCGTGCTGGCTCGGGGGGCGGACGCCGGGTGGCTGGGGCGGTATCAGCGGCGGGGGGTGAGCGAGGTCGCGCTGCGGGTGCTGGGGAGCGGGGCCTCGGTGTGGTTCGCGAGCGTGCCGGGTGCGGGGGGCGTGCCCGCCGCGATCGGGCGGTGTGTGGTGGACGGGCGGTGGGCCGGGTTCGCGGCGGTGGAGGTCGATCCGGGGCTGCGGCGGCAGGGGCTGGCGACCGAGGTCGTGGCCGCGCTCGCCCGGCGCGCGCTGGAGGAGGGCGCGTCGGCGGCCTGGCTCCAGGTCGAGACGGACAACGCGGGGGCGCGTGCGCTGTACGGGCGGCTGGGGTTCGCTCCGCATCACGCCTATCACCACTTCCGGTTCGTGGCCGATCCTGCGGGCGGGGGGTGAGGGGGGTGTCGTCATCGTCTTGGCCGGGTTCGTCGGGGTCGTCGGCTTTCGGTCCCTCGGCGGAGCGGGTCGCCGAGGTGCGGCGGCGGTTCGCGGCGGAGGCGCGGGCCGAGTCGCCCGATCTGGCCACGCTGTGCCTGCTGATCGGGGCGCAGGCGGACGCCGGGCTGGACGACGCCGGGATCGACGCGGCGCAGCTCGCGCTGGACGAACTGGCGGGGATGCTGCCGTTCCGTCCCGGTGGGCCGGGGGCGTGGGCGGTCGCGCTGCGGGAGTTGCTCGGGGAGCGGCTGGGGTTCTGTGGCTCCCCGAGGGAGTACGGGCGGCTGGAGGCGTCGCTGCTGCACCGGGTGCTGGAGCGGCGGCGGGGGCTGCCGATCCTGCTGTCGGTGGTGTGGGTGGAGGTCGCCCGGCGGGCCGGGGCGCCGGTGTACGGGGTGGCGCTGCCGGGGCATTTCGTGGTGGGGCTCGGTCCGGTGGGGCCGGGGCGGCGGCCGGTGCTGGTGGATCCGTTCGATGGGGGGCGGGTGTTGGCCGAGGGGGATGTGGAGGGGTTGGTGGGGGGTGGGCTGGAGGCGGGGATGCCGGCTCCGGCCGGGGTGGTGCAGGTGGTGCGGAGGGTGCTGAACAACGTGGGGGTGTGGGCGCGGGGGCGGCCGGAGCGGGGGGACGTGGCGTTGTGGGCGGTGGAGTTGGGGCTGTTGCTGCCGTCGCATGCGGCGCGGTTGCGGTACGAGCGGGGGCGGTTGCTGGTGGAGCGGGGGGATTTCTTGGGTGGGGCGGTGGAGTTGGAGGGGTATGCGGAGGTGGTGGAGGGGGTGGACGCGGAGGTGGCCGAGGGGGTTCGGGCGGAGGCTCGGGCGGCTCGGGCTCGGTTGAACTAGGGGGCGGTTGTTGGGTGCGGGTGTGCGGGTGGTTCTCGCGCAGTTCCTCCTCCGGAGGGGGTACCTCCAGCGCCCCTGAGACCGTCGTCGGGTGCGGGTGAGTGGGGGCTGGTCGCGCAGTTCCCCGCGCCCCTAGAAGATGCGGAGATTCCCCCAGCCCTGGAAGACTCCGCCGTTCTCCGCAGCTCTGAAAAGCGAAAGCCTTGGGGGGCACCCCCGGTGTGTGGGTGCCCCCAAGGCTGGTTGCCCGGTTCTAGCTCGGGTTGGTTTCGATGGTTGCCACGCGGTTGTCCGTGCTCTTCAGGGCCGGGCGCAGGGCGCCGATGACGTCCTGGACCGTTACCGGGGTCTTCTCGCCGGTGCCCCGGGTGATCAGGACGTCGGCGAAGGTGCTGCCGTACAGCTCCTGGAGGGCGGCCTCGTCGTAGGAGTCGACCAGTTTGCCGTCGACGGCCTTGACCTGGAGGAACTTCCAGAGGCTGTTCTCGGGGCTGAAGTCGATGGACTGGCCGGCGTCGGTGCGCACGGTGACCAGGTCGGACATCGCCGGTTCGGCGAACTCCTTCATCATGCGGTCCACCTCGGCGTCGGTCACCGTCGGCTCGACCGTGGTCGTCGGGAGTGGGAGCGGGGTCTCGGAGCCGGTCTCGACCTGGGTGCGGTACGCCTCCTCGACGGCGTCCGCGGCCCGGCCCGCGTCGACGCCCTGGCCCTTCTTGCCGTAGACCGGGACGGCCTTGCCCGACTCGAAGGTGATCGTGCCGTCCCCGGCGCCGGTCGCGCCGCCCGCGGCGTCCGTGAGGGCGGCGCGCAGCTTCTCCTCGTCGACCGGCATGACCGGCTCGACGATCCGCTTCTCGCCGAAGAGCGAGCCGATGACGGAGACCGGGTTGTAGTCGCTCTTCGCGGCGGCGGCGACCGTGGCGTCCGCGTCGAACTGGAGGCCCGCCTGGTCCGGCGCGAGGGAGACGGTCTCGCCGTCGACGGAGAGCTTCAGCGGGGTCGCGGTGCGCTCGCCGAGCGCCGCGTCCAGCTTCTTGACGGCGTCGTCACGGGTGCCGCCGCCGATGTCGACGCCGAGCACGGTGGTGCCCCTGGGGACGTCGGAGTGGTTCATGAGGAGTCCGGCGCCGTAGGCGACACCGCCGATGAAGACCAGACCGCCGACCAGGAGGACCAGCTTGCTGCGGCCCTTCTTCTTGCGGGGCGCGGCGGGGGCGGGGGCGGGGGTGCTCTGCTGCGGGGCGGGGGCGGGAGTGGGTTCGGTGCGCTGGGGGGTGCCCGGCGGGACCACCGGGATGCCGCCGGCGAGGGTTTCGCCGGGGGCGTTCCCCGCGGGGGGCGGGTAGACGCCGCCGGGGGGCTCCGGGACCTGCACCTGGGGGGTGAGGATCGCGGTGTCGTCGCTGAAGCCGCCGCCGGGGGCCAGGGAGACGCCTCCGGGGGCCGGGGGCGGGACGAGGGGGCCGTCGCCGGTGACGGGGCCGCCGGTGGGACCCGCGGGGCCCTGGGGGCCGCCGTAGCCGTACGGGCCGCCCTGGCCGTTCTGGCCGCCGGGTCCGCCGGGGGCTCCCGTGCCGGGGGCGGGGCCCGCGGGGTGGGTGCCGTTGGCGTAGCCGTTCGGGGCGGGGTGGGGGGCGGCGCCGTTGCCGTTCTGGGGGCGCTGGCCGGCCGCGAGGGCCTCGGTGACGTCGAAGGAGCCGGTGCCGCCGCCGTGGCCGGGGGCGACCGGGCCGCCGGTCGCGCCGGGCAGGGGGGTGCCGGGGGCCGGGCGGGTGGCGGCCGGTGCCGTACCGGCGACCGGGGTGCCGGCTGCCGGGGTGGCGCCCGGACCCGGGCTCTGGGTGGCGCCGCCCGCCGAGGGGCCGGTGCGGGGGCCGGGGGCGGGCTGGCCGGGCTTGCGCGGCGCGAACCAGTCGCTGGTCTTCTCCCCCGCCGGCGCTCCCGGCGCTCCCGGTGCGCCCGGGGACGCGGCGGCGTCCGCGCCGCCCTGGGCCGGGGACGGGGGCCGGGGCGGCTCGGCGGCCGTCCGGTCGCCGTCGCCCTCGCCGTCGGCGACGGGGGTGCGCACCACGACCGGCGGGATGGGCCGGGATCCGGGGATGTTGATCCGGACCCGGGTCGTCAGTGTGGTCTCGGTCTTGCGTTCCTCCGGCTGCGCGGCCGAACGGCCCGCGTCCGCACCGCCGTCGGTGGCCGCCGGCGTACCGTACGGCGGCGTCCCCGAGGGGTATGCGGCTCCGCCGTGCCCGGTGGGCCCGGAGGACGGACTGTCAGTTTCACGACTCAAGGCAGGTTCTCCCGGTTGGCTCCGCCGCCCGTTGCGACCTCACTCTGCTTGGGGGTCCCCCCGGGCCCGAACCGAGTCGAGCGGATGGGGAGGATCGGCGGCGCGCACCACCATACTGGCCACTTGACACACGATTCCCCGGAGCGTTCGGGAAACCCGCACGGGACGCGCACGTACCGGGGGCGCAGAAGTGGTACGTCACTTGCCAAGTCGGGCGGAGCGGTCGTGCGGTTGCCGCCCGGGGCCGAGGGTGGCGCAGATCACAGCCACGGCCATGCCGCCGAGCAGGAAGAGGTAGGAGCCCGCGCCCGCGGCGAACACGAAGTCCCCTTCCGGGCGGCTGGTGGTGAGCAGGATGACGGAGAGCATCCAGCCCGCCGCGACCGCCACTCCCCCGCCTCGGGTGCCGGTGGCGAGGGACCCGCCGAGGATCGCCCCGGCCGACCCGGCGAGCGCCAGCAGCAGTCCGCCGGGGAACCAGGCGCCCTCCAGCAGCGCGCCCGCGATCCCGGTGAGCAGCCCGAGGGCGAACAGGCCGACATACGCGGCGATCCGCCCGGCGGAGGGGCGGGGCAGGCGCAGGGGCTGGGCGAGGAGGGAACCGCGGTCGCCGTCCGTCATGGGGTGCCTCCCGTTCCGGTGGAGATCCCGGCGAAGAGATCGCGCTCCACGCCGGGCGCGCGCTCCCCGCGCGCCAACTCGTAGGACTCGTCGGTCAGCAGCGGCTGGACGAGGTCGTTGGAGAGGGTGAAGTACGGGGGCAGGACGGTGATCTGGGTGGCGTGCGCGGCCATCGCGGCGGCCTTCGCGGTGGCGAACGCGGTGCCGTCGATCGTGGTGGTGATCCGGTCGTCGTCGATCACGCCGGGGAGGTCTTCGAGGGTGCCCGCCGTGTCGTGGGGGAGGGTGGGGAGGTCGGCGGCGAGGCGGGCGAAGGCGGCCTCGGCGGTGCCGCGCGGGATGCGGTTCCAGAAGATCCGGTCGATGGCGATGCCCTCGGCGGCGGCGAGTTCGGCGGCGCGCATGGCGACCCGGTGGGCCTGGATGTGGTCGGGGTGGCCGTAGCCGCCGTCGGGGTCGTAGGTGATCAGGACCTGGGGGCGGACCTCGCGGACCACGGTGAGCAGGGCGGTCGCCGCCCGGTCGACATCGGCCTGCCAGAAGCAGTCCGGGGCGTCGTTGTCGGGCAGGCCCATCATCCCGGAGTCGGTGTAGCGGCCGGCGCCGCCGAGCTGACGGACATCGGTGACACCGAGGACGCGCATGGCGGCGGCCAGCTCACCGAGCCGGTGCGCGCCGAGGGCGGCACCGGTCAGATGGGCCAGCTCCGGCGGGATGACCTCGCCGCGTTCGCCGAGCGTGCAGGTGACCAGCGTCACCCGCGCGCCCTGTGCGGCGTACGCGGCCATGGTCGCGCCGTTGTTGATCGACTCGTCGTCGGGGTGCGCGTGCACCAGCAGCAGACGACGGGCGGGGTGGTCCGTCATGGCCCCCAGGGTACGGGGGCCATGACGGGGGTCAGAAGTTGATGCTGCCGATCATCCCCGCGATATTGCTCGTCAGCTCGCTGATCGTGGGCGCGATCGTCGAGGACGAGAGATAGAACCCCAGCAACATACAGACCACCGCGTGTCCCGCTTTGAGCCCGGACTTCTTGATCAGCAGGAAGACGATGATCGCCAGCAGCACCACCGCCGAGATCGAGAGTGCCATGGCGGTTCACCTCCAAGCAGAGCGGGCGGACTTGCCCATCCATACAGACCGGTCAATGCATACAGACGCGTAAATCCATGCAGGAGCCAGCAGGTTCATACCCACACAGCGCTAGTGATCATAACTATCCGTGCGCGCGCATCTGTCGGCGCACGGCCGCACAAGGGGGCGCATGGCCAATATCGTCGTGGCATGACGACCGAGCCCGAGTCCTTCCCCCGCCGGCACGCCCGCACCCAGCGATTCACGCTCGGCGCGCCGCGTTCCTTCTCCGTCGCTCCGGACGGCTCGCGTGTCGCGTTTCTGCGCGCGCGATCCGGCCAGGATCGCGCGGGTGCCCTCTGGGTGCTCGATCTGCCGGACGGCGGGGAGCGGGTGGCGGCCGATCCCGGGGCGCTGCTGGGCGGCGCCGGGGAGCGGCTGTCGCCCGAGGAGCGGGCCCGCCGGGAGCGCAGCCGGGAGGGCGGCGCGGGGATCGTCGGCTATGCCACGGACGCGGCGGTGGAGCTGGCCGCGTTCGCCCTGTCGGGGCGGCTGTTCACGGCCGAGCTGCGCGCCGGGACCGGCCGCGAGCTGCGGGTTCCCGGTCCGGTGATCGATCCGCGGCCCTCGCCGGACGGGCGGTGGATCGCCTATGTGGCGGGCGGTGCGCTGCGGGTCGTGGGGGCCGAGGGGGCGGGTGACCGGGCGCTCGCGGAGCCCGACACGCCGGAAGTGTCCTATGGGCTCGCGGAGTTCGTCGCGGCGGAGGAAATGGACCGTACGCGTGGATTCTGGTGGGCGCCGGACTCGGACCGGCTGCTGGTGGCGCGGGTGGACGACACGCCGGTGCGGCGCTGGTGGATCGCTGATCCCGCGCAGCCGGAACGTGATCCACAACACGTCCCGTATCCGGCGGCGGGGACGCCGAACGCGCTGGTGCGGCTGTTCGTGACGGACCTCGGCGGGGCCCGTACCGAGGTGGCCTGGGACCGGGTGCGGTACCCGTATCTGGCGCGTGTGCACTGGTCGGACGCGGGGGCGCCGCTGATTCTGGTGCAGGCGCGCGATCAGCGCAGCCAGCTCTATCTGGCGGTGGATCCGGACACCGGGGCGACCCGGATGGTGCATGCCGACGAGGATCCGATTTGGCTTGATCTTTTCGGCGGGGTGCCCTGCTGGTCGCCGTCCGGGCAGTTGGTGCGGATCGCCGACGAGGGCGGCGCCCGGGTCCTCGCGGTGGGTGAACGCCCGTTGACCGGGCCGCAGTTGCAGGTGCGGGCGGTGCTGGATGTCGGGGCCTCGGATGTGCTGGTCACGGCGTCGGCGGGTGAGGAGGCGGGGTCGCCGGAGGTCGGTGAGACGCATGTCTACCGGGTGAACGAACTCGGCGTGGCGCGGGTCTCCGAGGAGCCCGGGGTGCACGCGGCGGTGCGGCGGGGCGGGGTGACGGTCCTGCTGTCGGCGACTCTGGAGCGGCCGGGGACGGTGGCGCGGGTCCTGCGTGACGGCAGCCCCGTGACGGTGATCCGGTCGTATGCGGAAACTCCCGGTTTCTCCCCCCGCGTGACGTTGGTCGAGGGGGGCGCACGGCGGATCCCGTGCGCCGTGCTTATGCCACAGGACTACCCCGGTGACCGTCCCCTGCCGGTGCTGCTCGATCCGTACGGGGGTCCGCACGGGGCGCGGGTGAGCGCCGCGCACCACGCCCATCTCACCTCGCAGTGGTTCGCCGACCAGGGGTTCGCCGTGGTCGTGGCGGACGGGCGGGGCACCCCGGGGCGCTCCCCGGCCTGGGAGAAGGCGATCCAGGGGGACTTCACCCTGACCCTGGACGATCAGATCGAGGCGCTCCAGGATTTGGCGAAGACTCATCCGCTCGATCTCGGCCGGGTGGCCATTCGTGGCTGGTCCTACGGGGGATATCTGGCCGCTCTGGCTGTTCTGCGCCGCCCGGATGTCTTCCACGCGGCCGTCGCCGGTGCCCCGGTGACGGACTGGCGGCTCTACGACACCCATTACACCGAGCGCTATCTCGGCGACCCGGCCACCGCCCCGGCGGCGTACGCGCACAGCTCGCTGATCACCGACGAGGGGCTGTCGGCCGCCGCTGCCGGGCCGCACCGCCCGCTGATGATCGTGCACGGGCTCGCTGACGACAATGTGGTGGTCGCCCACGCGCTGCGGCTGTCCTCGGCGCTGCTGGCGGCCGGTCGCCCGCACGAGGTGCTGCCGCTGTCGGGGGTCACCCATATGACCCCGCAGGAGCGGGTCGCCGAGAATCTGCTGCTGCTCCAGGTCGACTTCCTCCGGCGGGCCCTCGATCTGCCGTGATCCGCCCTGTCGGCAAGGCTTCTTCACGAGAGCACCGCAACCATCAATTGAGGAACCACGACGATGCGCCGACCACGTCCGCGAGAGCGGCGCCGGTTTAGGCGCAAAAAAACGGGCCGGGGTGACATGGCTCACCCCGGCCCGTTCACGGCACCCGCACGGCCGTACGTTCCTCAGCTTCGCGCGTCCGTATATCGGAGGCGGGTCCGGGGAGTTGCTTGTTTGTTACTGCGATTCCGCTATCGCGTTCCCGGGTCCGCCGGGCCGGTGGGGTTCTCGGGCGGGACGACCCGCTTCTCCTCGGCGAAATGGCACGCCGAGTCGTGGGCGGTGGGCCCGGTGAGCGAGCGGAAGTGCGGCGGGATCGCGAGGATCGGGTCCTCCTCGGCGCAGCGCGGGCGGGCCTTCCAGCAGCGGGTGCGGAAGCGGCACCCGGAGGGGACGGCGGTCGGCGAGGGCACGTCACCCGAGAGGATGATCCGCTCCCGGTGCTCCCGGGCCCCCGGATCGGGCACGGGCACGGCGGAGAGCAGGGCCTGGGTGTACGGGTGGGTGGGGTGGTCGTAGATCTCGGCGTCCCGGCCGGTCTCCACGATCCGGCCCAGGTACATCACCGCGACCCGGTCGGAGATGTGCCGGACGATCGACAGGTCGTGGGCGATGAAGAGATAGGAGAGGTCGAACTCGGCCTGGAGGCGTTCCAGCAGGTTGACGACCTGGGCCTGGACGGAGACGTCCAGGGCGGAGACGGGTTCGTCGGCGACGATGATCTCGGGGCGCAGGGCGAGGCCCCGGGCGATGCCGATGCGCTGGCGCTGGCCGCCGGAGAACTGGTGGGGGTAGCGGTTGAGGTACTCCGGGTTGAGGCCGACGACGTCCAGGAGTTCGCGGACCCGGCGGCGGCGGTCGCCCTTGGGGGCGGCCTCGGGGTGGATGTCGAAGGGCTCGCCGATGATGTCGCCGACCGTCATCCGGGGGTTGAGGGAGGTGTAGGGGTCCTGGAAGACCATCTGGATGTTGCGGCGGACGGCCTTCAGGGCGCGGCCGGACAGGCGGGTGATGTCCTCGCCCTTGTACGTGATGGTGCCGGCGGTGGGGCGTTCCAGGTGGACGAGCATCCGGGCGACGGTGGACTTGCCGCAGCCGGACTCGCCGACGATGCCGAGGGTCTCGCCGCGGGCCAGGGTGAAGTCGACGCCGTCGACCGCCTTGACCGCGCCGACCTGCTTCTTGAAGAGGATGCCGGTGGTCAGCGGGTAGTGCTTGACCAGGCCGGTGACCTCTAGGACGGGTTCGGGGGCGGGCGCGGGCGCCGGTACGGGCAGCGGTTCAGCGGCCTGGGTCATCGAGGCACTCCCTCCAGAAGTGGCAGGCGCTCGTCCGGTGGGCGGAGACCTCGTACAGCGGGGGCGGGTCGGTGCGGCAGATGTCCTGGGCGAGCGGGCAGCGGGGGTGGAAGGCGCAGCCGGGCGGGATGGCCAGGAGGTTCGGCGGCAGGCCCTTGATGGCGTACAGCTCCTGGCCCTTCTGGTCCAGGCGGGGGATGGAGTCCAGGAGGCCGCGGGTGTAGGGGTGGGCGGGGGCCTTGTAGAGGTCGTGGACGGGGGCCTGTTCGACGATCCGCCCGGCGTACATCACCGCGATGCGGTCGGCGACGTCGGCGACCACGCCGAGGTCGTGGGTGATGAGGATGAGGCCCATCCGCAGTTCGCGCTGGAGGTCGGCGAGGAGTTCCATGACCTGGGCCTGGACGGTGACGTCGAGGGCGGTGGTGGGCTCGTCGGCGATGATCAGGGCGGGTTCCAGGGCGAGCGCCATGGCGATCATGATCCGCTGGCGCATACCGCCGGAGAACTGGTGGGGGTACTGCCGGACCCGCTCCGCGGCGGCGGGGATCCGCACCCGGTCCATCAGCTCGACGGCTCTTTTCCGCGCGTCCTTCTTCGACATGCCCCGGTGGACGATGAACATCTCGCTGAGCTGGTCGCCGACGGTGAGCACCGGGTTGAGGGCGGACAGGGCGTCCTGGAAGATCATCGCCATCTCGGCGCCGCGGACCCTGCGCCGCTGGTCCTCCTTGAGTTTGAGGAGGTCGCGGCCCCGGAAGAGGATCTCGCCGCCGGTGATCCGGCCGGGCGGGGTGTCGAGGATGCCCATCACGGCCTGCGCGGTGACCGACTTGCCGGAGCCGGACTCGCCGAGCACGGCCAGGGTCTCGCCCTCGTCGACGGCGTAGCTGACGCCGTTGACGGCCTTGGCGATGCCGTCCCGGGTCCGGAACTCCACGTGCAGATCGCGTACTTCGAGCAGCACGGGGGCTCACCTCAGCTTCGGGTCGAGGGCGTCGCGCACCGCGTCGCCGAGCATGATGAACGCCAGGACGGTCAGGGCGAGGGCGCCGGAGGGCCAGAGCAGGGCGTGCGGGGCGTTGCGGATGTAGGGCGAGGCCGCGGAGATGTCGATGCCCCAGGAGACGGTGGGCGGCTTCAGTCCGACGCCGAGGTAGGACAGGGTGGCCTCCAGGGCGATGTAGGTGCCGAGCGCGATGGTGGCGACGACGATCACCGGGGCGACGGCGTTGGGCGCGATGTGCCGCAGCAGGAGGCGGGAGTTGGAGGCGCCGAGGGCGCGGGCGGCCTGGACGTAGTCGTTCTGCTTGGCGGTGATGACCGCGCCGCGGGCGATCCGGGAGATCTGCGGCCAGCCGAGCAGCACCATGAAGCCGATGACGGGCCAGATGGTGTTGCTGGTGACGACGGAGAGCAGCACCAGACCGCCGAGGACGACGGGGATGGCGAAGAAGATGTCGGTGAGCCGGGACAGCACCGCGTCCGAGCCCCCGCCGAAGAACCCGGCGAGCCCGCCCAGCACCGCGCCGAGCAGCGCGACCCCGAGGGTGGCGAGGACCCCGACGGCGACGGAGGTGCGGGCCCCGTAGACGGTCCGGGTGTAGACGTCGCAGCCCTGGCCGTCGAAGCCGAAGGGGTGGCCGGGCTGGGAGCCCTCCTGGGCCTTGGCCAGGTTGCACTGGAGGGGGTTGCCGGAGGCGATCAGCCCGGGCCACAGGGAGATGACGACCAGGAAGAGGATCACCAGGCCGGAGAGGAGGAAGACAGGGTTGCGGCGCAGGTCGTGCCAGGCGTCGGACCAGAGGCTGCGGGCCCGCTCCTGCGGTCCGGGTCCCCCGCCGGGCGGCGCCTCGAGGGTCTCGCCCTCGCTGGTGGCCAGGTCCATCGCGCCGCCCATGCCGGTCGCCGCGATGGCCCCGTTCACGGGGGTGCGGCCGGCGCCCGGGGGGCGGGGCGGCTGGGGCTCAGGCATAGCGGATCCTCGGGTCGAGTACGGCGTACAGCAGGTCGACCAGGAGGTTGGCGACCAGGAAGACCAGGACGAGGACGGTCACGAAGCCGACGACGGTCTGGGTGTTCTGGCGCAGGATGCCCTGGTAGAGCTGGTAGCCGACGCCGTGGATGTTGAAGATCCGCTCGGTGACGATGGCGCCGCCCATCAGGGCGCCGATGTCGGTGCCGATGAAGGTGACGACCGGGATGAGGGAGTTGCGCAGCAGATGCCGGGTGACGACCCGGTGGCGGGGCAGGCCCTTGGCGACGGCGGTGCGGACATAGTCGGAGCGGCGGTTCTCGGCGATGGAGGTGCGGGTGAGGCGGGTGACATAGGCGAGGGAGACGGAGGCGAGGACCAGGCCGGGCACGATCAGCTCGTCGAAGGGGGCCTCCGGGGAGACCGAGGGGCGGATCCAGCCCCATTCGACGCCGAGGAGCAGTTGCAGCAGCAGCCCGGTGACAAAGGTGGGGACCGAGATCACCACGAGGGTGAGCAGCAGCACGCCGGTGTCGACGGGGCGGCCCCGCTTGAGGCCGGTGATCACTCCGAGGGTGATGCCGATGACGATCTCGAAGAAGATCGCGACCAGGGTGAGCCGGATGGTGACGGGGAAGGCGGAGGCCATCAGCTCGGTGACCGGCTGGCCGTTGAAGGCGGTGCCGAAATCACCGGTGAAGACATTGCCCATGTAGGTCAGGTATTGCTGCCAGACGGGCTTGTCGAGGCCGAACTCCTTGCGGAGCTGGGCGGCCGTCGCCGGGTCGCACTGCCGGTCGCCGCAGAGCCCAGCGATGGGGTCGCCCATCACATTGACCATCAGGAAGATGAGCAGCGTCGCCCCGATGAAGACCGGGATCATCTGGAGCAGACGCCGGACGACATACCGTCCCATGCCGGGTCAGCTCACCTTGATCTGGTCGTAGACCGGGACGCTGAACGGATTGAGCTTCACCTCGGACAGCCGCTCGGAGTAACCGGCGCTGCCGTTCTGGTACCAGAGCGGGATGGCCGCCATGTTGTCCCGGACCACGCCCTCGGCCTGCTGGAACAGCCCGATCGCGGTGGCGCTGTCCGACTCGGCGTTGGCCCGGTCGACCAGGCTGTCGAACTGCTTGTTGGACCACTTGCCGTCATTGGAGGAAGCGTTGGTGTAGTAGAGCGGCTGGAGGAAGTTCTGGATCAGCGGGTAGTCCATCTGCCAGCCCGCCCGGAAGGGGCCGCTCATCTTGCGCTGGGTGATCTGGTTGCGGAAGTCGGCGAAGGTGCCGACCGGGTTCGCGACACAGGCCCGGTCGTTGCCCAGCGCGTTGTTGATGGAGTTGCAGACGGCGTCGACCCACTGCTTGTGGGAGCCGGTGTCGGCGTTGTAGGTGATGGTCACCCGGCCGCCGGGCAGACCGCCGCCCTGCTCGATCAGCTTCTTGGCCTCGGCGGCGTCGTACTGGCACCACTCGCCGCACAGCCCCGACCGGTAGCCGCCGTCGGCACCGAGGACGGGGGAGGTCCAGTCGGTGGCGGGGGTGCGGGTCTGCTGGAAGATCGTCCGGGTGATCTGGTCGCGGTCGATGGCCCGGGACAGGCCCTTGCGGACCAGATCGGACTTGGGTGTGTTCCAAGCACTGTCGTAGTACGGGAAGGCCAGGGTCTGGATGATGCCGGCCGGGGTGTTCAGGTAGCGGTCGCCGAGGTCGCTCTTGACGTTCTTGAGCTGGGCGGCCGGGACGTCGTCGACGAGGTCGAGGTTGCCGGCCATCAGGTCGGTGTAGGCGGTGTTGTTGTCGGTGTAGACCCTGAGGTCGACGCCGCCGTTCACGGCCTTGTCGTCCCCGGGGTAGCCGTCCCAGGCGCGCAGCGACATCTGGGAGCCCTTGGTGTACGAGTCGACGGTGTAGGGGCCGTTGCCGACCGGCTTGCTCAGCCAGGCGGCGTGGTCGTCGAAGAACGCCTGGGGCAGCGGGGCGTAGGCGGCGTAGCCGAGGGTGTCGGGGAAGGTGGAGAACTTCTGGCCGAGCTTGACGGTGAAGGTGCGGTCGCCGGTGACCTTGAGCCCGGAGAGGGTGTCGGCGCGCTGGGCGCCGTTCTCGGGGTGGACCTGGTCGTAGCCCTCGATGTAGCCGAAGAAGTAGGCGTTGCGCTGGTTGTTCTTCAGGCTCGCGCCGTAGTTCCAGGCGTCGACGAAGGACTTGGCGGTGACCGCCTCGCCATTGCTGAAGGTCCAGCCGTCCTTGACGGTGATGGTGAAGTTCTGGGAGTCGGTGGTGTCGATGCTCTCGGCGAGCATGTTCTTGGCCTCGCCGGTGTCCGGGTCGTAGCGCTTCAGACCCCGGAAGATCATGTCGAGCACCTTGCCGCCCTGCACCTCATTGGTGTTGGCCGGCTCCAGCGGGTTCGCCGGGTCGCCCCAGGAGGCGCTGAGCACCGCACCGCTGTCCCCGCCGCCGCTCCCGCCGCCCCCGCATGCCGTCGCCACGAGAGCGGCGGCGGCGGCCCCCGCGACCCACTGGGCGTGCCTCGCCCCACGCATGGGGTGCCTCCTCGTCAGTACGCCGGATCCAGCGCCGGAGACGCTGGGCTGTTACCGGATCATATTCCGGCATATCCGACATAATGCGCAGTTATCCCGAGCCATCCGTGTGGTGGGCGGCCAGGGGGCGGAGGGGTTCTGGGCGGGGGGCGTGCGCGAAGGGCCCACCCGGCGGCCGGGCCGGGGCTCCTCGGCGGAGGCCCTTGGCGGGCGGGCGGCTCCCCGAGCCCCGGGACGCGGAACGCCTGTGGCCCGCGTCCGGTCGTCCGGGCGGGCCACAGGTATCTGTCGTGCGAGGCGGCGGGCCGGCTGAGAGCCGGTGTCGGCTCAGAGCTTCTTCGGCGCCTCCGCCGCGTCCGCCGCCTGCGCCGCGTCCTCCAGCGCCTTCAGCGCCGGGTCCATCACCACGTCGTGCTCGCGGGCCTCGGTGGTCGGGTCCTCCGGGAAGTGGCAGGCCGTGAGGTGGCCGTCGCGGTTGCCGGAGAGCTGGAGCAGCGGGGGCTCCTCCGTGGCGCACTTGTCCTGCGCCTTCCAGCAGCGGGTGCGGAAGCGGCAGCCGGACGGTGGATGGATCGGCGAGGGGACGTCACCGGCGAGCCGGATCCGCTCGCGCGGCTCGTCCTCGTCCGTCATCTCCACCTCGGGGACGGCGGACAGCAGGGCGTGGGTGTAGGGGTGGCGGGGCCGGTTGTAGATCGAGTCCCGGTCGCCGACCTCGACCACCTTGCCGAGGTACATCACGGCCACGCGCTGCGAGAAGTGCCGCACGATCGCCAGGTCGTGGGCGATGAAGACGAACGCGATGCCCATCTCCTCCTGGACCTTCTGGAGGAGGTTCACCACCTGGGCCTGGATGGAGACGTCCAGCGCGGAGACCGGCTCGTCGGCCACGATCAGCTTGGGGTTCAGGGACAGCGCGCGGGCCACCCCGATGCGCTGGCGCTGACCGCCGGAGAACTCGTGCGGGAAGCGGTTGTAGTGCTCGGGGTTGAGACCGACCAGCTCCAGCAGCTCCCGGACGTGCTTCTCCCGGCCGCCGGGCGGGTTGATCCCGTTGACCTCCATCGGCGACTTGATGATCGTGCCGACGGTCTGACGCGGGTTCAGCGAGGAGTACGGGTCCTGGAAGATCATCTGGATCTCGGAGCGGACCGGGGCCAGCTCACGGCGCGAGGCGCTGGTGATGTCCTGCCCCGCGTAGCTGATCGTGCCGCCGGTCGGCTCCAGGAGCCGGGTGATCAGCCGGCCCGTGGTGGACTTGCCGCAGCCCGACTCGCCCACCAGGCCGACGCTCTCGGCGACCCCGACGGTCAGGTCGACACCGTCCACCGCCTGGACCGCGCCGACCCTGCGTTTGATCGGGAAGCCGCCGTAGATGGGGAAGTGCTTGGTCAGCCCCTTGACCTCCAGGAGGGTCTCCGGGACGGTGTCGGTGGCGCCCTGCTGTGCGGGGAGCGTGAGGTTCTCGCTCATGATGTCGAATCTCCCTAGCGCAGCCGGGGCTGGATCTCGTCGATGAAGATGGTCTGCTTCTGCTCCGCCGTGAGGTGGCAGGCGGAAGCGCGGCCCTCGCCCAGCGCCGGGCGGGTGGTGGTGCACAGTCCGCCCGCGATCTTCTCCGGGTAGGCGCAGCGCGGGTGGAAGGGGCAGCCCGACGGCGGGTTGAGCAGCGAGGGCGGCGAGCCGGGGATCGGCGTCAGATCGGCGTGGATGTCGCCGTCCAGCCGGGGCATCGAGCTGAGCAGGCCCCAGGTGTACGGGTGCTTGGGCGTGCGCAGCACCTCCTTGACGCTGCCGCGCTCCACGGCCCGGCCCGCGTACATCACCAGCAGATCGTCGGCCATGTTGGAGATCACGCCGAGGTCATGGGTGATGAAGATGATCGCGGAGCCGAACTCCTGCTGGAGATCCTTGAGCAGATCCAGGATCTGCGCCTGCACGGTCACGTCGAGCGCGGTGGTCGGCTCGTCCGCGATCAGCAGATCGGGGTCGCACATCAGGGCCATGGCGATCATCGCGCGCTGGCGCATACCGCCGGAGAACTGGTGGGGGTAGTCGTCGAAGCGCACCTTGGGCTGCGGGATGCCGACCTTCTCCAGCATCTGCACGGCCCGGACCTTGGCCTCCTTCTTGGAGGCGCCGGTGTGCTTCATGAACGGCTCGGAGAGCTGGCGGCCCACCGTGTAGTACGGCGACAGCGCGGTCAGCGGGTCCTGGAAGATCATCGCCATCTTGTTGCCGCGGAGCTTCTCCAGCTCCTTCTCGGTGGCGGTGACCAGTTCCTTGCCGTCGAGGACGATCTCCCCGTCGACGGTGGTGGACTGGGGGTTGTGCAGACCCAGGACGGTCAGGTTGGTGACGGACTTGCCGGAACCGGACTCGCCGACGATGCCGAGGGTCTTGCCGCGCTCGACGTCGAAGGACAGTCCGTCGACGGCCTTGACGATGCCGTCCTCGGTGGAGAACTGCACCCGCAGGTCACGGACCGAGAGGAAGCTCTCGGGCCCGGTCGGGGCCGGGGCGTCCTCGGTCTTGGTCAGTGTGGTCACGGTGGTGGGGTTCTTCCTAGGAGAGCCGGACGCGCGGGTCGATCCAGGCGTACACGATGTCGACGAGGATGTTCAGAAGCAGGATGAAGAAGGCGCCGAACAGCATGACGCCCATCGTCAGCGGGAGGTCCTTGGTGGTCGCGCCGTCGACCGCGAGGCGGCCGATGCCCTGGAGCGAGAAGGTGATCTCGGTGACCACACCGCCGCCGAGCAGGGCGCTGATGTCGATACCGAGGACCGTGACGATGGGGATGAGCGAGCCGCGCCAGGCGTAGCGGAAGAACACATAGCGCTTGGGCATGCCCTTGGCCCGTGCGGTGCGCACATGCTCCTCGGAGAGCTGCTCGATGAGCGAGGCGCGGGCCATACGGGTGTACTGCGCGGTGAAGATGGTGGCCATCACGATCATCGGGATCCACAGTCCGGCCAGCCAGCCGAAGGGGTCGTCCGTGAACGGGACGTACTTGGGGTCCTCCACCCAGCCGGTGCTGTAGACGAAGATCAGCAGCACGATCGGGCCGAGGAAGTAGATCTGGAACGAGCTGAGCACCATGGACGAGCCGGTGGCGATCTTGTCGACCAGGGTGCCGCGCCGGTAGGCGGCCAGCATGCCGGCCCCGATGCCGACGGTGAGGAAGACCACGATGGCGCCGAGGGTCAGCGACAGGGTCAGCGGGAAGCGGTCCATGATCGTGTCCCAGACCATGTCGCCGGAGTAGAAGGACTGTCCGAGGCAGGGCGCGGAACAGTGGCCGGTCGGGAAGTCACGGCCGACGACGACGCCGGACATGAAGTCCCAGAACTGCGTGGTGATCGGAAGATTCAGACCGAGGGCGGTTCTGATCTGGTCCAGTCGCTCCGGTGAGCAGTCCTTGCCACAGGCCAGGGAGGCGTAGTCGGACGGCGCGGCGACGAACAGGAAGAAGGTCGCTGCCCCGATCAGGAACAGGGTGACGACGGCACCGACCAGACGCCGGATGATGAACTGAAGCATGGCGGGGAGGCTGCTCTCTGCGGAGACGGTGGGAGGTTTGCGCGGAACCGCGGGAGTGCGCTCCGCCTGGTGCGCACTCCCGCGATCAGCCGTAGAGAGCTACGACTTCAGGAACAGCCGGGTCACGTCGATGTAGCTGGACTCGGTGCTGTAGCGGGCACCGCCGATGTTCGAGCCGTAGAGCTGGAACTGCTTGGTGTACCAGAGCGGCGCGGCCGGGTTGACCTCTTCGAGGATGTAGTGGTGCGCCTCCTGCCAGGTCTTGGACGCCTCGGTCGGCTCCTGGGTCAGGGCCTTGTTGATCAGCTCCTGGACCTTGGGGTCGTTGATGTGCGAGTAGTTCGGCGAACCGTCGGAGATCAGCGAACCGTCGTAGACCGGGGTGACGACCGTGGCGGGCGACGGCCAGTCCTGGCCCCAGCCGGAGATGTAGATGTCGTACGGGTTGTCGAGCTTGCCGATCTGCTCGTAGTAGCTGGCCGCGTCGATCTCCTTCGCGACCACCTCGATGCCGATCTTGGTCAGCGCGTCCTCGATGGCGACCTTGCGCTTCTGGCCGGCCTCGCTGTTGGCGTAGGCGAAGACCAGCTTCTTCTCGGCGGCCGGAACGTCCGCGAGCAGCTCCTTGGCCTTCTCGATGTCGCCCTGCGGGGCGGTCAGGCGGCCGTAGGGGTCGTACTTGGCCTCGAAGCCCGGCAGGGTCGGGGCGAACAGGTTCGGGGCGACCTCGCCACCGTAGGCGCCGCCCTCACCCGCGATGAGCGAGTTGGAGTTCACCGCGTGGGTGATGGCGTCCCGGACGGCCTTGTTCTTGACCCGGTCCAGGTTGAAGTTCAGCACCTGGACGTAGGGCTGGTAGCCCTGGATCGTGCGCTTGTTGACCTCGGCGTCGCCGACGACGTCCTGGATCTGGGTGGACTCGACGCTGCCGGTGAACTGGATGGCGTTCTTGGCGTCGCCCTGGTCGGCGATCAGACGCTTGGTCTGGGTCGACTCGGTGACACCGAACTGGAAGTCCCAGCCGTCCACGTACTGGTGGCGCACGGAGTCGGAGTTCGGGTCCCACTGGTCGTTCTTGACCAGCTTGAGGGACTTGCCGACCTTGTACTCGGAGATCTTGTACGGGCCGGTGGCGACCGGGGCCTTGTCGTACTGCTCCTTGGTGTCGGTCGCCTCGGGGACGATCGCGTAGCCCGGCATGGCCAGCGTCTGCGGCAGGTCCGTGCGCGCCTTGTCGAAGTGGAAGACGATCGTCTTGTCGTCCGGGGTCTCCAGGACGGTGTCCGGCAGGTGCTTGTCGCCGTAGCCGCCGTCGGGCAGCGTCTTCTTGTACTCGGCGCCGCTCAGCCACGTCTGGACGTAGTTCGGGCCGTCGAAGATGAACTCGGCGTAGGTGCGCTCGATGGTGTGGCGGACGTCGGCGGAGGTGATCGCCGTGCCGTTCTGGTCCTTGATCCCGTCCTTCAGGGTGAAGGTCCAGGTCTTGCCGCCGTCCGACATCTGACCCGAGTCGGTGGCGAGGTCGCCGACGACCGAGACGCCGCCCTTGCCGTCCTCCTCGAAGTTGGTCAGACCGCGGAAGAGCAGGTTGGCGACCTGGCCGGCGTCCGAGACGTAGATCTGGCCCGGGTCCAGGTGGGACAGGCCCGCCTCCTGGTAGGCGATGACCGTGCCGCCGGGCTTGGCGCCGGGGACCTCTTCGGCCGGGCCGGTGGAGGCGGCGGCGTCCGCGTAGGTGACCGCCGCCGACTGCGCCGCCGCGTCGTCCTGGTTCTGGTCGGACTCGGCGCCGTCGGAGCCGGTGTTCTCCGAGCAGCCCGTGAGCGCGAGCGAGCCGGCCGCGATCGCGACGACTATGGCGCGGCGTGCTCTGCGCGAAGTGAACGTCTTCATAGCGGTGAATGCACCTACCTGTCGGTTGTTATCCATGAGTACTGCCTGACGCGGCTGGCAGGCCGACGCGGGGGCGGCAGTCACCCCCCACCAATGGACGCTTCACCGCCCGGACTTGGGGTCGAAGGCATCCCGTACGGAGTCCCCGAGGAGGTTGAAGCACAGGATGAAGATCACCAGTGCCACACCGGGGAAGAACATGAAGGCCGGGTTCTGCTCCGCGTACTGCGCGCCGGCCGCGAACAGCCGCCCCCAGTCCGGGGTCGGCTCGATGAAGCCCACACCGGCGAAGGACAGGAAGGCGATGGTCAGGATCGTGCTCGGGAGCTGGTAGGTGAACTGGACCAGGATCGGCGAGACGACGTTCGGCAGGATCTCCTTGCGGACGATCCGCCAGGGCGAGGCGCCGGAGACCTTGGCGGCCTCCACGAACTCGCGCTCGCGCAGCGACAGCACCGTCGAGCGGACCAGCCGGGCCATGCCCATCCAGCCCAGCAGCCACAGCACGATCAGGATGGCGAGCGCCCGGAAGTAGGTGGGCGTCTCCTCCCGCGGGTCCACGAAGAACGCGGTCACGACCGGCATGAAGGCGATGAAGAAGAGCTGCTGCGGGAACGACAGGAAGAAGTCGGTCACCCGGCCGATCCAGTAGTCGGTACGGCCGCCGAAGTAGCCGCCGATCAGACCGATGGCGATACCGGTGACCATCAGCAGGGTGGTCACACCCAGCGCCATGAACAGCGAGGTCCGCATGCCGTAGACCAGCATCGCGAAGAGGTCACGGCCGTACTGCGGCTCGACGCCGAACCAGTGGTCGGCGGAGACACCGCCGAAGTAGCCGAGCGGCAGACCGAAGCTGTCCAGCACGGGCTTGTCGGCGTAGGTGGGGTCCTGGCCGTACAGGGTGTACGGGTTGGTACCGCTGATTCCGGTCAGTACGGGAGCCAGCAGGGCGACGACGAAGTAAAAAATCACTACACCGGCGCAGATCATCCCGGTACGGTCACGCCTGAAGCGCTGCCACATTAGCTGCCCGGGGGAACGGCCCTCCAGCTTGGGCTCGCCCTTGGCGACCGCGGAGGTCGCGTCCAGCTCAGGGTCCAAGGCGACCGCGGACCCCGAGCCCTCGGCCTTGGTTGGACTGGTCATGTGTGTTCTTCCCCCGGGGGGTTGGAGAGAGTTCAGCGCAGCACAGATACCGGCAGGTTCTGTGGTTTGGGGGAACTTTCGCCAAGTGCATCAACGCGCGTCAAGGGCGGAAGGCATAGGGATCTCCCTACCGTGCATATTTTGAGCAAAAATTGCGAGGATCGACACCTGCGCGCGCTTGACATGTGAGACGACAAACCGGCGAAATGGACATTCCGGGACGATTTTCTGGTTTACATGTCCGAAACTTGATCGCTCGCTCACCGATATCCGAACAGTGCTTTAAGGGTTGCCTCGGGTGATCCGGAACGCCCTCGATCGGGGGCTGCGTTCGACCCTTGAAGTGGCCTTCGCCACACTCACCGGGGCCCCGCAGCGAGCGTACGGGTTCCCGGCCCGCCCGCGGGCGGGAACGCCGAAGAACCCGGCCCTCCGGAGCGGAGAGCCGGGCTGCGCGGCCCGCGAAGGGCGCTGCGGGGTGCCGGTGAGGCGTACCGGGGCCCGGGATGCGGGGTAGAGCGGCCCGGGAGGCTAGGTAGAGGGGCCCGGGAAGCGAGGTACAGGGCCCCTGAGGGGCCGTGCACGCCTCCCGGGGCTCGGGTTGGTCGCGGGTTGGCCGGCCGTCGGGTGGGCCCGGATCAGCCGTGCTTGGCGCGGCTCGCCGCGCGGGCCCGCTCACGGGCGTCCAGGTTCACCTTGCGAATGCGAACCGCCTCCGGGGTCACCTCGACGCACTCGTCGTCCCGGCAGAACTCCAGCGACTGCTCCAGCGACAGCTTGCGCGGGGGCACGATCGACTCCGTCACATCGGCCGTGGACGACCGCATGTTCGTGAGCTTCTTCTCCTTGGTGATGTTCACGTCCATGTCGTCGGCGCGGGAGTTCTCGCCGACGATCATGCCCTCGTACACCTCGGTGCCCGGCTCCACGAAGAGGACGCCGCGCTCCTGGAGGTTCGTCATCGCGAAGGCGGTGACCGCGCCGGAGCGGTCGGCGACCAGGGAGCCGTTGTTGCGGGTCTGGAGCGGGCCGAACCAGGGCTCGAAGCCCTCGTGGATGGAGTGCCCGATGCCGGTGCCGCGGGTCTGGGTGAGGAACTCCGTCCGGAATCCGATCAGACCCCGCGAGGGCACCACGAACTCCATCCGGACCCAGCCCGAGCCGTGGTTGGACATGTTGTCCATCCGGCCCTTGCGGACGCCCATGAGCTGCGTGACCGCGCCCATGTGCTCCTCCGGGACGTCCACGGTCATCCGCTCGACCGGCTCGTACGTCTTGCCGTCGACGTCCTTGGTGACCACCTGGGGCTTGCCGACCGTCAGCTCGTAGCCCTCCCGGCGCATGGTCTCCACCAGGATGGCGAGCGCCAGCTCACCACGGCCCTGCACCTCCCAGGCGTCCGGCCGCTCGGTCTCCAGGACGCGCAGCGAGACATTGCCGATCAGCTCGCGGTCGAGGCGGTCCTTGACCTGGCGGGCGGTGACCTTGCGGTCCTTGACGGCCGCCTTGTTGTCCGCGCCCTTGCCGGTGGCGCCGCGCCCGACCATCGGCGAGGTGTTGGTGCCGATCACCATCGAGATCGCGGGCTCGTCCACCGTGATCAGCGGGAGCGGGACCGGGTTCTCGGGGTCCGCGAGGGTCTCGCCGATCATGATGTCGGTGATACCGGCGACCGCGCAGATGTCACCCGGGCCGGCCTTCTCGGCGGGCTTGCGGGTGAGCGCCTCGGTCATCATCAGCTCGGAGATCCGGACGTTGGAGATCGAGCCGTCGCGCTTGATCCAGGCCACCGTCTGGCCCTTGCGCAGCTCGCCCTGGGCGACCCGCAGCAGGGCGATCCGGCCGAGGAAGTTGTCCGCGTCCAGGTTGGTGACATGGGCCTGGAGCGGGGCCTCCTCGTCGTAGACCGGGGCCGGGATGTGCTGGAGGATCGTGGAGAAGAACGGCTCCAGGCTGTCCGAGTCCGCCGGGACCGTGCCGTTCTCCGGCTTGGTGAGCGAGGCGATGCCGTCGCGGCCACAGGCGTAGACGATCGGGAACTCGATCTGCTCCTCGTCGGCGTCCAGGTCGAGGAAGAGGTCGTAGGTCTCGTTGACGACCTCGTCGATGCGCGAGTCGGGGCGGTCCGTCTTGTTGATGCAGAGGATCACGGGCAGCCGCTGCTGGAGCGCCTTGCGCAGCACGAAGCGGGTCTGCGGCAGCGGTCCCTCGGAGGCGTCGACCAGCAGCACCACGCCGTCCACCATCGACAGACCGCGCTCGACCTCGCCGCCGAAGTCGGCGTGGCCGGGGGTGTCGATGATGTTGATCGTGATCGGGTCGCCGCCGTCCTTGGGGTGGTACTTCACCGCCGTGTTCTTGGCGAGGATCGTGATGCCCTTCTCACGCTCCAGGTCGTTCGAGTCCATGACCCGGTCGTCGACCTGCTCAAGCTGATGGGCGGCGAAGGCACCGGCCTGCTTGAGCATGCCGTCGACGATGGTCGTCTTGCCGTGGTCGACGTGGGCGACGATGGCGACGTTGCGGATGTCGTGACGCGTTGCAGTCACAGCCATGGTGCGGCGTACTCCCGGAGTGTGAGGACGGCCTGCGTCTGTTTCGTTCACGCGGGCCATGCCGGGCTTGACATGCCACGGCCTCACCCCATCCTACGGTGCGGGGTCCTCTGGGGTGCAGGGAGGGGGTTTGTGCAGGTGGGGGGTGCTCCGCGGGGGGGGGAGGGCTGGGGGTGCGGGGCGTGAGGGTGGCTGGGGTGCGGGGTGCGGGGCGTGCAGGCGCGGGTGCCGGTGCCGGGCGTGGGCGTGGCTGGGGTGCGGGGTTTCACTCACCGCGTTAGCGGGGTGCCGCCGCGCCCACCCGTGCCGCCCCAGCGGCACGACTGCCCGCGGCTGGATGGGGCGGGGTACGGGGGCGCTGCGGCGGTACGCGCGGGGCGGCGGCGGGGGGGGAGGCGGGGGCGAGCGTGTGGCGGCACGCGGGGGCCAGGCGGGGGCGGGCGATCTCGTGCCGCTCCGGCCGCAGCTCCGCCAGACCGGCGGTACGCGCGGGCGGGAGCGGGGGAGCCCGGTTCACGGAGAGCGCCACCGACCAGCCGGCGGTACGCGCGGGCGGGAGCGGGGCTGGGGCACCACGCGAGCGGGTCGGCTCGGTGCGGCGGGCAGGGGTGGGGGGATGTGATGGTGGGTGGGGGCAGCGCCCTGATTTTAGGGGCGCGGGGAACTGCGCGATCAGCCACAGTCCTGCACGCACCCGGCATCCCACCGATCCGCCCTCCCCCTACCCCCCCCACCCCCCTACCCCTCCTTCTTCGCGCCCTTCCTCAAGAACCCCATGTCCTCGTACACCGGCGTCTGGAAGGAGAACGCCCCGGCGTTCACCAGCGACGTCTTCGTGGCGACGAGCTGGGGCCGCTGGTACAGCGGGATCGACCCCGCCGCCGCCCAGATCCTCCCGTCCGCCTTGCGGAGCAGCGCCCGGGTCTCGCCCTCGTCCAGCGTGGAGATCGCCTGGTCGAAGAGCTGGTCGACCTGATCCGTGCCGACCCGCGTGTAGTTCTGCTCCACGTTCAGCGACCCGTCCGCCGCCGGGACCGGCTTCGCGTAGATCGGGCGGGCGTCCGTCGCGGGGTAGGCCGACGCCGGCCACGAGTAGAGCGCCAGATCGTACTCACCGGACGCGATGTGGTCCTTGAAGTAGCTCTCGTCCGAGACCTTCTTCGTCTCCGTGCCGATCCCGACCTCGTCCAGCATCTTCGAGATCCGGTCGGCGACCGCCCGCAGCGTCTCCGACCCCTGCCCCGACGGCACCACGAACCGCAGCCTCAGCGGCTTGCCGTCCTTGCCCAGCGGCCCCTTCGGCGCCTCGGCCGGTGCCGCCGTGCCCTTGGGCGCGTACGCCCCCGGCGCCCCGCCCTGCTTCAGCCCCTCCCCGGCGTACTGCTTGCCGTCCTGCGCCGGATGCGCGGCGTCCTGGGTGTCCGGCCGGCCGGCCTCGTCGTCGCCCGCCTTGCCGTCCTCGCCGACGATGTAGGTGCCGTCCTCGCCGCCGGGCGACTCCTCCTCGCCGTCCTTGGACTCGTCCTCCGGCCCCGCCGCCTTCTTCCCGTCCTTGGTCCCGCCCTTCGCCCCGCCGGGCACCCACCCGGCGTCCGCGAGGAGCGCCTGCGCCTCCTTGGTGTCCTGGTCGCCGAGGGCGCCGCTGTTGTCGGCGTAGGCGGCCTGGCCGGAGAGGGCGAGATGGCTGCCGACCGGCTCGGCCGGCAGGCCCAGCGGCTTGAGGACCAGCTTGGCCAGCGCCTTGCGGTCCAGTGCGCGGGCCACCGCCCGCCGGACCCGCTCGTCGGCCAGCGGACCGTCGAAGCCGTTCAGCGCGAGCTGGGTGTACGCGGGCTCCAGGGACCGGCGGATCTCATAGCCCCGCAGCGCCTTCTCCTGTGCGGTGAGCGGCCGGGCCGGGGCCTTCGCACCCGCCGCACCCTGCTCGCCGCCCTTGTCCGGGGCCGGATCCCCGGACCCGTCCGCCCGCTCCGGGCCCGCCAGCCCCACCTTGCGCGCCCCCGCCGGATCCACCTCCGCCAGATCGAGCCGCCCCTCGGTCAGCTCCGTGATCCGCTGCTCGCGCGGAACCGAGCGCAGCACGATCTCGGAGAGCTTCGCGGGCTCGCCCCACCAGCGCGGATTGCGGGTCAGGGTGATCTGGTCGGCGTCCCGGTCGATCTTCTTGACCTGGAACGGCCCGGCCGTCGCCTTGAGCTTGCGCCGCGCCCCGTCGTTGAAGGCGTCCGGCGTGCCCATGACCTCCTTGGGGTACAGCGGCGAGAAGAGCGAGCGCCAGTCGGCGTAGGGGCGGGCGAAGGTGACCCTGACCTCCAGGTCGTTCTTGCCCCGCTCGATCCGCTCGATCCGGTCGTACCCGGCGTTGCGGGCGGTCCAGTAGGCGCTGTCCTTGCCGTTCAGGGCCCGCCACTGGGCGGCGAAGTCGGCGGCGCCGATCTCCCGGCCGTCGCTCCACACCGCCTGCTGGTTGAGCTTGTACAGCACCACCTGGCGGGGCTCGGTCTTGACCACCTTCGCCGACTCCAGGAAGTCGGTGTTCATCTCGGGCCGGCCCTTGGCGTCCAGCCGGAACATCGACGGCAGCACGGCCTGGGCGACCCGGCCGGTGGTGGCGTCGGCGTCGGACTGGAAGGCGTTCAGGGTCTCCGGGACGGAGTCCACCGCCCAGCGCAGGGTGCCGCCGTCGGCGACCTGGTCGCGGGCGACCGGGGCGATGTCCTGCCCGGCCGACGGCTTGCCGGCGGGGTCGTCCGAGCCGCAGGCGCTCAGAAGCGGCACCGCGAGGGCACCCGCGGTGAGGAAGGCGACCGAGCGCAGCACCGCGCGCGGACCGACGGGGTGGGACATCGCTGCATACCTCCGGGGAGCCGCGGGAGTTATGATCATGATCGGCGGGAAATTTACCTATATGGAGTTGATCAGATGATTTCTCCATATACGGCCACTGAAGAGGAAAGGCCGGGGCAACAGGCGGCGACACGGCGCCCACGCGCGGGAACGTCACCCGGGCGGCTCAGTCGCGACCGCCGTCGCCGGGACCGCGCACCCGTACGCCTCGGCCAATCGGTGCACGTCCCTTCCCACCGGCCGGTGTGACGCGCAACACTCGCAGGCGCATGAACGTCGCCGTCCACACCGGCCCCGGGCCGTGCCCGACACCGAACGCCGACGGAAATGAGGTCACGTCATGTCCGTGCACGAGGAACTGACGTCGGTCCAGAAAAGCCTCGACGACCTGACCCGGTCGGTGCGGCGTCTGGAGCAGCAGGTGGGCGACGGGCTCGACGTCCGCCGGGTCCGCACCGACTGCGAGCATCTGCGCGAGAGCGTCGCGCTGCTGCGCCAGGCGGTCGCCGCCCCGGCGGCACCGGCCGCGCCGAAACGCCCGGAACTGGTCACCATCCCCGACACCCCCTACGACAACAGCCTGTGGGTGGACACGGACGACGAGGGCCTCGGCGCTCGCGACCGGCGTGCGCCCTGAGAGCGGCCCCGAACCCCGACCGGAGTCATCGACCGGAGTCATCCCTTGGTCACTGGTACGGAACCTCCCGCCACCCGATCCCATCCCCCCGGCGGCGTCCGCGGTGCCGGCCGCGCCGCCATCGCCGCCCGTCATCTGCGCACCGACCGCTGGTGGCTGGCACCGGCCGCCACCGCCGCCGGACTGCTGGCCTTCATCGCGTACTCGACCTGGCGGGCCTTCGCCAACGCCGACTACTACGCCGCCCCCTATGTCTCGCCCTTCTACTCCCCCTGCCTGGCGGAGAACTGCGAGCCCATGCGCGGCGGCCCCAACTGGGAGATCTTCGGAAGCTGGTGGGGCCTGTCACCGGCGATCCTGATCCTGATCTTCCCGCTCGGCTTCCGGCTGACCTGCTACTACTACCGCAAGGCGTACTACCGGGGCTTCTGGGCGTCCCCGCCCGCCTGCGCGGTCGCCGAGCCACACTCCAAATACACCGGTGAGACCCGCTTCCCGCTGATCCTCCAGAACATCCACCGGTACTTCTTCTACGCGGCGCTGCTGGTCGCCTGCATCCTCACCTGGGACACCGCCCTCACCTTCCGCGACGAGCACTACGCGTGGGGCCACATGGGCCTCGGCACCCTGGTGTTCCTCCTCAACATCGTGCTGATCTGGGCGTACACCCTGTCCTGCCACTCCTGCCGGCACATCGTGGGCGGCAAGCTCAAGCACTTCTCCCGGCATCCGGTGCGCTACCGCATGTGGCAGTGGGTCGGAAAGCTGAACGCCCGCCATATGCAGCTCGCCTGGGCCTCGCTGCTGAGCGTGGCCCTCGCCGACTTCTACGTGTACCTGGTCGCCTCAGGCGCCTTCGACGATCCGAGGTTCTTCTGATGTCCGTGGTCGACCGGCAGGAGTGGGACGTCGTCGTGATCGGGGCCGGTGGCGCCGGGCTGCGCGCGGCGATCGAGGCACGCGAGCGGGGCGCCCGTACGGCCGTGATCTGCAAGTCCCTGTTCGGCAAGGCGCACACGGTGATGGCGGAGGGCGGGATCGCCGCCGCCATGGCCAACGCCAACGAGCACGACACCTGGCAGACCCACTTCCGCGACACCCTGCGCGGCGGGAAGTTCCTCAACCAGTGGCGGATGGCCGAGCTGCATGCCCAGGAGGCGCCGGACCGGGTGTGGGAGCTGGAGACCTGGGGCGCCCTCTTCGACCGCACGAAGGACGGCCGGATCTCGCAGCGCAACTTCGGCGGGCACGAGTACCCGCGCCTCGCGCATGTCGGCGACCGCACCGGCCTGGAGCTGATCCGCACCCTCCAGCAGCGCACCGTCGCCCTCCAGCAGCAGGACCACCGCGAGAGCGGCGACTACGAGTGGGGCCTGAAGGTCTTCCAGGAGTGCACGGTCACCCGCGTCCTCCAGGACGAGGACGGCCGGGTCGCCGGGGTCTTCGCCTACGACCGCGAGACCGGCCGCTTCTTCGTGCTGCGGGCCCCGGCGGTGGTGATCGCCACCGGCGGCATCGGCAAGTCCTTCAAGGTGACCTCGAACTCCTGGGAGTACACCGGCGACGGCCACGCGCTGGCGCTGCTGGCCGGGGCGCCGCTGCTGAACATGGAGTTCGTGCAGTTCCATCCGACGGGCATGGTCTGGCCGCCGTCGGTGAAGGGCATCCTGGTCACCGAGTCGGTGCGCGGCGACGGCGGGGTGCTGCGCAACTCCGCGGGCCAGCGGTTCATGTTCGACTACATCCCGGATGTCTTCAAGGAGAAGTACGCGGAGACCGAGTCCGAGGCCGACCGCTGGTACGACGACCCCGAGCACCACCGGCGCCCGCCCGAACTCCTCCCCCGCGACGAGGTCGCCCGCGCCATCAACTCCGAGGTCAAGGAGGGCCGGGGCTCCCCGCACGGCGGGGTGTTCCTGGATGTCTCCACCCGGATGTCCGCCGAGGTGATCAGGCGTCGGCTGCCGTCGATGTACCACCAGTTCAAGGAGCTGGCGGACGTCGACATCACCGCCGAGGCGATGGAGGTCGGCCCCACCTGCCACTACGTGATGGGCGGTATCGCCGTCGACTCCGACACCGCGGCGGCGCGCGGGGTGCCGGGGCTGTTCGCGGCGGGTGAGGTGGCCGGCGGGATGCACGGCTCCAACCGGCTCGGCGGCAACTCCCTCTCCGACCTGCTGGTCTTCGGCCGCCGCGCGGGCTGGCACGCCGCCGAGTACGCGGCCGGGTACGCCGCCGGGACGGACGGACGGCCCCGGGTGCCGGACAGCGCCGTGGAGCTGGCGGAGACGGAGGCGCTGCGCCCGTTCTCGGCGACGGAGGCGGAGGCGGAGGCGGCCGACGGCGAACCGGCCACGGACAGCCCCCCGGAGAACCCTCTGGAGAAGCTCCCGGAGAACCTCCGGGATCTCCCGGAGAAGCTCCCGAAGAACCTCCCGGAGAACCCCTACACCGTCCACCAGGAGCTCCAGCAGACCATGAACGACCTGGTGGGCATCATCCGCCGGGAGGGCGAGATGACCCACGCCCTGGAGAAGCTGGCCGAGCTGCGCGCACGGGCCCGGCGGGCCGGGGTCGAGGGGCACCGCCAGTTCAACCCGGGCTGGCACCTGGCGCTGGACCTGCGGAACATGCTGCTGGTCAGCGAGTGCGTGGCCCGTGCGGCGCTGGAGCGCACCGAGTCGCGCGGCGGCCACACCCGCGAGGACCACCCGGAGATGGACCGCCGCTGGCGCAATGTGAACCTCGTCTGCACCCTGCACGACCCCGCCGGGACCGGCTCGGCGCACGGCCGGATCGACCTCGCCCGGGAGAACACCGAACCCATCCGCCCGGACCTGCTCGCCCTGTTCGACAAGGAGGAGCTGGTCAAGTACCTCGCCGAAGAGGAGCTGTACGAGTGAGCGGCTACCAGGCCCGTTTCAAGGTGTGGCGCGGCGACACCGGGGGCGGCGGTCTCCAGGACTTCACGGTCGAGGTCAACGAGGGCGAGGTGGTGCTCGACATCATCCACCGCCTCCAGGCCACCCAGGCGCCCGATCTGGCGGTCCGCTGGAACTGCAAGGCGGGCAAGTGCGGCTCGTGCTCGGCGGAGGTCAACGGACGCCCGAGGCTGATGTGCATGACCCGGATGTCGGTCTTCACCCGCGAGGAGACGATCACCGTCACCCCACTGCGCGCCTTCCCCGTCGTCCGCGACCTGGTCACCGACGTCGGCTTCAACTACACCAAGGCCCGCGAGATCCCCGCCTTCGTCCCGCCCGAGGACCTGGGCCCCGGGGAGTACCGGATGTTCCAGGAGGACGTGGACCGCCCGCAGGAGTTCCGCAAGTGCATCGAGTGCTTCCTGTGCCAGGACACCTGCCATGTGGTGCGCGACCACGAGGAGAACAAGCAGGCGTTCGCGGGCCCCCGCTTCCTGATGCGGGTCGCCGAACTGGACATGCACCCGCTGGACGCCGCCGCCGACTCCGGCCTCGACCGCAAGGCCACCGCCCAGGACGAGCACGGCCTCGGCTACTGCAACATCACCAAGTGCTGCACCGAGGTCTGCCCCGAGGGCATCAAGATCACCGACAACGCCCTCATCCCCCTGAAGGAACGGGCCGTCGACCGCAAGTACGACCCCCTGGTCTGGCTGGGCTCAAAAATCAGAAGACGCTCCACCACCTGACCGGGGAACGGGATCGCCGGACAGCCACGCACCCGGACAGCCGGGGAACCGGAGAACCGGGGAACCGGAAGGCCAGATCGCCAGGTATCCGGCTGACCGGGTGCCCCACCCCGCTCGCGGAGCCGCATACCTCCCCATACGCTCCGAAATGTGACGCGCTCCCTGATCCGGGGCAGGCCCAAGCGGGCCAGGGCCCAGATATCCGCGCGCCTGGCCCAGTCGGCGCTCGGCGTGGTGATAGCGGTGCTGTGGCTGGGCCTGGCGCTCCCGGTCGCCCGGGGCCACCGGGCCGCCCAGCAGGAGGGCACCTCGGCGGCCGATCTCGCGCTGCCGCTGATCGTGGCGGTGGGCGCGGTGGTCGCCGGTACCTACGGCTACCTCCGCCGCACCCGCCGCCCGCACACCCGTACGATCCCGTCCGCACCGGCGCCCGCCACGGGCCCCTCCCCCCTCCCCCGGTTGGACGAGGAGACGCGGGCGCTGCTGGTGGCGGCCGACGACAGTGTCCGCACCAGCCGCGAGGAACTGGACTGGGCCGGGGCGGGCCGGGACCCCGGCACCACGGCCCCGTTCCGGCACGCCCTCCAGCACGCCGAGACGGAACTGTCGGCGGCCTTCGCCATCCGCCACCGCTACGACGAGGGCGTACCCGGCGACGACCCGGCCCGGCGGCAGGCGCTCACCGGGATCGCCGGGCGCTGTACGGAGGCCGGCCGGCTGCTGGACGCCGAGGCGCCCGCGCTGGACGCGGTCCGCGATCTGGAGGGCGATCCCCTCCCGGCGGTGGAGCGGGCGGAGTCACAGTTCCGTGCGCTGACCGCGCGGGTGGCCCCGGCCGAGCGGGCCCTGCTGGACCTGGCCCGGCGCCACACCCCCGCCGCCGTCGCCCCCGTCACCGGCTTCCCCGAGCAGGCCAGGGACCGGCTGGTCTTCGCCGCGCTCCGCCTGAACCACGCCCGCCGCCAGTCCGACCTCGACGACCCCGCCGGGGCGGCGGCACATCTGAGGGCGGCGGAGGGAGCCGTGACGCAGGCGTCCGTACTGCTGGCGGCGGTGACCCGGCTGGGAACGGACCTGGCCGCGGCGGAGGCACTCCTCCAGCAGGACCCGGACACCGAACTCCCCGCCACCCCCTACGACCCCCTGGACCTGCTGCGGCGCCGCACCGCATCGCCCCTCCCCGCCCACAGCACCACGGCGACGACGGAGGCGTACCTCTCGACCCACCGGGCGGCGATCACCGCGACCCCCCGCACCCTCCTCGCCGCCGCCCTCCGCCTCCTCCCCACGGACCCGTCCCGGGCGGACACCCTGGCCCTGGAGTCCCGGGCCCGGGCGGAACAGGACGTCCGCACCCACGGCAACCCCCACCCCGACGACACCTCCCCCCACGAGGCAGGCACAACGGGCGCCACCCTGGGAGGCATCCTCCTGGGCCCCACCCCGGCCAGCTACGGCGGCCCAGAGACCCGACAACGCCGGACACTTTAGGGGCGCTGGGGGTACCCCCTCTGGGGGAGGAACTGCGCGACCAGCCCCCACCCACCCGCACCCGACGAGCCTCCCGAACCCCCGAGCCCCCCCGAACCCCCCGAACCCCCTAGAACAAACTCAACAACGCCTCAGCAGGATCAACAACCCCACCCTCCCCATCTGGCAAGGGCAGTTCAAACCACACCGTCTTCCCCCGAGGCGTCCGCCGGGACCCCCACGCAGCCGACAGCAACCCCACCAACTGAAGCCCCCTCCCCCCCTCGTCCGTGTCCCGCGCCCGCCGCCGCCGCGGCTGCACCAGACCCGAGTCCCACACCTCGCACACCAGCGTCCGATCGAGCAGCAACCGCAGCCGGATGTCCCCCTCCCCGTACCGCAGCGCGTTCGTCACCAGCTCGCTGACCAGCAACTCCGTCGTATCGACGAGTGGTTCGAGGTCCCAGCTCAGCAACTGCCCCCGGGCGTACTCCCGGGCCCGCCCCACGCTCCGCGGCTCGCGCGGCAGCGTCCAGTCCCCGACGGAGTCGGACGGCAGGCCCTGGACCCGGGCCATGAGGAGGGCGATGTCGTCCTCGCCGTGATGGGTGTCGAGGGTGGTCAGGACGTGGTCGCAGACGTCCTCCAGGGGGCGGGAGGGGTCGGTGAGCGCCCCGACGAACGCCTGGAGCCCCTCGTCCAGCGGATGGTCCCGGGACTCGACCAGCCCGTCCGTGTAGAGCGCGAGCAGCGCGCCCTCGGGGAGTTCGACCTCGACCTCCTCGAAGGGTTCGCCGCCGACGCCGAGCGGCATGCCGGGCGGTACGTCGAGCATCAGCGCGCTCTCGCCGGGTTCGACCAGGACCGGCGGGAGGTGACCGGCGTTGGCGAAGGTACATCGGCGAGTGACGGAGTCGTAGACGGCGTAGACGCAGGTCGCCAGGTACACCTCGGAGAGGTCCGCCTCGCGGGGGCGGCGGGCGGCGCGGGTGGCCTGCTGGATCCCGCCGGGGGTACCGAGGCCGCGGGCGATCTCGTCCAACTGGGAGAGCACCTCGGCGGGTTCCAGATCGAGCTGGGCCAGGGTGCGCACGGCGGTGCGCAGTTCGCCCATGGCGACGGCGGCGCGCAGGCCGCGGCCCATGACATCGCCGACGACCAGCGCGGTGCGGTGGCCGGGGAGTTCGATGACATCGAACCAGTCGCCGCCGACCTCGCTGGGGCGGCCGGTGGAGGCGTTGCCGGGGCGGTAGCGGCAGGCGATGTCGAGGCCGGAGGCGACGGGGTCGCCGGGCGGCAGCAGGGACCGTTGCAGTATCAGCGCCCGTTCGTGCTCGCGGCGGTAGAGGCGGGCGTTGTCGATGCAGACGGCGGCCCGCGCGGCGAGTTCGACGGCGAGGTCGCGGTCCCGGTCGCCGAACGGCTCGCTGCCCTTGGTCCGGGAGAACTGCGCGAGCCCCACGACGGTGTCGTGGGCGACCATCGGCACGGCGAGGGTCGACTGCACGGCGCCGCCCTCGGGCGGCACATGCCGGGTGCGGGCGGTGCGCAGGGCGTCGGCGTGCGGGGAGGTGAAGGCGAAGTGGTGGACCGCGCCGACCGGGACGGTGGTGGTGGCGCCGGTGAAGGGGAGGTCGGCGACCGCGCTGGCGTAGGCGACCCGGCGCAGTTCGGCGCTGCCGTCGGCGAGGCCGGGCGGGGTCTCGTCGCCGGCCAGCAGGCCCTGGTAGAGGTCGACGCTGGCGAGGTCGCAGAAGCCGGGGACGGCGACGTCGAGGAGTTCGCGGGCGGTGGTCTCCAGGTCCAGGGAGTTGCCGATGCGGGCCCCGGCCTCGTTGAGGAGGGCGAGGTTGCGGCGGGCGGCGGCGGCCTCGCGGGCGGCGGCGCGGCGGGCGGTGATGTCGGTGCCGACCCAGGCGATCCCGATGGGGCGGCCGGTGCCGCTGTGCACCCGGTAGAGGTTGACGGACCAGTGGCGGCGTTCCTCGGAGCCGGGGACATGGCCGGTGATGTGCATATCGGTGAGGGACTCACCGGTCTCCAGCACCCGGCGCAGGGTGGCGAGGACGCGTTCGGCCTCGGGTCGGGGCAGATAGTCGTGGACGCTGCGCCCGCGGTGGTCGTCGGGCACCCCGCCGAAGACGGAGGCGAACCGGGCGTTGACCCGGCGCACCCGCAACTCGGTGTCGATCAGCACGAACCCGAACGGAGATTGACCGAAAATCGACTGCGAAGCGGCAAGGTCGGTCTCGATCCGGCGGAGCACCCGGACATCGACGACGATGCACAGCGCCGCTCTCTCACCGCTCTCGGCCCGGGTCGGCATGACGTACACCTCGGCCAGGGCGTCCTCGCCGGGGGTGCCGTCGGAGTGCGCCGGTGTCCGGAACGGGACGAGGCCGGTCCACTCCCGGCCGTCGAGGATCTCGGCCATCTTGCGCTGGCCGCGCTCGCGCAGCCCGGGGTCGATGAACGCCTCGATGGGGTCCATGCCGACGGCCCGCGCGGCGGGGATGCCGAGGAGCTGTTCGGCCCGCAGGCTCCACTGGTCGACCAGTCCGTCGGGGCCGACGGAGAACGAGGCCACCTTGATGTGGTCGTAGATCGAGCCGGGCGGACTGCTCTGCCACAGGGCGTCACCGGGCCGCGCCTCGCCCAGGGCGAGGGCGCCTTCCACCGCGCGGGCGGGTGCCTGTGCGGCAGTCCGCCTCGCTCGGCCCGACGGGTCCTCGGACTCCGTGGCCTTCGCTGGTATCTCGCTCACGCGAACCGTCCCCTCCAGCTCACCGCGCCCGGCACCGGTCACCGGGTGGCGGCTGCCCGCAGTATCCAGCACTACGGCGCCGCACAACACGGTGTTCACGATCACAGCACGGCCCGGGTGCATTTCGGCCCGTGCTGCGAGAACACAACCAGTCTTCTAACCAGCGGACACGGCGTCGAACCACCCTCGGCGGCAGGCGCCAGTGGCCTGAACCACGCGCGGGACAGGGGCGCCCCGGCTGTACACCCGATTCACCCCGGTACCGCCAATTCGAACCACACCGTCTTGCCGCTGTCGTCCGGTCGTGTGCCCCAGCGATCGGCCGAGGAGGCGACCAGAAGCAGACCCCGGCCGCTCTCGTCCTCGGGGTCGGGCGCGCGCTCGGTGGGGAGGTCCGGGAGGGAGTCGGAGACCTCCACGAGCAGCATCCCGGAGCCCCCGCCGCGCCGGATCAGACGCAGCCCGACCGGGCCGGTGGCATGCCGCAGGGCATTGGTCACCAGCTCGCTGACCAGCAGCGCCGCAAGATCGCTGAGGCTCTCCAGGGACCAGTCCCGGAGCTGTTCGCGGACCTCGGCACGCGCGGTGCGCACGGCCCCCGGGTCCGCGGGAAAGGTCCACTCGGCGCAGTCACCTTCGGTGTCGATCACACCGATCACTTCCCAGACCGCGAGCCCACAGATGTCTTGTTTCGTGGGATTAATAGCGACATACCCGCCATAAGGGGGCCACTATCGCCGTCAAATCTGAGACTCGGGTAAGGAAAGCCCTGGGCGCACCGAGGCACCCAGGGCGTACGCAGCGCGTGACCAGGGGGGTGGGGAGGGCGTTGTGCGCCGGTGGATGCGCTGGTTCCGGACGCATGTGCGCGGGGCGCTGCCGCTTTTCTTACCTTGGGCCCGCTGCCTTGGGGCCGCCGCCCTGGGCCCGCTGCTTTGAGCCCGGTCGACGGTCGGGGGGGCCGGGCTACCTCGGGCCCGGTCGACGGTCGGGAGTCCGGGCTACCTCGGGGCCGGTCAGCGGTCCGGGTCCGGACGGGTGACGGCGGCGCGGACGGCGGGGACGTCCTGGTCCAGCCACTCCACGTCCCAGATCTCCCGCGGGCCGAGCCAGCGCAGGTCGTCGTGGTCCTCCAGGGGCTTCGGCGCCGGGGAGCCGGGGCGCAGCCGGGCCGTCCAGACCTGGAGGACGTAGGGGCCCGTCAGGGGCCATTCGCCGGGGACCCGGGCGACGGTGTCGGCCTCGACGCCCAGTTCCTCGCGCAGTTCGCGCACCAGGGCGGCCTCGGGGCGCTCGCCGGGCTCCACCTTGCCGCCGGGCAGCTCCCAGCGGCCGGCCGTGGCGGGCGGGGCGCTGCGGCGGGCGGCGAGCAGCCGTCCCCCGTCGAACAGGGCGGCTCCCACCACGAGGATGCGTTCACTCATGGGCGGGAGCCTAATCGGGCGCCGGTCAGGGGAGCGGGGTGCGGCCCCCGTCGTCGTCCGGGCCGTCGATGCGTTCCACGAAGTAGAGCTGTTTGTGGCCCCGGGTGTCGAGGCTGTCGGCTATCCGCTCGGCCTCGGCGCGGGTGGCGTACCTCCCCACGCGGTAGCGGCTGCCGTTGTCGTCCTGCCGTATGACGAGCCAGGGAAGTACGACCGTGCTGTCGTTCATCGCGCCCCTCCGCTCGTTGCCGCCCCGACGTGCCGCGTCCCCGGCCGAGCCCCACCCGATAAGGAAACCGCAATCCGCATATGCCCGAGCCTACGCCTTACCTTCACGCAGCGAATACGGCTTTTCACAAAGAGGCACGCAACCAGCCAGGACACAGGGGGCGCGCGCCAGCGAACGCGCCGTCCGCGCACTCCCGCGCATCCCGCGCCCGGCGCCACCCACCCCACCCCGGTGACCTGCGACAACACCCCGCCCGGCACCCCACGCGCCCCACCCCCGGCCGACCCGGGGCCGAAAGGGTCTTGCGCGACCGCGCACGCCAGCTCACACAGAGCGCACCACGACAGACGGAGCGCTCCCGAGCGCGCCCCCCGGTCCCCGGCGCGCGGAGCCGCCGGTCAGCCCGGCGCTATCGCACCGGCAGGTGATAGGCCACCCGGTACCGATCGGCCGGGATGACCACATCGGCGGTCTCCACGGGCCGCCCGGACGCGTAGAACGTGCGCTGGACGACGATCACGACATGGCCGGGAACACCCCCGAGGGCGAGCAGTTCCTCGGCGAGTCCGGGGCGGGCACCGACCTCCTCGGTCACGTTGTCCACCACGATGTCGATGGCGGCCATCCGCTCCACCACGCCCATCCCGCCGAGCGGGCCCTCCTCGGGCAGCATCACCGGTGTGCGCCCCGTGACGGAGAGGGGTTCCCAGGAGGTGGAGAGCATCATCGGCTCCCCCGCCTCCCGGAACACGTACCGGGTGCGCATCACCCGCTCACCGGGCTTGAGGCCGAGCCGCTCCGCGATGGCCCCGCCCGCCTCGGTCTGGGCGCTGCCCGACTCCCAGGTGCCCCGCGCCCCGACGTCGGCCTGCTCCTGCCGGAACGGTGTGGCACCGCCCCCCGCGCGGTACCCGGAGCGGGCGATACGGCGGGGCACCGGCCGCTCCCGGACATAGGTGCCGGACCCGGAGCGGCCCTCGACCAGGCCCTCGGCCATCAGCACCTTGCGCGCCTCCAGCGCCACCGTGTCCGAGACGCCGTACTCCTCGCGGATGCGGGCCTGGGAGGGGAGCCGGGTGTGCGGCGGGAGCTGCCCGTCGACGATCTTCTTGCGGAGATCACCCGCGACACGCAGATACGCCGGCTGCTCACCGAAAGTCACAGGCCGCTCCCATCAGGTTGTACAGACAGCAACAGCGTCGCAACCGTGGGTTGTGCGGTGCAAGCAAAGGCCAGAGAATCACTCGATGTGATGACACGGGGTCGGGGAGGGGTTACGCAGGCACGTTCTCCCCGTTGGTGCGGCGCTTACACGTCAACGCCGCCGCCCGTGGAACCGCCGCCCCCGCTGCCGCTGTCGTCCTCATAGGTGTAGGGCGGGGTCGTCTCCAGGTCCAGGGCCTCGCGCGAGGGCACGAACCGCTCGGGGTCGGTCATCACGAACCCCTTGTCCATGTGGACGTAGTAGGTGTCGGCGTCCGTGGCGTCCGCCGCCTCGCCCCAGGCCCCCCGGGCCTCCTCCAGATCCTTGACCAGGTCGCCGACCTGCTCCTCGGCGCCGGCCGGCCAGGGGTGGGACTCCAGGAGCGCGGTCTGCTCGCCGAGCGCGGCCTCGATCTCGCGCGCCCACTCCCGGTGCCCCGGCAGATCGTCCTCGACGTACTCCGCCTCGGGGACGGCGTCCATGGCCTCGTTCAGAAGCCGCTCGGCCGTCAGATAGCGGACCTGGTGCTCGTCCAGGGTGGTGGCGTCGGCGCGCAGCGAGCCGGTGAGGGTGGCGCCGGAGTCGACATGGCCGAAGAAGCAGGTGACCTCGCGGTCGCCCAGCCGCCAACTGCTGGGGATCGGCACCAGGTAGTACACGTCGACGTTGTCGGGCACCGCCCAGGTGTCCATGGCGTAGTCGTCACGCAGCCCGTAGCAGCGCTCGTCGGCGATCTCCGCGAGCCGGTTGTCGCCGGGGAAGTCGCCCTCGGGCAGCGCGAAGGTGGCGAACACCTCGCCCTCGTGCGCGTCCGCGCAGGGCACCTCGTCGACGTCGTACATCACGCCCTCGGAGGTGCCGTCGGGGGTGTTGAAGCACTTGCCCTTGGGGACGTACAGCGTGCTGCTCTCGCGGACGCCCTCCTTGACGCCGTCCAGGAACTCGTCCGAGGCGCCCGTGGTGAAGAACAGCGTCCAGAGCAGCAGTCCGACCGCCGACAGCGCCGCCCCCGTGATCGCCATGCCCTTGCCGCGCTCGCCCCTGCGCCGGATCTGGGCCAGCGCCACCAGCCCGAGGACCAGTCCGACGCCGGGCAGCAGACACAGGATGCCCAGCACCAGGGCGGCCACGGCGAGGGCGTTCAGCGACGGCCGCTGCGGCGGCGGGTACGGGGCCCAGGGCTGCTGCGGCGGATAGGGGCCGCCCGGCGGGGGCGGCGGGTAGCCGTAGCCACCGCCGTAGGGCGGCTGCTGCTGGGGGTCCGAGGGCGGCGGGGGTATGGACACGGGTGCCGTGCTCCTGGCGGGGGCGAGTCGGGGGGTCCGCGGCGTTCCCGCGGGTCCCGGCATCGTACGTGCCCCGCCCCCGCGGGGACCGGGGTGACCGGTGTACGTGCCCCGCCCCCGCGGGGGACCGGGGTGGCCGGTGACCGTGCGCGGGGGCGGGGTGGGGTGCCTCGGGTGCCGTGGGTGCTACGGGCCGTCAGAGGCCCTCGGCGCGTGCTGGTGAGGTGCCGGGGCCGGGGTCAGAACTGGAGGGCCCAGGCGTCGATGCGGCCGGTGTCGGCGTTCGCGTTGTCGCTGACGCGCAGCTTCCAACTGCCGTTGGCGACCTCGGAGGAGGCGTTGACGGAGTAGGTGGTGTCGATGTTGTCGGCGCTGCCGCCCGTCCCGTACGCCTTGAGGGTGTACGCGGTGCCGTCCGGGGCGATGAGCTGGACCTGGAGGTCACCGATGTAGGAGTGCACGATGTGCACCTCGACGGAGAGCGCGGCCGGGGCGTTGCCGGTGACGCCGGAGACGGTCAGCGGGGACTCGACGGTGGTGTTGTCGGCGATGGCGTAGTCGGCGGTGTTCTCGAAGCGCGGTCCGGGCGGGTTCGGGGTGCCGGAGCCGACGTACAGGAGCCGGTTCGGGGAGCCGGTGCCGGGGCCGGTGACGACATTGGGGGTGGCCGCGGTGGTCAGCGCCGTGGAGACCTGCGCCGGGGTGGCGGTCGGGTTGGCGGCCAGGTGGAGCGCCGCCGCGCCCGCCACGTGCGGGGTGGCCATCGAGGTGCCGCTGATGGTGCTGGTGGCGGTGTCGTTGGTGTTCCAGGCCGAGGTGATGGAAGAGCCCGGCGCGAACAAGTCCAGGACGCTGCCGTAGTTGGAGTAGGTGGCCTTGGCGTCGGTCGAGGTGGTGGCGCCGACCGTGATGGCCTCGGTGACCCGGGCGGGCGAGCGGGTGGAGGCGTCGGTGGACTCGTTGCCGCCCGCGACGGCGAAGGTGACCCCGGTGGCGATGGCGTTGCGGACGGCCGTGTCGAGCGCGGTGTCGGCGCCGCCGCCGAGCGACATGTTGGCCACGGCGGGCTTGACGGCGTTCCGGGCCACCCAGTCGATCCCGGCGACGACCTGCGCGGTGGTCCCCGACCCGGAGTTGTTCAGCACCCGCACACCGACGATGTTGGCCTTCTTGGCGACGCCGTACGCGGTGCCCGCGGCGGTACCGGCGACATGGGTGCCGTGGCCGTGGCCGTCCTGCGCGGTGTTGTCGTTGTCGATGGCGTCGTAGCCGTAGCTGGCCCGGCCGCCGAAGTCGCTGTGGGTGATGCGGACCCCGGTGTCGATGACGTAGACGGTGACGCCCTGACCGCCGTGGTCCGGGTAGGTGTAGGAGTTGTCCAGCGGCAGATTGCGCTGGTCGATGCGGTCCAGGCCCCAGGAGGGCGGGTTGGGCTGGGTGGCGGCGATGGTGAAGGTGCGGTTCTGGACGACGGAGGCGACGGCGGGGTCGGCGGCGAGGCGCTTGGCCTCGGCCTCGGTGGCCTCGATCTCGTAGCCGTTCAGGGCCTTGGTGTACGTGCGCTCGATACCGGCGCCGTACTTGTCGGTGATCGCCTTGCCCGCGGCGGTGCCGGAGCGGGCGTGGTCGGGCTTCAGGGTGACGATGAAGCTGTCGGCGACGGCGTTGGCCGCGCCCTCGTACTGGATGCGGCCCTCGGCCGCGGGCGCCGCTCCGGCGGGGAGGGCGGATAGGAGACCGGCGGCGAGGGCCGCCGAGGCGAAGACGCTGATCGCCGTCAGTCTTCGCCGGGTGGCGCCGGGGTGGGGGGAGGCGGGGGGAGAGGTGTGGGGGGAGGTGTGGGGAGTACGCATCACTGCCATCCGAGGGATCCTCCTCATCGGTGGTGCGTCGGTGTGTGGGGGTGGTGCGGCACACGGATCCGGGCACGACCGGACCTGTTTATGGCAGGTCCATGTCAATCCAGATCCGGGATGCGTGCCGGTGTGTGTGCCGGTGTGTCAGCCGAAAGATTGATGCCTCCACAGGATTTGCACAAGAGGCCCTGCACGGTCGTCACGTTCGCGCCACACCCCCGACATGCCCGCGCACCACACCCCCGACATGCCCGCGCGGCGCGGCCCGACGGCCCCTGTGCTGATCCTTGATTCAGCAAAGGGGCCGTCAGACCGCGCCTGTCAGACCGTGGCTGGCAGATCGCGCCCGCCGGACCGTGGCCGCCGGACCGCGCCCGTCAGACCACGCCCTCCGGACCGTGGCCGTCAGACCACGCCCGTCAGACAGCGCCCGCCAAATCGCGCCCGCCGGACCGTGGCCCTCAGACCGCGTCCCTCAGACCGTGACTGGCAGACCCTGCCCGTCCGCTACTCCTCCAGCGCGGTGTCCCGGGTCCGCTTCTCCCAGGCCGTCACCTCGGCCCGCACCCGGTCCGCGTGGGCCAGGACGGCGCTCACCGCGTCGTCGCCGAGCGGCAGCCGCAGCGGGGCGTCCGGTGCCGCCAGCGCGGCCAGCACCAGGGCCGCCGCCTTCGCCGGGTCGCCGGGCTGGCTGCCGTCCCCGGCGGCGATCATCCGCCGGGTGCCGGTGACCGCCGGATAGTGGCCGCCGTCCGCGCTCGCCCCGGCCGTGCCGCCCCGGAACAGCCCGGTCCGAAAGGCCCCCGGCTCCACGATCAGCACCCGCACCCCGAACTCCCGCATCTCGTCCGCCAGCGCCTCCGACAGCCCCTCCAGGGCGAACTTGGTCGCGCTGTACGCCCCGAAGCCCGCGAAGGAGAGCTGCCCGCCCATGCTGCTCATCTGCACGATCGCGCCCGACCGGCGCTCCCGCATGGCCGGCAGCACCGCCCGGGTCAGCGCCGCCGGACCGAAGACATGGACATCGAACAGCGCCCGCAGCTCATCGTCTGTGGTCTCCTCCATGGCCCCGACATGCGTCCGCCCGGCGTTGTTGACCAGGACGTCGATCCGCCCGTGCCGCGCCAGCACCTCCGCGACCGCCGCCCCGGCGGCCCCGGTATCGGTGACATCCAGCTCCAGCGCCTCCACCTGATCCGGATACGCCGCCACCAGATCGTCCAGCGCCGCCGCGCGCCGCGCCGCGCCGATCACCACATCGCCGTCGGCGAGCGCGGCCTCGGTGATCGCCCGCCCGAACCCGCTGCTCGCGCCCGTCACGAACCACACCTTGTTCATCGCGCCTCCCGGCCGTCGTCTCCCGTGCCATTCCCTGTCCCCATCAGCCTCGCCCGTGGCGCGCGGCGGGGTCCAAGACCTAGCCTGATAACCAATGGCTATGACACGGGACGACGATCCAGGCACCGAGGCGGTCCGACGACCATGACGGCGGCGACACCGGACGTACACACCCGGGACCTGCGGTACTTCATCGCGGTCGCCGAGGAACTCCACTTCACCCGGGCCGCCGAGCGGCTCTACGTGTCCCAGCCCGCGCTGAGCAAGCAGATCCGCGCGCTGGAGCGGCAGCTCGGCACGGATCTGTTCCGGCGGGATCCGGGGGGCGTCACCCTGACCGCCGCCGGGGACGCGCTGCTGCCGCACGCCCGCCGGGTGCTGGCCGCCTGGGAACGGGGCGCGGCGGCCGTCGAGGAGACCCGCGCGGCCCGGCGCGGCACCCTGGTGGTCGGCCTGAGCACCAGCCCCGGCCGGGGCGGGCTGCTTCCCGCGATCCGCTCCCGGTTCTCCGCCACGCACCCCGGGGCGACGGTCCGGCTGCGCCCGATCGGCTGGGACGACCCGACGGCCGGGCTCGCGGACGGCACCACGGACGTGGCCTTCGTCTGGCTCCCGCTCACCGAGCCCGAGCGCTACGACTGGACGGTGATCTCGGAGGAACACCGCCTGGTCGCCCTCCCCGACCACCATCCGCTCGCCGCCCGCACGACCATCGACTTCACCGACCTGACCGACGAGCCCTTCCTCGCCCTCCCGCACAGCGCGGGCTGCCTCCGCGACCATTTCCTCGGCCTGGACGCCCGTACGTCCCCGCCCCGGATCGGCGCGGAGATAGCGAGCACGGAGGAGACGTACGAGGCCCTCGTCGCCGGGCTCGGCGTCTGCCTGGTCGCCGCGGGCAACGCGCCGCTGATCACCCTGGGCGGGGTGGCCGTCCGGCCGGTGCGGGGGCTGGGGCCGAGCCGGTATGTGCTGGCCTGGCGACGGGGGGAGGAACGGCACCGGGCGCTGGTGCGGGGGTATGCGGGGGCGTGCGGGGAGGTGGTGGGGAGGGCGTGAATCCGGCGGATGAGGGGAGAGGCGACGGGCCCACGGCGTTCGTCCGCTCACCGGGGAGCGCGCCCCCGGCGCGCCCGGGAACTGCCTGGGAACTGCCCGGCGGGCTGATCGACCTGGGCGAGAGGCCGTGCGAGGCGGCCGTCCGCGAACTGTGGGAGGAGTCCGGCCAACGGCCCGCCGGAGCCCTGCGGTTCACGGGGTACGCCCGCTTCGTCCTGCGGCGCAGATCCCTCGGAGGCGTTCGGGGGCGGGCGCGGGGGCGGGGCGGCGATGGAGTGACCGACGCACGCGGTCACCCCTCGTCGATGACCTCCGCGATGCGCTGGGCGGTGCTGTAGTCGCCGGGTGAGTGGATGTTCTTGACGACGGCGAAGGAGGTGCGGGTGGCGGTGTCGGCGTAGGCGGCGGTCCCGCCGCTCCCGGCGGCGCCGAAGACGGAGGTAGGGCCCGCCGCCATGGGCCAGGAGTACCCGAGGTCGTACCCGAGCCCGCGGGTGACCGGGAACCCGATGACCTGGTCGACGCCCTGGGCGGCGACGGCCGAGACCTGGCGCAGCCGCTCGGGCCCGATGAGCCGGACCCCGTCGACGTCGTCCATCAGCGCGGCGAGCAGCCGGGACATGCCCCGGGCGGTCATGGTGGCCCCGGCCGGGATGTCGGCCCCGAGGACGTCGGGGCGATTGCCGAAGGCGGCGTCGGGGAGGGCGGCCAGCGGGGCGGCGGTGTACCCGTCGACGACCCGGAAGAAGGACAGGTCCTCCATCCCACCCATATCCACTTCACTCATGTCCACCCCTTCCGGCATCTCGGGCATCGGCCCGTCCTCCAGGCGGGCGACGCGCCCCAACGCCTCCCCCGGCACCCCGAAGTACACCTGGTCGGCGATACCGAGCGGCTCGGTGACGTACTGCCGCAGCGCGGCGGACACCGGCACCCCAGTAGCCCGCCGGACCACCTCACCCAGCAAAAATCCAAAACTCTGCGCGTGATACCCCATCTCGGTCCCCGGCGCCCACCAGGGCCGGGCGGCGGCGAGGGCGGCGCACATCTTCTCCCAGTCGCCCAGGTCCTCGGGGGTGGTGTCGACGGGCAGCCCCGGCACCCCGGCCCGATGGGTCAGCGCGTGCCCCACGGTGATCTCGCCCTTCCCCTCGGCCCCGAACTCGGGCCACAGCTCGGCGATCCGGGTGTCGTACCCGAAGGCCCCGCGCTCGGCCAGCACATGCACGAGGGTGGCGGTGGCGGCCTTCCCGGTGGAGGTGGCGTAGAAGAGGGTGTCGCCGTTCACGTCCAGCTTGTGCTCCGGGTCGGCGACCCCGGCCCACGCCTCGGCGACGAGGCGCCCCTCGCGGTGCACGGCGACCTGGATCCCCCGCTCGACCCCCCAGTCGACCAGGTCGTCGACGACGGCCTGGACGCGCTGCTGCAACTCGCTGGACGCATTGGTCACGGACGCCATGACATCTCCCCACTTCAGGGCCGGTTGAGGCCGCTCTCTGGAACTGGACGGTACAGTACCCACACAGAAACTGGACTGTCCAGTACTATCCATCCGGACGGGGGGACCCCGTCACAGCACCCGAGGAGCGGAATGCCCACCAGGAACCGCACGGAGCAGCCCACGCCGTCCAAGCCCTCCGCCCTCCCCGGCGGCGAGGGGGGCCGCTCGGCGCAGAAACGGCGGGCGATGGTGGCGGCGGCCACGGAACTCTTCCTGGCCAAGGGCTACCCGGGCACGAGCATGGACGAGATCGCCGCGAAGGCCGGCGTCTCCAAGCAGACCCTCTACAAGCACTTCAGCGGCAAGGAGCAGCTCTTCACGGGCCTGATCCTGGACTCGGTGCAGGGCATCGACTCCCTCTTCCAGGACGTGACGACGACGTTCGAGACGACGACGGATGTGCCCGCCGAGCTGAACACCCTCGCCCAGCGCTGCATCACCGCCCTGCACCGCCCCGAGGTGATCCAGCTCCGCCGCCTGGTCATCAGCGAGGCCGAACGCTTCCCCGACCTGGGCCGCACGTACTACGAGCAGGGCTTCGAACGCGGCCTCGCCACCCTGGCGGACGGCTTCCGCCGCCTCACCGACCGAGGGCTCCTCAACACCCCGGACCCGCAGACCGCGGCGGAGCACTTCGCGGGGCTGACGATGTGGACCCCGGTGAACCGGGCGATGTTCCGGCCGGGGGGGCGGCTGGACGGGGCGGAGGTGGAGGGGAGGGCGGGGGCGGCTTGCGGGGTGTTCTTGGCGGCGTACGGGGTGTGACGGTACGGCGGGACGCTCAACCGCCGTACCGGAGGGAGAGCCCCGCGACGACGGACGTCCCGCGCGCGGGGCGGGGCCGGACGGCCCAGGCGGCAGCGAGGCTCTCGACCAGCAGCAGCCCGCGACCACTCTCCGAGTCGGCGTCCGGGTGCGCCGGGACGGGCTTGCCGGTGCCCGGATCGGAGACGGCGAGCCAGTAGTGCCCGTCGGCGGGCCAGAGGACGAGTTCGATGAGATCGTCGCCCGCCGGGCGGGCACCGTGCCGGATGGCATTGGTGACCAGCTCCGAGGTCAACAGGCTGAGGTCGTCGTGAAGGTGAGGGCGAAGGGCACACGGCAACGCCTCCGCGACAGCACGCCGGGCCCGCCGCACGGAGGCGGGGTGCGCGGGGAAACGCCAGTGGGCGGGGACGGGGGGGATTTCGGGCATGGGGGACTCCTCGACGGGGGTGGGGTCGCCATTGCGGTGTGTAGCCTGCGTGCCACCGACAGTAGGACATCAGGGGCCATATTTGCCATCCGGTTCGCAATAATGGCCTCGATGCGGTGAAGTAGTGCTCGTCGAGTCCACGTGAACGCCTCACGGCACGAGAGGTCCGGTATGCCACCAAGGACGATCCTCACCCAACGCCAGAAGCGCCTAGGGAGTGAGCTGCGCAGAATGCGCACCACCGCTGGCATGTCGGCGGTGTACGCCGCAGGGCTCCTCGGCGTCGATCAGAGCAGGATCTCCAACATGGAGTCCGGACTACGCGCGATCAGCGCCGAACGGCTGCGCACGCTGGCCTGCAACTGCGACTGCACCGACGAGACATACGTCGACGCCTTGGTCGAGATGGCGGAGCCGAACGGAACAGGATGGTGGGAGCGCTACCGGGGCAGCCTGCCCCCAGGGCTCCTGGACATCTCCGAGACGGAGGCCGGTGCGGTACGCCTGCGCGGCGCGAACACCGTGCATGTGCCGGGACTTCTTCAGACCTCGGCGCACGCCATGGCCATTTTCCGCGCGGTTGTCCCCCAGTTGCCCGAGCACGAGGTCGCACTACGGCTGGCGCACCGTTCGGAACGCCAGCAGATCATCACCAGGGACAACCCCGCCCCCTACGTGGCTGTCATCCACGAGGCGGCGCTGCGGATGCAGTTCGGCGGAAGAGACGTCACCCGGGCTCAGTTGGAGTACCTGCTGGAGGCTTCGGAACGGGACAACATCACCGTGCTTGTCCTGCCCTTCAGTCACGGAGCATTCCCCGGAGCAGGGCACACGGTCGTCTACACCGAGGGCCCCGTACAGCAGCTCGACACCGTGCAGGTGGACAACTCTCATGGTCCTGTCTTCCTGCACGCCGACGGCCAACTCGCGAAATACCGGGCGCAACTCGACCTGTTGGAAGACTTGGCACTGTCACGGGAGCAGTCCCGCGATTTGATCCGCCAGATCGCCCAACAGCTCTGAGGAGAAGCCAGATGCCCGACATCACCTGGGAAGCCCCCTTCTGCGGCGAAGGAAGTTCATGCTTCCGCCTCGGCACCGACCCCCACGGCAACGCCTACATAACCGTCAACGGCCAAGAACACCACTACCTCACCGACTCCCGCGAAGCCCTCCGCACCCTCATCACCGACATCAAGGCGGGCAAGGCGGACCATCTGCTGTAGGGAACGAGCCCTGGCGAGCCTGTTCCGCGCCGGAACGGCTCGTTCAGAACCACGGCGGCGTCGCCCCGGATTCGTCACCGCCCCGGCTCCACGCGCGGCCTGCCCATAGGGTGGAGCCGGTCAGTCCGCCGCCGTGAGAGGTCTGCGATGCCCGACGTTCCCTCGGACCCCGCCATCGCGCAGTTCGGCCCCCAGGGGTTGCGCCGCATCAGCGTGCCCGCCTCGTACGGGACCGTACCGGGCCCGGCCCGTGCCCATCTCGCGCAGGTCGGCGTGCCGCTGCACGTCGGCCCGTACTTCCTCGCGGCGGACGACACCGACGGTCACACGCTCGGGATGTACAGCGGCCACCGGGGCGTCGCCCTGCACGGGGAGTGGGCGGACTGGGTGCGTATCGGCACCGACCGGCTGGCGCACCTGTGCGTGCGCACCGACGGATCGGTCCAGGCCCTGTTTCTCGGCCGCGGCGAAGGCGCCCTCTTCGTCAGCTCGGATGTGGCCGCCTTCACCCACTGCGCCGCCGCCCTGGACCGCGCCCTCCCGGTGATCGCGGCGTCCGACGGACTCCAGTCCGCCGCCGTGGCGTTCACCGAGCTGGTCCAGGAGATCCGGCGGATCGACCCGGCGGCCGTCGCCGACCGGGAGCACTGGTGGTCACGGGTTCTCGACGACGTCCGCCACACCCTCAACTTCCCCTTTTCATCGGCGTTCGAGTACGTCGGCGAGGACGGTGGGAAGCAGATCGTCACCGCCCAGGCCGGTCCCGGCCGGCCCCACCCCGAGGAGCAGCTCTGGCAGCGGCTCTCCGCCGCCGGTGTGGAGCCCGGGCAGGTCCGCCGCGTCTACTGCGAACTCGAACCCTGCATGATGCCGGGCCACTACTGCTCCGCCTGGCTCCAGGCCGTCCTCCCCCATGCCGAGTTCACCCACAGCTTCACGTACGGCAGCACCGCGGAGTCCCGTGAGGAAGGCATCAGGGAACTCATCACCCACGCCGCGCAGCAGGCCCGGCAGTGATCCGCCGCCGCCCGGTCGCCGCAGGGAGGAGGACGGGCGGGTGACGGCCGACGAACCCGCGCGCTGGTCCCGGCCCGCTTCCGGGCGGGAACCCGCCGCTGCCGCCCTGCTCTCCTGGCTCGCCGACCCCCGCGCTCCACGCCTCGCCGTCGTCACCGGCGCCGAGGACAGCGGCTCGGCGGGGCTCCTCGCCTGGCTGATCGGGAACGGCACCCGGCCCGGGACCGTCGGTGAACGCCGCGTCCACGGCTTCGTACCGCTGCCCGGCCAGACCGCGACCACGGCCGTCTGGATGCTCGGCGAGCAGTTGTCCATCGCCGCCCGCTCCCCGGGCGACCTGCTGGCCGCCCTCGCCGCCGACGCGCGCCGCACCGTCGTCGCGCTGCCCGGACTGGACGCCGCCGAGCAGCCCGGCGCCCTCGTCGACCTGATCCTGGGACTGGCCGCGTTGGACCACGTCCGGGTTCTCGTGGAGGTCCGCTCCGGGACGCGCTGGGAGCGGGCACTCACCGCCGGACCGTGCGCCCGTATGGACCTGGACGAGCCCCGGTGGACCGACGGGACGCGTCGCGCGGCCTGGGACGCGGCCCACCCCTCCGCACCGACCGGGGCCACGGAGCGGGGCCCCGAGCCGACGGAACCGTTAGATCTGGACGATCCCGCCTCGGTCTGCGCCGCCGACCCCTGGAGCGTGACCACCGCGTACGAGCGTTCCGGGCGGAGCCACGGCGGACTGCGCGCCGCGTGGCTGCGGGCCGGTGCCTCCCTGACCCGCGAGCAGCCGACCGCCGAACGCGCCGTGGTCCTGCTGGCCGCCCTCGGTGACGCCGGTGATCCGCGCCTGCCCACCGCCCTGCGCGCCGCCGCCGACGATGCCTCGTGGACCGTCGTCTGGCACCGGGTGCGCGGCGATGTCACCCCGCCGTGGCCCGGCCCGGTCCGTTCCCTGACGGCCGGTGGCGGCCCCCTGGCCGGTCAGCTCGTCGTCGCCGACCACCAGGGCACCGTGCGGGTCCTCGACGCGGAGAGCGCCCGCCCCACCGGACGCCTCCCGCACACCACACCCGGTGTCCGCTGCACCGCCGACCACGGCGACGGCACCGTCAGCGTCCTGGACGAGCACGGCCTGGTGCACACCCGGTACGCCCTCGACTCCGCGAGGCCCAAGGGGCTCGCCGCCCTGCTGGGCGACGGCCCCTCCGCACCCGAACGCCTTCTCGCCTCCGTCCGGGAGTACACGCGGCACCGCGAGGCGACGGTCACCGCTCTGACCCGCGCGGGAGACCGGGTCGTCGTCGGTGACGCCGGCGGAACGGTCCATGTGGTGGGTGTCGGCGCCGAGCCGCGTACCGCACCGCTGCACCGGGGGCGCGTCACTTCGGTTGCCGGGACCGTCCTGCCCGTCGCGGCCGGGACCACCATCCCCCTGCTGTACTCGGGCGGCGCCGACGGCACCGTGCGGGCGTGGGCCCCGCACACCGATCCCCTGCCCGATCCGGTGGCCGCCCGCGCCTGCGCGGTCAACGCGGTGGCGGTGACGACGACGGCCGACGGCGTGATCGCCTTCGCCATCGCCTGGGCCGACGGCCTCGTCGAACATCGCGCTCTGGACGACGACCGGCTGCACACCTTCCACCCCGGCAGCCAGGTCCACGCTCTTGCCTTCACGGCAGAGGGGGACCTGGTGGTGGGGACGGACGAGACCCTCGTGCGGCTGCGCCTACGAACGCGGGAGCGGCGACTGCGGTGACGGCGGCGACTGCGGCGACTGCGCGGTGAACGGTGGCGACCGGGGTGCGCACCCCGACCGCCGACGGAATCGCGCCGGCCGCCGGTCCGCGCTGCCGTGAGGACGGGCGGCCCCCAGCGAAGGCCCGGCCGGTCAGTCCTTCACACTCGTCGCCGTCCGTGCCCTGCCCATGTCCGAGCCTCCGTCAACTCCCTTGCTGTCACCGTCGGATGAGATGCCTGTCACAGAGCGGCGACACGGCCGAATTGTCTCTGTGCACCTGACAATTCGGCCCGTTAGCTGGTGGCTGCGGTTTGTCGGGGGACGGAGCGGCCATGGGTCTGGTACTGCCGAGCATCGTCGACGAGGCACTCGATCTCATCGGGGTCAGATGGCCCAATGTCGACGAGGACGACTACTTCGAGATGGCGACGTCCCTGCGGGACTTCGCCGAGCAGTTCGAGGGCCACGGCGGCGACGCGCACACGGCCATGACCCGTGTCCTCACCTCCTCCGAGGGCTGGGCCGTCGAGTCCATGCGGAAGCACTGGACCCATGTGAAGGCCGGTCATCTGGACAAACTCCCCGAGGTGGCCCGCCTGTTCGCGGACGCCTGCGACGGCGTCGGTCAGGTCATCCGGGGCATGAAGGTCAAGGCGGGCATCGAACTCGGCGTACTGGCCGCGACCATCGTCGCCGAACTCGCCGCCGCCCCCCTGACCCTGGGCATCACGGCCGCCGTCGCCGCCGGTGAGATCGCGCTGATGCGAACCATCGCGAAACGGCTCATCGACGAGGCGGTCGACCAGATCGTCGACGAGCTGATCACCCGGCTCACCGAGCCCGTCACCGGCAGACTCCAGCAACTCCTCACGGACACCGTGCTCGACCTCGCCGAAGGCGCCTTCCATCCCGGTGACAACCCCGGCGCGATGCAACTGGCCTCCGCCGGTGGCGATGGGGGATCCGACACACCGGGCGGGGCCAAGAAGACGGCCATCGACCACGGCGAGTTCGAGGACGGCGCGGGCAAGATCTCCCTCCACGGCAGCGACATGGGGGGCAAGACACACCTCCATCTCGGCAAGTCGAAGACCGCGTTCGGCAAGACCAAGGGCAAGGACTCCTTCAGCCAAGCCTTCGACGGCATTCTCGAAGAAGCCGTCGAGGGACTGGAGAAGGCCGCGAAGAAGGCGACCGACCATGTCACCGACACCATCCCGGGCCAGGTGAAGGCCGCTTCCAAGCATCTCAAGCAGAAGGACCACGACATCGGCGACGAGGCCGGCAAGGTCCAGGTCAAGAAGGTGGAGCAGACAGGCGAGGGCGACACGCCCATGTACCTGCTCAGCGATGACGGAACGATCCGTCAGCTTCACCACGACGGGACCACCACCCCCGTCCGCCCCAACGACACCTCCGGAGTGAACGACGCACTCGGCGAAAGGGCCTGGTACCCGTGGAACAACCCCGGAGAGAAGCAGCGCAAGGGCAAGCCCGGCACGGGCGACACGGTCGACTCCACCAAGGTCGCGCCCGGCTCCACCGACCTGGCCCGCGCCACCCAGCTCGGCCGCTTCGCCAATCGCACGGAACGCCCCGACTCCTACATCCCGGGCGGAAACTACGCCTCAGCGCTGTACGACGACGGCCAGGGGAATCGATTCATCCTGGTCGGGGCCAGCGGCGAGTCCCACTCCGAACGCTCCATCGGACACCCGCTGATCAAGAACGGCCAGGAGGACAGGGTCAGTGAGTTGTACACCGAACGGGAGCCCTGCCAGAAGAATCCCAAATGCGACAAATACCTCGCGAGAGAATTCCCCGACAATCTTGAGGTCACTCACAGTGCAATGTACAACCAGTCCGAGAAGGGGGCGGACGGCGAGGAACTCAGCAAGCACAGAAGGGACCGGGAACACCGCGCCTACGTCAATTGGCTGCATGAGCAGTGGGACCAACACGGTGTCACGGGGGGACGCACTGATACGGTGATGAACCTCTCCCCCCAGGAGAACAGATTCGTTCCGTAAGAAGGCGGACGGGACGAGAGCGGGCGGGACGAAATGAGCAAAAGAGAAGCAGAACGGAATCGCAGAATAGACTAGAATCGGATTCACCAAAAGCACCACAATCGATCCCCGATACCGTAACAGCACCCCTTCCCCTCCACTGATCCAAGCCACGGCGCCCTACCGCCACCGCAGCCGAATTCGGAGTTCCGGCAGTGCTTTTCGACATCATCCGCAGCGAACTCGTCGGCCTCTTCGGCGAGGAACGACTCGCGTCCCTGCCCGCCGCCGCCTTCCCGCCCGCCGCCGCGGACACCGAGGGCGCCCGCCTCCTCCGGACCGTCGGCGTCCCCACCGGGACACTCCGGTTGCGCGAGCCCGACGAGGACTCCGGCCGACTGCCCCTCGTACAGGACGTCCTCGACATCGAGGACTTCGAGAACGCCTCGCCAGACATGACCGGCTGGCCCGTCATCGGCTGGCTGCTCAACGCCCACCTCGCCCTGGACCCCGATTCCGGCACGGTGTACGCCTTCGACTCCGACGAGGAGACCGTGGGCGGACTCCACACGGACGTCTCTTCCCTGATCCAGGTCACCGTCAGGTTCCAGCGACTGCTGGAGGAGTTCACCTTCGGCGACGACGAGGAGGCGGGCTTCGAGCGACTGGAACGCGAGGTCGAGCGCATCGGCGAGGAGACGTCGGGCATCGACCCCCTCCCCTTCCAGGACGACGAGACCGCCTGGTCGGTGATCGGCGAAGAGATCGCGGCGGGCCAGCGGTTCAAGGGCGACAGCCCGGGGGGCCTGGCGCTGTACGGGTGAGGGCCACCCGAGGGAAGGCCGCATACGGCCGTACGGACCCTCACACCCTCAACTGCCAGATGACCGCCGTCAGTCCATCCAGCCCAGCCGACACCGGCCGTGCACACACCAGCGGGGCCCACCCAAATCGAGCAGACCCCACCTGACCGGCGAACCCTCCTGGTCCGCCACACCCACACCAACGCGTGGCCTACACGTTGAAGCGGAACTTTCAGCGCGGAGCTATGAACTGCGGAAACGCGGTTCTGGAAGCAGCGATCCAGCACCAATCCAGCACCGTGCGGGTTCGCCCAGCACGCACGTCCGCGGCGAGGGCAGGTCACCCGTCGGCGACGTTGTGTACACCTGGAACACTCGGTACGCTTGAGCGCATGACGCAGCCGCTACCCATAGAGTCCATTCGCGACGTGCGCGCACATCTGGCCGAGGTCGTGGAGCGCGCGGACCGCGACGACGTACCCACGGTGATCACGCGCCGGGGCAAGGAAGTCGCCGCTGTGGTGTCCATCGAGGTGCTGCGCAAGTACCAGGAGTGGGAAGAGCGCGAGATCAACCGGATCATCGACGAGCGCATGGCCAACCCGGCAACCGGCATCCCGATCGAGGACATCATGAGGGAGACGCTGGCGCGCGGTGAGTGAGTACCGAACCGTCTTCCGCCCCGAGGCGCAGGCCGAGCTTCGGAAGATCCCCCGCGACATGGCGCTGCGCATCCTGGCCAAGCTGACCGAGCTGGAGACCGACCCTCTCGGTTTCAACACCACTGCGCTCGTGTCACAGCCAGAACGCCGTCGCCTGCGAGTGGGCGACTACCGCGTCGTCTACACGATCGACAACGGCGAGCTGGTGATCTGGGTCGTTCACGTGGGACACCGGTCCACCGTTTACGAGACCTGATCACTCACTGACTCCACGTCAGAATATCCAGCACCCATCCAGCACGGTGACGACGAAGGGGTCGGACTCGACAGAGTCCGACCCCTTCCGAGCTGCGCACTCGACCAGTCACGTCACGTGTGGTAGCTGCACGACTACACGTTGAAACGAAACTCCACCACATCCCCATCCCGCATCACATACTCCTTGCCCTCCATCCGAGCCTTCCCCTTGGCCCGGGCCTCCGCCACCGAGCCCGTCTCCACCAGGTCGGCGAAGGAGATGACCTCCGCCTTGATGAAGCCCTTCTGGAAGTCGGTGTGGATGACGCCGGCCGCTTCCGGGGCCGTCGCGCCCTTCTTGATGGTCCAGGCGCGGGATTCCTTGGGGCCTGCGGTGAGGTAAGTCTGGAGGCCGAGGGTGTTGAAGCCGACGCGGGCGAGGGTGGCGAGGCCCGGTTCCTCGGCGCCGACGGACTCCAGGAGTTCCATGGCGTCGGCCTCGTCGAGTTCCGCGAGGTCCGCCTCCAGCTTGGCGTTCAAGAAGATCGCCTCGGCGGGGGCGACCAGGGCGCTCTGGGCGGCCTTGAAGGAGTCGTCGACCAGTTCGTCCTCGTCGACGTTGAAGACGTAGAGGAAGGGCTTGGTGGTGAGGAGGTGCAGGTCGTGCAGGGGGGACGCCTTCTCGCTGCCCTGGACGATGCCGTGCGCGAAGAGCGTGTCGCCGCGCTCCAGGATCTCCTTGGCCTCCTCCACCGCCGCCACCTTGGGCGCCAGGTCCTTCTTGATCCGCGAGTCCTTCTGGAGGCGCGGCAGGACCTTCTCGATCGTCTGGAGGTCGGCCAGGATCAGCTCGGTGTTGATCGTCTCGATGTCGTCCTTGGGCGAGACCTTGCCGTCGACATGGACCACGTTCTCGTCCTTGAAGGCCCGGATGACCTGGCAGATCGCGTCCGACTCACGGATGTTCGCCAGGAACTTGTTGCCCAGGCCCTCCCCCTCCGACGCGCCGCGCACGATGCCCGCGATGTCCACGAAGTCGACCGTCGCCGGGAGGATCCGCTCGGACGTGAAGATCTCCGCCAGCTTCGCCAGCCGGGGGTCGGGGACGCCGACCACACCCACGTTCGGCTCGATCGTGGCGAACGGGTAGTTGGCCGCGAGCACGTCGTTCTTGGTCAGGGCGTTGAACAGGGTCGACTTGCCGACATTCGGCAGACCGACGATTCCGATCGTGAGCGACACGTTGACGTCTTCCCGTGGGTGAGAGGGACTGGAGGGTGAGCCGGGAGGGGCGGTGCGGTGCGATTGCCTCTCACTGAACCGGTCCGGCCCATCCGGCGCATCCGGCCGGTGCGACCCATCCGGCCGGTCCGGCCGATCCACCAGTCTACGGGGTGGCCCCTCCCCCTCCGACGGGACGTTCGAACAGCGGGCCAAGCACTCCTCACCGGCGTGTCTGTCGGCCTATTCGGCACATAAACCGACCTAAGTTGGTCCAGTGGAGCAACGCAGGTCGAGTCAGGGTGGGCAGAGCCGTCGCGGCGGTCCGGTGCGCGGTCCGGTACGGCAGGGGAGTGGGTCTGCGCGGCGCGTGACGCCCGTGCCGCCGCAGGGGCGGGCCGGGGAGCGGTCCAGGGGGGCCGGAGGTGGAGGTGGGGGTGGGCGTGGAGGGGGTGCTGTGCGTCGGGGGGCTGCGCCGTCCGCCGGAGTGTCCGGGCGTCGGCTGCCCGGTCCCCGCCTCACCGGGCTCGGCGGCGGGCTCTTCTGTGTCGGCGTGATGCTGGTCCTCGCCCTGCTCACCGGGCTGCTCCTCGGCGGCTCGGTGACGGTGTACGGGGTGCTGTTCCTGCCGGTGTGCGCGCTCACCGCGCTGTGGGTGCGGCCCGGCGATCTGGTGACCGCGCCCGTCGTCGTACCGATCGCCTTCGCCGTCGGGCTGCTGCCCCTCGCCGAGGGGGGCGGGGTCCTGGAGCGGCTGATGGGGCTGTTCACCGCCCTCGCCACCGAGGCCGGGTGGCTCTACGGCGGCACCCTCGTCGCCGGGTCCATCGCGACCGTACGGAAGGTGCGGGACAGGGCGCGGCGGAGGGTGCCGGGGGTCGGCGGGAGGGGGCGGCGACGGGTCCCGGCGCGGCAGCGCTGAGACCCCGACCCCGTATCAGCGAGACCCGTATCGGCTACTCCGGCTTCGCCGCCCGCATCGCCGCCCCGACGATCCCCGCGTTGTTCTGGAGCTGCGCCGGGACGATCTCCGCCTGGATGCCCTCGATGAAGTGCAGGAACTTGTCGGCCTTGCGGCTCACTCCGCCGCCGATGATGAACAGTTCCGGCGAGAAGAGCATCTCCACGTGCGCGAGGTACTTCTGCACCCGGTGGGCCCAGTGCTCCCAGGTCAGATCGTGGTCCTCCTTGGCCTTGCTGGAGGCGCGCTTCTCGGCGTCGTGGCCGTGCAGCTCCAGATGGCCCAGCTCGGTGTTGGGGACCAGGACGCCGTCCACGAAGACGGCGCTGCCGATGCCGGTGCCGAAGGTCAGCAGGATCACCGTGCCCGCGCGGTCGCGGCCCGCGCCGAAGGCGATCTCGGCGACGCCCGCCGCGTCCGCGTCATTGACGACCGTCACCGGCAGCCCGCCGAGCGCCCCGCTGAACAGGGCCCGCGCGTCCGTGTCGATCCAGCTCTTGTCCACATTGGCCGCCGTACGGACCGTGTGGCCGCCGGTGATGACGCCCGGGAAGGTCAGCCCGACCGGGCCCGTCCAGCCGAAGTGCTCCACGACCTGCCGTACGCCGTCGGCCACGCCGTCCGGTGTCGCCGGGTGCGGGGTGAGCACCTTGAAGCGCTCCTCGGCCAGGTCGCCCCTGTCGAGATCCACAGGGGCGCCCTTGATGCCCGAACCGCCGATGTCCACGCCGAAGATCTGCATGGCTCCACGTTACGACGGACCACTGACGGTCACTTCCCGAACGGGCGCACGCCGGGGGCGTGAATCCGCTCGGCGCACTACTCCGCCGTCCCGGACCCCCCTCCGCGCACTACTCCGCCGTCCCGGACCCCCCGCGCTCCGCCACCAGCGTCGCCGCCTCCTCGCGCAGGTCCCGGCGCAGTTCCTTCGGCAGGGAGAAGGTGATCGACTCCTCGGCGGCCTTCACCAGCTCCACATCCGCGTACCCGCGCTGCGACAGCCACTCCAGGACCTCCTCCACCAGCACCTCCGGCACGGACGCCCCCGAGGTCACGCCGACCGTGGTCACCCCGTCCAGCCAGCCCTCCTCGATCTCGCTCGCGAAGTCGACCAGATAGGAGGCGCGGGCACCGGCCAGCTTGGCGACCTCGACCAGGCGCACGGAGTTGGAGGAGTTGCGGGAGCCGACCACGATCACCAGCTCCGCCTCCTCGCCCATCTGCTTCACGGCGAGCTGGCGGTTCTGCGTGGCGTAGCAGATGTCGTCGCTGGGCGGCGAGATGAGCTGCGGGAACTTCTCCTTCAGCGCGTCGACGGTCTCCATCGTCTCGTCGACGGAGAGGGTGGTCTGGGAGAGCCAGACGACCCGGGACTCGTCCCGGACCTCGACCTTGGCGACATCGGCGGGGCCGTCCACGAGCTGGATGTGGTCGGGGGCCTCGCCGGAGGTGCCGATGACCTCCTCGTGCCCCTCGTGGCCGATGAGGAGGATGTCGTAGTCCTCGTTCGCGAAGCGGACGGCTTCCTTGTGGACCTTGGTGACCAGCGGGCAGGTGGCGTCGATGGTGGCCAGGCGGCCCCGCGCGGCCTCCTCGTGCACGACGGGGGCCACCCCGTGCGCGGAGAACATCACGATGTTCCCCTCGGGGACCTCCTCGGTGCGCTCGACGAAGACGGCGCCCTTCCGCTCCAGGGTCTGCACGACGTACTTGTTGTGCACGATCTCGTGCCGGACATAGATCGGGGCCCCGTACTGCTCCAGGGCCTTCTCGACGGCGATCACCGCGCGGTCCACTCCCGCGCAGTAGCCCCGGGGGGCGGCGAGCAGGACACGGCGGCCAGTCGAAGCAGTCATGCGTCCCATCGTACGGGCGTCATCCGGGCGGGCCCGGCGGGTCTCGGCGGCGCCGGGGAGTGGGCGGCGGAGACTGGGCCGAGCGCCAGCCCGTACGCGGAGTGCCAGCCCGCACGCGGAGCGTCAGCGCGCACGCCGAGCGCCAGCACGTACGCGGAGCGTCAGCCGCGGAGGATCAGCGGAGGATCAGATGTCCGAGTCCGGCACCACCGCTCCCCCGGCCGACGAGCGGCACCGGCTGAAGCGCAGTCTGGGCTTCCGGGACCTGGTCGTCTACGGGCTGCTGTTCATCGCCCCCATGGCCCCGGTCGGGATCTACGGCACCCTGGACGCCCGCTCGCACGGCGCGGTCGCGCTGGTGTACATCGTGGCGACGGTGGCGATGGCCTTCACCGCGTTCAGCTACGCGCAGATGGTGCGGGTGGTGCCGCTGGCGGGCTCGGTGTTCGCGTACGCGCGGGCGGCGCTCGGCAGGGAGGCCGGGTTCATCGCCGGGTGGATGGCGATGCTGGACTACCTGCTCATCCCGGCCGTCGCCTATCTCTTCTCCGGGATCGCCATGGAGGCGCTGGTCCCGGAGGTCTCCCGCTGGGTGTGGACGGCCGTCGCGGTCGTGGTCACCACCCTGCTCAACCTGTGGGGCGTACGGGCCGCCGCGCGGGTGGGCTTCCTGGTGCTGGCGATGGAGATCGTCGTCCTGCTGGTGTTCGTGGTGGCGGCGATCGTGGTGCTGGCGCGGGACGGGGCGGAGCGGGGGTGGCTGTCGCCGCTGACCGGGGACGGCTCCCAGGGGGCGTTCGCGCTGTCGGCGGTCCTGGGGGCGGTGTCGGTGGCGGTGCTGTCGTATCTGGGCTTCGACGCCATCGCGTCGTTCGCGGAGGAGGTGACGGGGGGCTCGGCGAAGGTGGCCCGCGCGGTGCTGTTCTGTCTGGCGCTGGCCGGGTTCCTCTTTGTCGCGCAGACCTATCTGGTGGCCCTGCTGGAGCCGGTGACCAGCGCCGGACTGGCCGCCGACCCGAGCCGGCAGGGGACGGCCTTCTACGACGCCGTGGACACCTCGGTGGGGGGCTGGCTGCACGATCTGGTGGCGGTGAGCAAGGCGATCGGGGCGGCGTTCGCGGCGCTGGCCGGGCAGGCGGCGGCGGGACGGCTGCTGTTCGCGATGGGACGCGACCGGCGCCTGCCCCGGGCCCTGGCCCGCACGGATTCCGGGGTGCCCCGGGTGGCGCTGCTGTGCGCGGCGGTGATCACCCTGGTGGCGGCGGTGTGGGCGGCACGGGCGAGCGACGGCATGGACCATCTCGTCTCGGTTGTCGACATCGGCGCGCTCACCGCCTTCACCCTGCTGCACGCCAGCGTGGTGAGCTGGTTCGCGGTCCGGCGCCGGGGCGGCCCGGTGAGCTGGTGGCGGCATGTGGTGATGCCGGTGACCGGCGCGGCGATCACCATCACGGTGATCGTGACGGCCAGCGGCACGGCCCAGGTGGTGGGTGCGATCTGGCTGGCGGTGGGGGCGGGGGTGCTGGTGGTGCAACGGGGCCGGGCGGACTGAACCCCGGGCGCCCCCGTCCAGTACCGCCCGTCCGTCCAACGCCGCCCACCCGTTGTCACCCCCTCCCACTACCCTCACCGCATGGCAGCAATTTCCTCCGCCGAGACGCCCCTCCCCGTGGGCGAGGTCTCCCGCCTGATCGGCGGCTGGATCGACCGGCTCGGCGCGGTGTGGGTCGAGGGGCAGATCACCCAGCTCTCCCGCCGCCCCGGCGCCGGTGTCGTCTTCCTGACCCTGCGCGACCCCTCGCACGACATCTCCGTCGGCGTCACCTGCTACCGCCAGGTCTTCGACGCGGTGGCCGATGTCGTCACGGAGGGCGCCCGGGTGGTCGTCCTGGCGAAGCCGGAGTGGTACGCCCCGCGGGGGCAGCTCTCGCTGCGGGCCACCGAGATCCGCCCGGTCGGCGTCGGTGAACTCCTCGCCCGGCTCGAACAGCTCAAGAAGCGGCTCGCCGGTGAGGGGCTCTTCGCCGCCGACCGGAAGAAACCGCTCCCCTTCCTCCCCCGGCTCATCGGCCTGGTCTGCGGTCGGGCCTCCGCCGCGGAGCGCGATGTGCTGGAGAACGCCCGGCACCGCTGGCCCGCCGTCCGCTTCGAGGTCCGCAACGTCCCGGTGCAGGGGGTGCACGCGGTCCCCCAGGTCGTCCAGGCCGTCCAGGAGCTGGACGCGCACGAGGACGTGGAGGTGATCGTCGTGGCCCGGGGCGGCGGCAGCGTCGAGGATCTGCTGCCCTTCTCCGACGAGCAGCTCGTGCGCGCGGTGGCCGCCTGCCGCACCCCGGTGGTCTCCGCGATCGGCCACGAGCCCGACACCCCCCTTCTCGACTACGTGGCCGATCTGCGGGCGTCCACCCCGACCGACGCGGCCAAGAAGGTCGTCCCGGACGTGGGCGAGGAGCTGGAGCGGGTGGAGCAGTTGCGCGCCCGCGCCCGGCGCTGTGTGGTCGGGTTCGTCGAGCGCGAGGAGCGGGGGCTGGCGCAGGCCCTGGCCCGGCCGTCGATACAGGACCCGCACCGGATGGTCGACGAGCGCGCCGACCGGCTCGACGCGCTGCTCGCCCGCAGCCGCCGCACCCTCGGCCACCTCCTGGACCGCGCCGACTCCGAGCTGGGCCACACCCGCGCGCGCGTGGTGGCCCTCTCCCCCGCGGCGACCCTGAAACGCGGCTACGCGGTGCTCCAGAGGGCCGACGGCCATGTCGTGCGCGACCCCGGCGAGGTCACCCCCGGCGAGCCGCTGCGGGCCCGCGTCGCCGAGGGCGAGTTCCCGGTACGGGTCGGCACCGATACCGGCACGGACACCGGTACCGATGTCCGAGGCGATGTCTAGGGTGGACGGCATGAGCAGCAAGGTGGACGAGACGCTCGGCTACGAGCAGGCGCGCGACGAACTGATCGAGGTCGTACGACGGCTGGAGGCGGGCGGTACGACGCTGGAGGAGTCGCTCGCGCTGTGGGAGCGCGGCGAGGAGCTGGCGAAGGTGTGCCGCCGCTGGCTGGAGGGCGCCCGCGCCCGGCTGGACGCGGCCCTCACGGAGGGGGACGGGACCGCATCCGCGGGGACCGCACCCGCGGGGACCCCATCCGAAGGCACCGGACCCGCACGGACCGCATCTGCGGGGGACCCGGACGAATAGACACTAGGCGGACCGCGGTCCGTTTCTGTGAAGCGGATCACGTCACCCCGGTTTTGGTTGAAGCTTGAAACTTCTACGGCGTAACGTCTGTCCCGTCAGCCGGTTGTACCCCCGAAGCCAGCCGGACCCGCCGTACAGGAAGTGCCCCTCCATGTCGCTCGCCCTTGACCCCACCGCCCAGGACCTGCTCTTCCGCGAGGCCCGCACCGCGAACTCCTTCACCGACGAGCCCGTCACCGAGGAGCAGGTGCAGGCGATCTACGAGCTGGTCAAGTTCGGCCCGACCTCCATGAACCAGTCCCCGCTGCGGGTCACCCTGGTCCGCTCCCCCGAGGCCCGCGAGCGGCTGGTGCAGCACATGGCCGAGGGCAACCGGGACAAGACCGCCGCCGCCCCGCTGGTCGCGATCCTCTCCGCGGACAACGAGTTCCACGAGGAGCTGCCGCGCCTCTTCCCGCACTTCCCGCAGGCCAAGGACGCCTTCTTCGGCGACCGCGGCGTCCGCGAGAACCAGGCCGCGCTGAACGCGTCCCTCCAGGCCGCGTACTTCATCGTCGGCGTCCGCGCCGCCGGGCTCGCCGCCGGCCCGATGACCGGCTGCGACTTCGAGGGCGTCCGCAAGGAGTTCCTGGACGAGGACCACACCCCGCTGATGGTGGTCAACATCGGCAACCCGGGCCCCGACGCCTGGTTCCCGCGCTCCCCGCGCCTGTCGTACGACGAGGTCGTCACCACGGTCTGAGGCCAGGCCCTCGGCACGCACGCGCGCATGACAATGGCCCCCGGCAGTTGGTCGCCGGGGGCCATCTCCGTACCGTCACCGCCCACCGGCCCGGTCAGTCCAGCTTCAGCGCCTGCGCCATCGTCGCGAGCTGGCCGAAGGAACCCGTGCCGATGACCATCGTGGTGGAGCCGTCCGAGCCGTCCGCCCCGTCCAGGACGAGCGCGCTGTAGCGGCCTCCGGTGTACTGGATCCAGGTGCGGCCCTCGATGTCCTGGGTGACCTCGGTCTCGTCGCCGCCCCGGCTGGTGTCGTCGATGAACCGGGCGCGGGCCTGGGTGGACTGCTCGACCGCCACGTACTCACCGTCGGGGGCGCTGAAGCCGAGGTGCCAGGCCTCGCCGTCCTGCCCCTGGTAGCGGACGGAGGTCGGCTTCCAGGTGTCCGGCAGCCCCTCGGGCGCCGCCACCGGGTAGGACGCCGCGCGCTGGGCCGTCAGCAGCTCCACCCGGTAGTCCACCGGTTTGGTCTCCGGCTCGGTGTCGTCGTGCGGGATGAAGAGATAGATGACGTATGCCGCCAGCACGATCAGGCCCAGGGAGAGAATCATGTCCCGGACCGTCTTCTGCTTGCCGTTCGTACCTGCCACGTCCTTATCGTCGCAGGTGCCCGGTCCGCCCCCGCCCGCACCCCCCACTCCGCTCATCCGAAGGGTGCCCTGCTCATTTTGTCGGCCTGGGGATAGAGTCGACGCCGAAACCCTCATCCGGCCGTCGTCGTATCAGTCAGAAAGGTGCGTTCCGATGACCGAGCAGCATCACATGCCGTCCGAACTCGATGTGCCCTCCGAAGCCCCCGACCGCAACCTCGCCCTCGAACTGGTCCGGGTGACCGAGGCCGCCGCGATGGCCGCCGGCCGCTGGGTCGGGCGCGGCGACAAGAACGGCGCCGACGGTGCCGCGGTGCGCGCCATGCGCTCGCTGGTCTCGACCGTGTCGATGAACGGCGTCGTCGTCATCGGCGAGGGCGAGAAGGACGAGGCGCCGATGCTCTTCAACGGGGAGCGGATCGGCGACGGCACCGGCCCCGAGTGCGATATCGCGGTCGACCCGATCGACGGGACGACGCTGACGGCCAAGGGCATGCCGAACGCGATCGCCGTGCTGGCCGCCGCCGAACGCGGCTCGATGTTCGACCCGTCGGCCGTGTTCTACATGGACAAGCTGGTCACCGGGCCGGAGGCAGCCGAGTTCGTGGACATCGACGCCCCGGTCGCGGTGAACATCAAGCGGATCGCCAAAGCGAAGCGGCGCCAGCCGGGCGATGTCACGGTCGTCATCCTGGACCGGCCGCGCCACCAGGGGCTGATCAAGGAGGTCCGGGATGCGGGTGCGCGCATCAAGCTGATCTCCGACGGCGATGTGGCGGGCTCGATCTACGCGCTGCGCGAGGGCACGGGAGTGGATCTGCTGCTCGGGGTCGGCGGGACGCCGGAGGGGATCATCTCGGCCTGCGCGGTGAAGTGCCTCGGGGGCACCATCCAGGGCAAGTTGTGGCCCAAGGACGACGAGGAGCGGCAGCGGGCGATCGACGCGGGCCACGATCTCGACCGGGTGCTGACCACGGACGATCTGGTCTCTGGGGAGAACGTCTTCTTCGTGGCGACCGGGATCACGGACGGCGAGCTGCTCCAGGGCGTGCGGTACCGGTCGGAGACGGCGACCACCGAGTCGATCGTGATGCGGTCCAAGTCGGGGACCGTACGGAAGATCGACTCCGAGCATCAACTGCGCAAGCTGCGGGCGTACAGCGCGGTCAATTTCGAGCGGGCGCAGTAGAGGCGAGTACGGGGTGGAGTGGGCCGGAGCGGTAGTAGCGCCGGTCCATGGGACTCGGGAGCGTCCCCGGTGCGGTGGGCGCGCTCCCCTCGCTCCCGCCCGGCCCGTCAGCCTGCCTGCGCTATGCGGCCCGTCGTCCGCGCCGTCTTCTTCAGCTCCATCTCGCGGCGCCGCCGCCGGGCCAGGACCACCCGGCGCTCGGCGGCGGTGAGCCCGCCCCAGACGCCGTAGGGCTCCGGCTGGAGCAGGGCGTGTTCCCGGCACTCGACCATGACCGGACAGCGGGCGCAGACCCGCTTGGCGGCCTCCTCGCGGGAGAGCCGGGCGGCGGTGGGTTCCTTGGAGGGGGCGAAGAACAGGCCGGCCTCGTCGCGTCGGCACACCGCTTCGGTGTGCCAGGGGGCGTCTTGGTCCCTGTCCCGCGCTGGCTCCCGCTGGGCCGGCACGGCAGCGACCTGCAAGGACGAATGCGGCGGTTGCAGCACGGTCTACTCCTGACGACGGCTTCGCGAGCGAGAGACGATGCAGCAAGGTCTACCCGCTGTGCGCGCGCCTATGCAGGGAGTTCCCAACCCCGGGGATCCTGGCGGTTCTTGAGCGGTACGCAATCCGGAAGCGTTCGTTTCGGCACGGGAATTCACGACCGTCAATGATCGGGTACGCCATCGCAAACCCCCGACCGGCGCCAGATCACAGGTACTTGTGCCGGATCACAGGTACTTGCGCTGGATCTTCTCCACCTTGCGCTGCACCTTGTCGACGATGTCCGCGACGAACTTGCCGTACTTGGGCCGGGCCTCGACGCTGCCCAGGACCGCCCAGCCGTCCACGAAGACCACCGGGGCCTGCGGTTCGCCGGAGTCCAGGGTGCGCACCTCGAAACTGCCCAGCACACCACCGCCGTTGCCGCGCAGCGACACATTCTCCGGGACCCGGATCTCGACGCTGCCGAAGACCGAGAACGCCTTGATGACGATCTGCTGGTGCTCGAAGAGGGCCTCGCTGAGGTCGATCTCCACACTGCCGAAGACCGCGTAGGCGTGGACCCGGCGGCCGACGCGCCAGCGGCCCTTGCGGACCGCGCTGCTGAACACCGCCACGACGTTCTCGTCGGCCTCCTCCGGGATCGCGCCGGCGGTCGGGCGGGCCGGGGCGGGCCGGTAGGCGCTCGCGGCGGGGTCACGGTGGGCGCCGGGCAGATCGCGGACCAGCGGCTCCAGCTCGCCGACCGTCTTGGCCCGGTAGACGCCGTCGATGCGCTCGGCGTGCTCCTCGGCGGTCAGCCGGCCCTCGGCCATGGCCTCGCGCAGGATGTCCGCGATCCGGTCGCGCTCGGCGTCGGAGGCGCGCAGCTCGGCGGCCGGGGCGGCGGCGGGAGCGGACGGCGCGGAGGGCGCGGGGGACGGGCCGGGACGGGGGCTGGGCTGCTTCTCAAGGTCCACGACAGCAGCGTACCCAAACACGATAGATCGCGACACCCCGCCCGCGCGGCGATTACGCCCCCGCCCCATCGGCTGAGGCCAACCTCACCGACACGCTGTCGGTGGCACGTCCTACGCTGGAGGACGCTGCCAATGGACGTCAGCCGCTGCCTGCTTAAGTGAGGAATGGGCCGAAATGCCTGAGTTCGCGTACACCGATCTGCTCCCCATGGGAGAGGACACCACCCCGTACCGGCTGGTGACCGCCGAGGGTGTCTCCACCTTCGAGGCCGACGGGCGCACGTTCCTCAGGGTCGAGCCGGAGGCGCTGCGCACGCTCGCCGCCGAGGCCATCCATGACATCCAGCACTATCTGCGCCCTGCCCACCTCGCGCAGCTCCGCCGGATCATCGACGATCCGCAGGCGTCCGCGAACGACAAGTTCGTCGCCCTGGACCTGCTGAAGAACGCGAACATCGCGGCGGCGGGGGTCCTGCCCATGTGCCAGGACACGGGCACGGCGATCGTGATGGGCAAGCGCGGGCAGCAGGTGCTGACGGAGGGCGGCGACGAGGAGGCCCTGTCCCGGGGCATCCACGACGCCTACACCCGGCTCAACCTCCGCTACTCCCAGCTCGCCCCGCTGACCATGTGGGAGGAGAAGAACACCGGCTCCAACCTCCCGGCCCAGATCGAGCTGTACGCCACCGACGGCGGCGCGTACAAGTTCCTGTTCATGGCCAAGGGCGGCGGCAGCGCCAACAAGTCGTTCCTCTACCAGGAGACCAAGGCCGTCCTGAACGAGGCGTCCCTGATGCGGTTCCTGGAGGAGAAGATCCGCTCCCTGGGTACGGCGGCCTGCCCCCCGTACCACCTGGCGATCGTCGTCGGCGGCACCTCGGCCGAGTACGCGCTGAAGACCGCGAAGTACGCCTCCGCGCACTATCTGGACGAGATCCCGGCCGAGGGTTCGCCGCTCGGGCACGGCTTCCGGGACAAGGAGCTGGAGGAGAAGGTCTTCGAGCTGACCCAGCGGATCGGCATCGGGGCGCAGTTCGGCGGCAAGTACTTCTGCCACGACGTACGGGTCGTGCGGCTGCCGCGCCACAGCGCGTCCTGCCCGGTCGCCATCGCCGTGTCCTGCTCGGCGGACCGGCAGGCGGTCGCGAAGATCACGGCGGAGGGCGTCTTCCTGGAGCAGTTGGAGACGGACCCGGCGCGGTTCCTGCCGGAGACGACGGACGAGCACCTTGAGGACGCGGCGGAGGCGGCGGACGTGATCCGGGTCGATCTGCGCCGCCCGATGGACGACATCCTCGCCGAGCTGACGAAGTACCCGGTCAAGACCCGCCTCTCCCTCACCGGCCCCCTGGTGGTGGCCCGGGACATCGCCCACGCCAAGATCAAGGAGCGACTGGACGCGGGCGAGGAGATGCCGCAGTACCTGAAGGACCACCCGGTGTACTACGCGGGCCCCGCGAAGACCCCGGAGGGCTATGCCTCCGGCTCCTTCGGCCCCACCACCGCCGGGCGGATGGACTCCTATGTGGAGCAGTTCCAAGCGGCCGGCGGCTCCAAGGTGATGCTGGCCAAGGGCAACCGCAGCAAGCAGGTCACCGACGCGTGCGACGCGCACGGCGGCTTCTACCTCGGCTCCATCGGCGGCCCGGCCGCCCGCCTCGCCCAGGACTGCATCAAGAAGATCGAGGTCGTGGAGTACGAGGAACTCGGCATGGAGGCGGTCTGGAAGATCGAGGTCGAGGACTTCCCGGCGTTCATCGTGGTGGACGACAAGGGCAACGACTTCTTCCAGGACCCGGCCCCCGCACCGACGTTCACCTCGATCCCGGTACGGGGGCCGGGGCAGGGCTGACGGAACACCGATGTGCACGGGAGGAGCCTCCGGCCGCGGGCCGGGGGCTCTTTTCCGTTCCCTGGGACTTTCATGGAGTCCGTTCCCTGGGACTTTCGTGGAGCTTTCCTGGAATTCCCCTGAGGATTTCCCAAGAATCCCCCAAGGCTCTCCGAGAAAAGACCGGAACGCGTCTGTCGATCACCTGTCGAAATTCGCCGCGCGCCGCCCGCACGGCAATTCCGGAGCCTGGCGGCCACACTGGACGGCACACCCACCCCCTCATCCCTGACCAGGGATGAGGGGACTCAGCACCACAGCGGAATCGACCCGCGCACGCCAACTGGCCACAAGAAAAGGCACATTGTGAACTCCCTGTCATCGCTCCGGCGGCGGAAATCCCGTGCCACAGTGTTCGCGTCACCGGAACACACACTCCTTTCACCAATGGAGCGGTAATGCTTCGCATGTCAAAGGCCGTCCGCGGTGCCGTGGTGGTCGCCTCCGCCGCCGCCCTCACCCTGAGCGGTTTCACCGCGGCGTCGGCCGCCACCCCGGCGGAGACCACCCCGGCGGAGACCACGTCGGCGACGGCCGGTCTGACGGCCCCACAGGTGCGCGTGATGGCCTCCTTCGACATCGGCCAGATGCAGCAGCCCGACAACATCGTGCTGGAGAGCGGCGGCTCGGTCGTCGTGAGCCTGCTCTGGGCCGGGCAGGTCGCCCGGGTCTTCCCCGACGGCACCGTCGACGTCCTGGCGAGCTTCGACGGCGGCACCGCCGCGGGGATGGTGCGCGGGGCCGACGGATATCTGTACGTCCTGCACCGCAGCGGCAACGACCCCAACGGCCTGTACCGGATCGTCCCGGGCAACAGCACGCCCCAGTTGTACGCCGCGCTGCCGGACGTGACCGTCCCCAACGGGCTCGCGGTCGACGGGGACGTCTTCTACCTCACCGACTCCTCCAGCGGTGTCGTCTGGAAGGTCGAGGACGGCACCGCGACCGAGTGGCTCAGCTCCCCCGTCCTGGCTCCCGCCACCCCGGAGGGCTTCGGCGCCAACGGTCTCCACATCAAGGACAACGCCCTCTGGGTCGCCCAGGCGGAGGCGGGCCTGCTGACCCGCGTCCCGATGCAGCAGGACGGCTCCGCGGGCACGCTGGAGATCAAGGCGACCGGCCTCACCGGGATCGACGACTGGGTGTTCACCGGCAACGGCGACGAGATCCTCGCCGCGATCAACCGGCAGAACAAGGTGGTGGTCGTGCACCCCGACGGCACGAACACGACCTTCGTGGACGGGATCAATTCACCCACCTCGGTCGCTCTGAAGGGCAACAAGGTGTACATCAGCAGCGCCGACCTGGTGAACGAGCTGGATCCGAAGCTGCTCGTGGCGAAGTGGAGCCCGCAGCCGTAGGGCGTGCCGCCCGGCACCCCGGGCGCGGAAGGGGCCGTCGCACCTGCCGGGTGCGGCGGCCCCTTCCGCACCCCACGGGGACAGGACAGCGGGAGGGAAAAGGGGAGAGGGACCCCCGGGGGGAGGGGTTGCGATCCGTCGGGCGCAGGGTATTCCCGGCATCAGTGCTGTGTGACATATTACTGCCATGCGCAAGCAACTCACCTGCGACGTCGTGGTCGTGGGAGCGGGCATGGTCGGTGCCGCCTGTGCGTACTACGCCGGGCGGGCCGGGCTGGACGTGGTGGTCGTCGACCGGGGTTCCGTGGCCGGCGGGACCACCGGGGCCGGGGAGGGCAACCTGCTCCTCTCCGACAAGGCACCCGGCCCCGAACTCGAACTCGCCCTGCTGTCCGCCCGGTTGTGGAGCGAGGTCGCCGAGGAGATCGGGGCGGCGATCGAGTACGAGGCGAAGGGCGGGATCGTCGTCGCCCGGGACCCCGAAGGGCTCGCCGCGCTGGAGGAGTTCGCCGGCGCCCAGCGGGCCCGCGGGGTGCGGGCGGAGAGCGTGGGCGGCGACCGGCTGCGGGAGCTGGAGCCGGACCTGACGCCGGAGGCTGTCGGGGGCGTGCTCTACCCGCAGGACGCCCAGGTCATGCCCGCCCTGGCCGCCGCGCATCTGCTGCGGGCCTCCGGCGCCCGGGTCCGCACCGGGCGGACGGTCGTGGAGGTGCTGCGCGGCCCCGGCGGAGCCGTGCGCGGGGTCCGCACCGACCGGGGGGACCTGCACGCCCCCTTCGTGGTCAACGCCGCCGGGACCTGGGGCGGGGAGGTCGCCGCCCTCGCCGGGGTGGTGCTGCCGGTGCTGCCGCGCCGGGGATTCGTGCTGGTCACCGAGCCGTTGCCGCCCCGCCGGATCCGGCACAAGGTGTACGCCGCCGACTATGTCGCCGATGTGGCCAGCGACTCGGCCGCGCTCCAGACCTCGCCGGTCGTGGAGTCCACCGCCGCCGGTCCCGTGCTGATCGGGGCCAGCCGGGAGCGGGTCGGCTTCGACCGGTCGCTGTCCCTGCCGGTGGTGCGGGCGCTGGCGGCCGGGGCGGTCCGGCTCTTCCCGTTCCTCGACCGGGTGCGGGTGCTGCGGGCGTACGCCGGTTTCCGCCCCTACCTCCCCGATCATCTGCCCGCCGTCGGGGCCGACCCCCGGGTGCCGGGGCTGTTCCACGCCTGCGGGCACGAGGGCGCCGGGATCGGGCTCGCCACCGGCACCGGGCAGGTGATCGCCGACCTGATGACCGGCCGCCGCCCCGCACTCGACCTGCACGCCCTGCGCCCCGACCGATTCCCGGGGCCGTGAGCCACCCATCACCACAAGCCGTGACCGGAAGCCGAGACCGGAGGCCGTGAAGCAGCCATGACCCGACCCCGCGAAGTGACCGTGGACACCCCGCTCTCCCTCACCCGTGCCCGCCCCCGCGCCCCCTTCGCCGTCACCTTCGACGGCCGTCCGCTCCCCGCCCTGCCCGGCCAGACCGTCGCCGCCGTGCTCTGGACGGCCGGGATCGTCTCCTGGCGCACCACCCGCGAACGCGGCGCCCCGCGCGGCGTCTTCTGCGGGATCGGGGTCTGCTACGACTGCCTCGTCACCGTCGACGGCCGACCCAACCAGCGGGCCTGCCTCATCCCGGCCGCGCCCGGCGCCGAGATCCGCACCCAGGAGGGGACGGGCCACGATGGCTGACCTCGCCATCATCGGGGCGGGCCCCGCCGGGCTGGCCGCCGCCCTCGCCGCCGCCGCGCGGGGCGTCCGGGTCACGCTCCTCGACTCCGCGCCCGGCGCGGGCGGGCAGTTCTACCGGCAGCCCGCGCCCGCGCTCGGGGCCCGCCGCCCGCAGGCCCTGCACCACCAGTGGCGCACCTGGGAGCGGCTGCGCGACGGGCTCGCGCGGGAGCTGCGGGCCGGGCGGGTCCGGCATCTGACCGAGCACCAGGTGTGGCACGTCGAGCCACGCCCCGCGGGCGGCATCACCCTCCACGCCCTGCGCGGCCCCGCCCGGGACGAGGGCACCGCCCACCCCGCCGACGCCGTGCTCCTCGCCACCGGGGGCTACGAGCGCGTCCTGCCCTTCCCCGGCTGGACCCTGCCGGGGGTGGTCACCGCCGGAGGGGCGCAGGCCATGCTCAAGGGCGGGCTGGTGCTGCCGGGCCGTACGGTCGTCGTGGCGGGGACGGGCCCGCTGCTGCTGCCGGTCGCCACCGGGCTCGCGGCGGCGGGCGCGCGGATCGCCGCACTGGTGGAGTCCGCCGATCCGCGGGCCGTCCTGCGGGAGGCCCGCGCGCTGCTGCCCAAGGCACCGGAGGCCGCCGCCTACGCCGCCGCGCTGCTGCGCCGCCGGGTCCCGGTCCTGGCCCGGCACACGGTCGTCGCCGCCCACGGCCGCGACCGGCTCGACGCGGTCACCGTCGTCTCCCTCGCCACCGGCGCCACCCGCCGGATCCCCTGCGACACCCTCGCCGTCGGCCACGGCATGCTGGCGCACACCGATCTCGCCGGGGCCCTCGGCTGCTCCCTGGACGGCGACCGCGTCCGGGTGGACGACGAACAGCGCACCGATGTCCCGGGCGTCTGGGCCGCCGGGGAGACGACCGGGGTCGGCGGCGCCGCCCTCGCCCTTGCCGAGGGGCATCTCGCGGGCCGCTCCGCCGCCGCCCGCCTCACGGGCACCACGCCGGACGCCCACCCGGCCGCCGTACGCGCCCGGAACCGGATGCGCCGCGTCGCCACCGCCCTCGAACGGGCCTACGCCCCACCCCCCGACTGGCCGGACCGGGTCACCGACGACACGATCCTGTGCCGCTGCGAGGAGGTCACCGTCGGAGCGGTACGAGAGGCCACCGACACCCTCGGCGCCGGGGACCTGCGCACGGTGAAACTGCTCACCCGAGCCGGAATGGGCTGGTGCCAGGGCCGCGTCTGCACCCCCGCCCTCACCACCCTCACCAAATCCCCCCTACCCCCCACCCACCCCCACCTCCCCCACCCCATCCCCCTGAACACCCTCACCACCCCACCCCAACAACCGACCTAACAGGGGACCTACCAGGGGCGCTGGGGGTACCCCCTCTGGGGGAGGAACTGCGCAAACACCCCCCACAACCCGCACGCCCCCACCCACCCCCACCACCCACCCCCCTCAGGGGCGCGGGGAACTGCGCGAAACCCCCCACATACCCGCACACCTCCACCCACCCTCACCCAAACCCCACCCCACCCAAAGGACCCCCAAATGCCCAAAACCCCCTGGCACGGCATCCTCGTAGCCACAGCCCTCCCCCTCACCCCCCACCACCTCACCATCGACCACGCCACATTCGCCGACCACTGCACCTGGCTCCTGGAGAACGGCTGCGACGGCGTAGTCGTCAACGGCTCACTCGGCGAATACCAGGTCCTCACCCCCGAAGAGCGCGCCGCGGTCGTGGAGACCGCCGTCGCGGCCGTGGGCCCCGCCCGCGTCATCCCCGGCGTCGGCGCGTACGGCTCGGCCGAGTCCCGCCGCTGGGCCGAGCACGCCCGGGACGCCGGCTGCGAAGCCGTGATGCTGCTGCCCCCCAACTCCTACCGCGCCGACGAACGTTCCGTGCTCGCGCACTACGCCGAAGTGGCACGCGCCGGCCTCCCCGTCGTCGCGTACAACAACCCCATCGACACCAAAGTGGACCTCGTACCGGAGCTGCTCGCCAAGCTGCACGCGGAGGGGCTGATCCGGGCGGTGAAGGAGTTCACCGGCGATGTCCGGCGCGCGTACCGGATCGCCGAACTCGCCCCCGGCCTCGACCTCCTGGCCGGGGCGGACGACGTCCTGATGGAACTGGCGCTCGCGGGCGCCAAGGGCTGGATCGCGGGCTACCCCAACGCCCTGCCGCAGGCATCGGCACGGCTGTACCGGGCGGCCGTCGCCGGGGACCTGGACACCGCGCGCGAGCTGTACCGGGCCCTGCATCCGCTGCTGCGCTGGGACACCCGGGTGGAGTTCGTGCAGGCCATCAAGTTGTCGATGGACATCGCCGGACGGTACGGCGGCCCCTGCCGCCCGCCGAGAATGCCCCTGCTCCCGGAACAGGAGGCGGCGGTGCGGACGGCCACGGAAAAAGCCCTGGCCGCCGGACTGACCTGAACCCGAACAGGAACCCGAACAGGAACCGGAACCCCGATCGCAGAGAGGAGCGCACCATGCGCAGCAAGCTGGTCCTGCACGCCGTGGACTCGCACACCGAGGGCATGCCGACCCGGGTGATCACCGGCGGCATCGGCACCGTCCCCGGCGCGACCATGAACGAGCGGCGGCTGTACTTCCGTGAGCACCGCGACGACATCAAGCGGCTGCTGATGAACGAGCCGCGCGGGCACTCCGCGATGAGCGGCGCGATCCTCCAGCCGCCGACCCGCCCCGACTGCGACTGGGGGGTGATCTACATCGAGGTCTCCGGCTATCTGCCGATGTGCGGGCACGGCACGATCGGGGTGGCGACCGTGCTGGTGGAGACGGGGATGGTGGCGGTCACCGAGCCGGTCACCACGATCCGACTGGACACCCCGGCGGGCCCGGTCGTCGCCGAGGTCGCCGTCGAGGGCGGCCGGGCGCGGAATGTGACGCTGCGCAATGTGCCGTCGTTCGCGGTCGGCCTGGACCTCAGGGCCACCCTCGCCGACGGGCGGACGGTGACCTACGACCTGGCCTACGGCGGCAACTTCTACGCGATCCTGCCGCTGGCCGAGTTCGGGCTGCCCTTCGACCGGGCCCGCAAGGACGACATCCTCGCGGCGGGGCTGTCCCTGATGGACGCCGTCAACGGCGACGAGGGGCAGGCCCCGGTGCACCCGGAGGATCCGTCGATCCACGGCCTCCACCATGTCCAGCTCCTCGCGCCCGGCTCCGACGCCCGGCACTCCCGGCACGCCATGGCCATCCACCCCGGCTGGTTCGACCGCTCCCCCTGCGGCACCGGCACCAGCGCCCGGATGGCGCAGTTGCACGCGCGCGGGGAGCTGGCCCCGCACACCGAGTTCGTCAACGAGTCGTTCATCGGGACCCGGTTCACCGGGCGGCTGCTCGGCACCACCGAGGTCGCGGGCCGCCCGGCGGTCCTGCCCAGCTTCACCGGCCGGGCCTGGATCACGGGGACGGCCCAGTACCTGCTGGACCCGGACGACCCGTTCCCGGCCGGGTTCGTACTCTGAGCACCATGGAGCACCGCACCCCATGACCCCGCAGCCCCCGCCCCCGCAGCCCCCGCCCCCTCCCCTGCCCTCCCTCGGCGGGGTCCGCTCCGCCAGCTACCGCGAGCGGGTCGCCGACGCGCTGCGGTCCGCGCTGATCGCCGGTGAGCTGCGGGCCGGCGAGGTGTACTCGGCACCGGCGCTGTCCGCCCGGTTCGGGGTGTCGGCGACGCCCGTGCGCGAGGCGCTGCTCGACCTCGCCAAGGAGGGCCTGCTCGAACCCGTCCCGAACAAGGGCTTCCGGGTGACGGCGGTGTCGGAGCGGCAGCTCGACGAGTACACCCGGATCCGCGCGCTGATCGAGATCCCGACGACGGCCGGACTGGCGGCCGGGGCCGACCCGGCGGAGCTGGCGGCGCTGCGCCCGGTGGCCCGGGAGATCGTCGCCGCCGCCGCGGCCGGTGATCTGATCGCGTACGTCGGGGCCGACACCCGCTTCCATCTGGGCCTGCTGGCGCTGGCGGGCAACGCGCATCTGGTGGAGGTGGTCCGGGACCTGCGGGGCCGGGCCCGGCTGTACGGGCTGACGAAGCTGGTCGAGCAGGGCCGTCTGGAGGCGTCCGCCGAGGAGCACCTGGAACTGCTGGACGCGCTCCTCGCCCGCGACGAAACCGCCGTACGGGCGATCATGACCCGGCACCTGGGGCACGTCCGGGGCATGTGGGCGGGCCCGGCGCACGGTTGACGGCGGTCGAGCCGCGCCGCCGGGAGACTCCCGGAGGGAATACGCCCCCACCCCCCACGCGCTCACCCACCGGGGCCCGCACCGCACTCATGGAGGTATCAGCACGATGACCACGACCGCCGGCGGAGACGACCAGCAGCAGCCCGCCCGGGGCACCGAGGACACCGACGGCTACCGCGTCGAGCACGACTCGATGGGCGAGGTGCGGGTCCCCGCGGACGCGAAGTGGCGGGCGCAGACCCAGCGCGCCGTCGAGAACTTCCCGATCTCGGGGCAGCGCATCGAGCGCGCGCACATCGAGGCGCTGGCCCGCATCAAGGGCGCCGCGGCCAAGGTGAACGCCGAACTGGGGGTGCTGGACAAGGAGGTCGCGGAGGCGATCCAGGAGGCGGCCGGAGAGGTCGCCGAGGGCCGCTGGGACGCGCATTTCCCGATCGATGTCTTCCAGACCGGCTCGGGTACCTCGTCCAACATGAACACCAACGAGGTCATCGCCACCCTCGCCACCGAGCATCTGGGCCGGAACGTCCACCCCAACGACCACGTCAACGCCTCCCAGTCGTCCAACGACGTCTTCCCCTCCTCGATCCACATCGCCGCGACGGCGGCCGTCACCCGCGATCTGATCCCGGCGCTGGAGCATCTGGCCGCCGCGCTGGAGCGCAAGGCGGAGGAGTTCGCGGATGTGGTGAAGTCCGGGCGGACCCATCTCATGGACGCCACGCCGGTCACCCTCGGCCAGGAGTTCGGCGGCTACGCGGCCCAGGTCCGCTACGGCGTCGAGCGGCTCACCGCCTCCCTGCCGCGCCTCGCGGAGCTGCCGCTGGGCGGTACGGCGGTCGGCACCGGCATCAACACCCCGCCCGGCTTCTCGGCGGCGGTGATTGAGGAGGTCGCGCGGGCCACCGGGCTGCCGCTGACCGAGGCCCGCGACCACTTCGAGGCGCAGGGCGCCCGGGACGGCATCGTGGAGACCAGCGGGCAGTTGCGGACGATCGCGGTCGGGCTGACGAAGATCGCCAACGATCTGCGCTGGATGGCGTCCGGTCCGCGCACCGGCCTCGCCGAGATCGCCCTGCCCGACCTCCAGCCCGGCTCGTCGATCATGCCGGGCAAGGTCAACCCGGTGATCCCGGAGGCCGTCCTGATGGTGTCGGCGCAGGTCATCGGCAACGACCTCACGGTCACCACGGCGGGCGCGGCCGGCAACTTCGAGCTGAACGTGATGCTCCCGGTGATCGCCCGCAACGTCCTGGAGTCGATCCGGCTGCTCGCCAACGCCTCCCGGCTGCTGGCCGACCGCACGGTCGACGGCATCACCGCGCACCGCGAGCGGGCCCGCGAGTACGCCGAGTCGTCCCCGTCGGTGGTCACCCCGCTGAACAAGTACATCGGCTACGAGGAGGCCGCCAAGGTCGCCAAGAAGGCGCTGGCCGAGCGGAAGACCATCCGCCAGGTGGTGCTGGAGGGCGGCTACGTGGAGCGCGGCGCCCTCTCCGAGCAGCAGCTCGACGAGGCGCTGGACGTGCTGCGCATGACCCGCCCCTGAGCCCCGGACGGGCCCTCGCCCCCGCCCTGCGCGGGCCCGCCTCCCCACCCCCGCGGGGACCTGTTCCCCACCCCCGGGCGGGCCCGCTCGCAGCCCCGGCGCGGGCCCGCTCCCCGCCCCCCACGCGGACCCCCGCCGGGCCCGTCCGTCAGACCCTCGGGTGAACCGTGACCGGGACCGCAGCGTGCCCCGCCGTCGGCACCTACTATCTGCCCATGGCGGACGACGACGAGCACCCGGTGGCGGACCCGAAGGCGACAGCGGCGCCCGGCGGTACGGCGTACTGGCCGCCGGGCTCCCCGATCCTGTGGCGGTACCGGGAGAACGGCGGACCGGGCATCCACATCGCCCGGCCGGTGACCGTCGTCCGCGACGACGCCGAGCTGCTGGCCGTCTGGCTGGCGCCCGGCACGGACTGCGTCAAGCCGGTGCTGGCCGACGGCACCCCGGTCCACCGGGAGCCGCTGGACTCCCGCTACACCAAGCCGCGCGCGGTGCTGCGGGACCGCTGGTTCGGCACCGGAGTGCTGAAGCTCGCCCGGCCGGGCGACCCCTGGTCGGTGTGGCTGTTCTGGGAGCCCGGATGGCAGTTCAAGAACTGGTACGTCAACCTGGAGGAGCCGCTGTCCCGTTGGGAGGGCGGAGTGGACTCCGAGGATCATTTTCTGGACATCTCCGTGGACCCGGACCGGTCCTGGCGGTGGCACGACGAGGACGAGTTCGCGCAGGCCCGGCGGGACGGTCTGGTGGACCCGGCGCTGGCCGGGCGGGTGCGGGCGGCGGGCCGGGCCGCCATCGAGGTGATCACGGCCTGGGGTGCTCCGTACGCCGATGGCTGGCAGCACTGGCGCCCGGATCCGTCCTGGGGGGTACCGTCATTGCCGGACGACTGGGACCGTACGCCCGCGCATGTGTCCTCATGAGACCCTTGATGCGCCCCCGGGCAAGAAACGTAGGATCGTCCTCCGCCAGGGAGCTTGTGCGGCAACTGCCGGAGCGTGCACGGAGTCTGACCAGATGTCACCGAGGGGCGGCAGGACGTGAGCGAGCGGTACGAGGGCACGGGGCGTGCGGGCCGCGAGCGGTCGGCCACCAGCACAGGAACAGCCGCTGACCACCCGGATTTTCCGTTCCTGGGGCACGTAATCCGGGTATCGGGACTTCTGCGGGACGAACACGCGCGGCGCGCATGCCCCCGGCGAGCGCGGCGCACGGCCCCCGACGGACGGATGCGACACGCGTGACGGAGAACCCCACCTCCTATGAACGCCCCCAGCCGGGCGTCGACCCCGTGGACCCCCGCGGGGCGCTTCTGCACACCCCGACTCCCCCGCCCGGCGACCCCGCGCGACCGGTCCCGGCCGCCGAGAGCACGCCGGGCCCGCCGGGCCCGCCGGCCCTGACGCAGGGCGGGGCGGACGCGGAGCACTCCCAGCCGTCCGCCGACGAACCCCTGGCGGCGCCCCCGGCCCGGGAGAAGCCCGGCGACGGCGACCACCCGGCCGAGGACGCGGATCCCCGGCGGCATCCGGGTCCTGACGGCATCCCGGTCCAGCCGGACGCGGGCCGCGCGGCGGCCCCGGAGCGGCGCAGCGGCCAGGGCGGTGCCCTGCCGGGCGGCAGGCCGACCCCGATGCGGCGCGACGGGGACCGGCTGCGGTTCGTGGGCGCGGCCACCCGCCGGATCGCCCGCGGTATGGACCTGGACGAGATCGTGATGGGTCTGTGCCGGGCGACCGTGCCGACGTTCGCGGACGCGATCCTGGTCTATCTGCGCGATCCGCTGCCGGTCGGCGACGAGCGGCCGACGGGTCCGGTGGTGCTGCGACTGCGGCGCACCGACCGGATCCCGGAGGAGCGGGACACCGAGGGCGGTTTCCTGCCCGCCCAGACGCCGGAGCCCAGCGAGCTGTCCGCCGTCACCGCCGAACTGTGCGAGGTACGGCCGGGCGGCGCGCTCGCCGAGGTGCTGCGCGGGGTGCGGCCGGTCTTCGCCGACGCCCCGGCGGCCCGCGCCGCGCTGCCCGAGCTGCTCGGGGACGACGCCGAACTCGTCGTCCCCGCCGGTCAGCGGGCGATTCTGGCGCCGCTCAGGGGCCGTCGGCGGGTGATCGGTGCGGCGGTGTTCCTGCGCCGCCCGGAGCGCCTGGCGTTCGAGCCGGACGATCTGCTGGTCGCCGCCCAGCTCGCTACCCACAGCGCGCTCGGCATCGACAAGGCGGTGCTGTACGGCCGCGAGGCGTACATCGCGGACGAACTCCAGCGCACGATGCTCCCGGAGACCCTGCCCCGCCCCACCGGCGTCCGGCTGGCCTCCCGCTATCTCCCGGCGGCCGAGACCGCCCGGGTCGGCGGCGACTGGTACGACGCGATCCCGCTGCCCGGCAGCCGGGTCGCCCTGGTGGTCGGGGATGTCATGGGGCACTCCATGACCTCGGCGGCCATCATGGGCCAGCTCCGCACGACCGCGCAGACCCTCGCGGGGCTGGACCTGCCCCCGCAGGAGGTGCTGCACCATCTGGACGAGCAGGCCCAGCGGCTGGGCACCGACCGCATGGCGACCTGCCTCTACGCCGTCTACGACCCGGTCTCGCACCGGATCACCATCGCGAACGCCGGGCATCCGCCGCCCGTGCTGCTGCACCTCGGCGGCCGGGCGGAGGTGCTGCGGGTGCCCGCGGGCGCCCCGATCGGGGTCGGCGGGGTGGACTTCGAGGCGGTCGAGCTGGACGCGCCCGCCGGGGGCACCCTGCTGCTCTACACCGACGGCCTGGTGGAGTCCCGGCTGCGGGACGTCTGGACCGGTATAAACCAGCTCCGTGACCGGCTCGCGGCGACCGCCCAGCTCACCGGCCCCGACCATCCACCGCCCCTGGAAGCCCTGTGCGACGAGGTGCTCGACATGCTCGGACCGGGCGACCGGGACGACGACATCGCGCTGCTCGCCGCCCGCTTCGACGGGATCGCCCCGAACGACGTGGCGTACTGGTTCCTCGAACCGGAGGACGCGGCGCCCGGCAAGGCCCGCAAACTCGCCCGCCGGGCCCTGGACCGCTGGGGCCTCCAGGACCTCTCCGACTCGGTGGAGCTGCTGGTCAGCGAGGTGGTGACCAACGCCGTACGGTACGCGTCACGGCCGGTGACGCTGCGGTTGCTGCGCACCGACGTGCTGCGCTGCGAGGTCGGCGACGATGTCCCGCAACTGCCCCGGCTGCGGCAGGCGCGGGCCACCGACGAGGGCGGGCGCGGACTGTATCTGGTGAACCGGCTGGCCCGGCGCTGGGGCGCGACCCGGCTCAGCACCGGCAAGGTGGTGTGGTTCGAACTGAACCAGACCTAGGCTAGCGCCAGTCCTGGACCGTATCCAGAAGTTGCCGATGCAGGTGGGGCGGAGTTCAGTGGATGGGGTGAGCGAGGCGACCTGACGACCTCGAGGAGGACGCTCATGACGCAGACGCCCCCACGCGTGCCGTACACGACGAACAACGCCGGGATCCCGGTGGAGAGCGACGAACACTCGCTCACCATCGGCGACACCGGGCCGATCCTGCTCCAGGACCACTATCTGATCGAGAAGATGGCCCAGTTCAACCGGGAGCGGGTCCCCGAGCGGGTGGTCCACGCGAAGGGTTCGGGCGCGTACGGCACCTTCCAGGTGACCAATGACGTCCGTCAGTTCACCAAGGCGGATCTCTTCCAGCCGGGCCGCAGCACCGAGATGCTGGCCCGCTTCTCCACCGTCGCCGGCGAGCAGGGCTCCCCCGACACCTGGCGCGACCCCCGCGGCTTCGCGCTGAAGTTCTACACCGACCACGGCAACTACGACCTGGTCGGCAACAACACCCCGGTGTTCTTCGTCCGCGACCCGCAGAAGTTCCAGGATTTCATCCGCTCCCAGAAGCGGCGCCCGGACAGCGGCCTGCGCGACAACAATATGCAGTGGGACTTCTGGACCCTGTCCCCCGAGTCCGCGCACATGGTGACCTGGCTGATGGGCGACCGGGGCATCCCGCGGACCTACCGGAACATGAACGGCTACTCCTCCCACACCTATCTCTGGGTCAACGGGGGCGGCGAGCGGTTCTGGATCAAGTACCACCTCAAGACCGACCAGGGCATCGAGTTCCTCACCCAGGCCGACGCCGACCGGCTCGCCGGGGAGGACGCCGATGTGCACCGCCGGGATCTGTTCGACGCGATCGAGCGCGGAGAGCATCCGTCCTGGACGATGTATGTGCAGGTCATGCCGTTCGACGAGGCGGCGGACTACCGGTTCAACCCGTTCGATCTGACCAAGGTGTGGCCGCACGGCGACTATCCGCTGATCGAGGTCGGCCGGATGACCCTGAACCACAACCCCGAGGACTACTTCGTCCATATCGAGCAGGCCGCGTTCGAGCCGTCGAACCTGGTGCCGGGGATCGGGCCGTCACCGGACAAGATGCTGCTGGGCCGGCTCTTCTCCTACCCCGACACCCACCGGTACCGGATCGGCCCCAACTACGCCCAGCTCCCCCCGAACCGCGCCCACTCCGACGTCCGCTCCTACGCCAAGGACGGGCCGATGCGCTACGAACCGGCCCGCACGGGAGCGCCGTACGCGCCGAACTCGTACGGCGGCCCGGCCGCCGATGTCGACCGGTTCGGGGACATCGCCGGGTGGTACGCGGCCGGGGAGATGGTGCGGGAGGCTTACGCGCTGCACCGGGAGGACGACGATTTCGGGCAGGCCGGGACGATGGTGCGGGAGGTGCTGGACGGGGCGGCCCGGGAGCGGCTCGCTTCCAATGTCACCGGGCATCTGCGCAACGGGGTGTCGGCGGCGGTGCTGGAGCGGGCGCTTCAGTACTGGCGGAATGTGGACAAGGGGTTGGGGGATCGGATCGCGGGTGAGTTCAACGGTGGGTAGTGGGTGATGTCTCGTGGTGGGGCGCGGGACAGTCCCGCGCCCCTTGGGGCATCTGGGTCGCCCGGTGACTACAAGGGACTGTTCCAGTTCCAGGTGCGGAGCTTCTGTGCCGTCACTGTGACGCGGGGGTCGTCCGGGCCCGCCGCCAGGTAGAAGAGGGACTCGTCGGAGTGTTTGTCGTGGCCGCCCCAGGCCAGGACTCCGTCGCAGTCGGTCAGGATCGACTCGATGGTGGTGAGCTGGTTCGGGAAGTAGCCGCCCTTGGTGCCGGACGGATAGTGGCCGGGGCGGATCTGGACGGCGGTGCCGGAGGCCAGGTTGGACTCGGGCAGGCCCTTGCGGACCGTGGACGGGCTGCGCCAGCCGGTGAGGTCGTCGGGGCGCAGTTCGTCGATCTCGTAGTGGAAGCGGCGGACGGCGTGGACGAGGATCGTCTCCACGTCGCCCATGCGGACCTGGACGCCGCGGACGGGGGTGCCGGGGACGGGTCTGGTGTAGATGTGGCCGCGGGCGCCGGGGTTGCGTTCCATCTCCCAGCCGTTGGTGGAGGAGACGCCGGTGAGCTGGCGTTTGTTGCGTTCCTGGGCGGCGCGGACGGCCGCGCGGAGCTTGTCGGGGTCGGTGGCCGCGGCGGCGGGGGCCGACAGGAGCGGGGAGCCCAGGGCAACCCCGGCGGCCACGAGGGCCGTGCGCCGCAGCACGCCGCGGCGGGACAGTTCACTGGTCACGGGACGATGTCCTTCTGTGATGAGCGAGGGCGAGTCCGGTCAGGGCCAGGGAGCAGAGGGTCAGGACGGCCAGGGCCGGATCGAGGGAGGAGGGGATGACGGCCTCGACGGTCTGTCCGTCGCCGGTCCGGCATCCGAAGCGCAGCGGGAGGAAGCCGGGGTCGTAGCCGGTGAGCCGGTCGCCGACGGCGTCGTTGCACGCCTGGGCCTGGCCGTAGTCGTCGGTGAGGAGCAGATGCAGCAGGCCCCAGACGTAGAGCGCGGCGGTGGCGGACCAGGACAGCAGGGCGGCGCCGGTCCGGGGCGAGGACGCCCGCAGGCGCCGGACGCCCTGGACGGCGAGGATCAGTGCTGCCGTGCCGGTGACCAGGAGCAGGATCAGCAGCAGGGCGCCGTTGTGACCGGCGTAGGGCTCGTCTCCCGACATCGAGGGCTCCCCGGCTAGTAGTTGCGTGAGATGGAGTTGTACTTCTCCATCACGTAGTACAGGCCCATCCGCTTCTTGGCCTCGGTGAACGCGGGCTCGCCCGGTCCCTGGTAGCGGCGCAGGACCTCGTAGATCTCGGTGTCCGTGTAGTCGAGGCTGGGGGCGCGCAGGGCCGGGGAGTCGTCGTCGCCGCCGGGCTTGCCGTCGATGTCCCAGCGGTGGATGAGGGCGACGCTGGTGAGGGCGTAGCGCTCATTGTCGTACGCCTGTTTCCAGGCGTTGTACTTGTCCTCGTCGATCGCGGTGTCCCGGCGGGGCTGGTCGGTGCCGTAGCCGCGGTCCAGGGCGTGGTTGTGGGCGCCGATCAGGGTGATCGCGCGCTGTTTGGCGATGCCGGTGGAGGTGTCGCGGATGTACTGGCCGGTGGTGTTGAAGGCGGCGATGACGGCGAGCCAGGCGGCCTCGTCGTCGGGGGCGATGTGCCGCATCTCCCAGTAGGCGGTGGTCTGGATGAGGGCCTTGCGCATGGAGTGGCGCTGGGAGAGTTCGGTGATCAGGTCGTCATGGGCGGTGACGGTGCGCTCGAAGCACTTCCAGTGCTGGTAGCTGCGGATGCCGCCGTCCAGCGGGAAACCCAGGGACTCCATGTACTTGCCGACGTCGATCTGCATGGCGTTCTGGACGTCCGGGTGCAGTCGGGTGTCGGGCTTGACGGTGCGGGGCGGGTTGAAGGAGCCCTGGCCGGTGTCGCGGCCGGAGGTGATGTTGACATCGATGTTGATGGCGCCCGCGCCGGTGCCGACGGTCTTGGTGACGATCTGGTCGTAGGCCCAGTTGGCGGGCAGCGGATAGCCGAAGTTCCCGGAGAAGCCGGAGGACATGTCGGAGACGAAGGACGCGGAGGCGTGCCCGGCGTCGGAGACGCGGGTGCAGACGTTGCGGGGGCCGTAGACGCCGACGGTGTAGCGGTTGCCGTCGTCGCGGATGGCGTCCTCGATGCCCTTGAAGTGCGGGAGAACGTTGTCAGTGACCTCGTAGTCGTAGGCGTCGAAGTCGACCGCGAAGAAGATCCGGGTGCCGGTCCTGAAGCCGTGGTCGAGGGCGGCGTTGATGGCGGCCTGTCCGGCGGCCCGGCCCAGCGGGTAGCTGAAGTCCTCGGCGCCCCGGCCGAAGGTCTGGTAGATGGGGAAGCAGCGCATGCCCTGGTCGGCGATGGTCTGGAGTTCGCCGGGCTGGATGGTCTTCTCGGGGACCGTGCCGCCGCCGGGGATGGCGTTGGTGAGATAGCGGCCGACGATGGTGATGCCCTCGGCCTTGAGGGTGGCGGCGCGGTCCGGGGTGATCCGGGTGACCCCGTCGCAGGCGGCGCCCTTGCGGGTCTGGTCGCCGTAGGAGACGAGGAGCGAGGCCCAGGTGGGGTAGTCGCCGCGGCCGGTGACCGGGAGCGCCACGAACGACTGGAAGGCGCGGACCTCGGCGGCGTGCGCCTCGGTGAAGGTGCCGGCGAAGGCGACGGGCCGGGCGTTGAGCAGCATCCCGGCGGTGAACAACTGCACCCAGGTGCCGGACGATCCGACGGAGACGGTGTTGGACTTCAGGCCGGCCTGGGTGCCGGGGCCGAAGTTGCCGTTGGCGGTGCCGTCGGCCATGCCGATCGTGTACTGGACGGCGTACAGCATCGCCTGGGCGACGGTGCGGGAGTGGCGGCCGTCGCAGGGGACGATGAAGAAGTCCCGGCGCTGGACGAAGGTGCCGTTCATCCAGCGCTGGACGGCCCGGATCTGCTCGGTGCCGGTGCCGACCGTGATGTACGGGTCCATGTTGAGCAGGCCCTTGAAGACCTTGGGGGTGACCACGGTGCCGGGGTAGGCGAAGTCGACGCCCATGTCGGTCTTGAGCCTGGTCACGGCGGCCTGGACGCGGGCGTCGTAGACCCCGTCGATCTCACCGCCGTCGTAGCCCTTGCAGTACAGGCCGGACTGGACGATCCGGACGATGTTCGCGGGGGAACCGGAGCCGATGCTCGGGTGCTTGGTCTGGAGGGTGGAGAGGGTGGTGGGTCCGAAGCTGTCGGACAGGGCGGTGATGCCCAGTTCGTACTGGAGGGCCCGGGTCAGGGCGTACATGACGGTCCAACTGGTCTCACCGTTCTCGGTGAGCCGGGATATCCCGAGTTTGGCACCGTTGTCATAGGTGACGTTGATGAACATCTGCGCTCTGCGCACCATCTCGTCGGCCATGGATGTGGCGCTCCTTCATGGGGTTTCATGGGGAGTTGCACACGCGACGGCCCCGCCGGGTGGGCGGGGCCGGATCACGACGTGATCACCATAGGCACGGGGTGTTCGGCAGGGGAAAGGGCCGTCGTCAGACTGGCCGAAAGTCTCCCCTGCCGCTGCTGTCACGGGTGCATCGGCGTCCCTTCGGGGCGCTTTGCTCCGTGACCGGCCGGGTTCGCTACTGCTGGCCCGGGTTGTCGGGGTTGACCGGTGGTTCGGTGGTGGGGCCGGTCGGGGTGCCGCTGGTCGGGGTCTGCGACGGGGGCTCGGTGGTGGGCTCCTCGGTCGTCGGCTCCTCGGTCGGCTCCTCGGTGGTGGGGTCCGGGGTCGTCGGCTCCTCGGTCGGTTCCTCGGTGGTCGGCTCCTGGGTCGGCGCCTGGGTGGTGGGCTCCTGGGTCGCGGTGGGCGTCCAGGACGGCTGGACGGCCGCGCCCTGGTCGGTGTCCAGGTCGAACTCGGTGGCCTTGCCGGTGGCGCCGAAGGTGTACTGGGCCCAGATCTGCGCCGGGAGGCCACCGCCGTTGACCCGGCCCTTGCCGGGCAGGGTGCCGGTGGCGCCGGCCATGTTGACCTGCTCGCCGGACTTCGCGTCCTCGCCGAACAGGCCGACCGAGGTCACCAGGTCCGGGGTGTAGCCGGTGAACCAGGCCGAGCGGCCGTAGTCGGAGGTACCGGTCTTGCCGGCCACCTGCTGGCCGTCGCGCTCCGGGTTGTCCCGCACCGAGGTGCGGGCGGTGCCGTCGTCGACCACGCCGGTGAGCACCGAGGTGACGGTGTCGGCGGTCTCGCGGCTGATGACCTGCTCGCCGATCGGGTCGGGCAGGTCGACCACGGTGTCCTTGTGGTCGGCGGAGGCGAGGATCGTCGGGGTGACCTTCTTGCCGTGGTTGTCGAGGGTGGCGTAGATCCCGGCCATCTCCAGCGGGCTCGCGCCCATCGAGCCGAGGGTCTGCGCGGGCACCGACTCCATGCCCTCGGTGTCCATCCCGAGCAGCCCGGCGACCTCCATCACCTTCTCCATCCCGACATCCACGCCCATCTGGGCGAAGACCGAGTTGATGGACTTGTTCATGGCGGTCTGGACGCTGACATCGCCGTAGTCGACATCGTCCTCGTTGGGCGGGTTGAAGCCGACCTTCTCGCCGTCGGCCACCACCTCGCGCCCGCTGTCGCCGCCGTAGACGGTGTCCGCGGTGATCGGGTCGCCGTCCTGGGTCTCGGAGCCCTCCTCCACGGCCGCCGCCAGGATCACCGGCTTGAAGGTGGAGGCGGCCTGGTAGTCCCGCCGGGTGGCGTTGTTGCGGTAGTGCTCGACGTAGTCGGCGCCGCCGTACATCGCGACGACCTTGCCGGTCTTCGGGTCGACGGAGACCGCGCCGGGCTGGATGTTCGCGTCGACCGGGCGCTCCTCGGCGTCCAGCTTGCTGATCAACTGGTCCTCGGCCGCCTGCTCCAGTTGGCCCTGCTTCTTCTTGTCGATGGTCAAGGTGATGTTCCAGCCACCGCGCTTGACCATCGCGACGGCGTCGTCCTCGTTCTCCGCGGCGCCCTGGGCGACGAGCTGCCGGGCGAGTTCGTCGTTGGCCGCGTCCACCAGATAGCCGGTCTGGCCCTGGAGCCCGGGGTTGCCCTGGACCTCCTCGGGCACCGGGAACTCCATGCCCCGCCGGTCGGCGGCGTCCAGCCAGTCTTCCTCGACCATGTTGTCCAGGACGTAGTTCCAGCGGTCCTGGACCAGTTTCTTGCTGGTGTCCGAGGCCACCGCCCAGTCGTACTGGCTGGGCGCCTGGAGCAGCGCCGCGAGATAGGCGCCCTGCTCCACGGTGAGGTCACCGGCGTCGACCCGGTAGTAGGCCTGGGCAGCGGCCTGGATGCCGTAGGCGTTGCGGCCGTAGTAGCTGGTGTTGATGTACCCGGCGAGGATGTCGTCCTTGGAGGTCTCGCGGTCGACCTTCAGGGAGATCACCAGCTCCTTGAGCTTGCGGGTGACCGTCTGTTCCTGCGTCAGGTAGTAGTTCTTGACGTACTGCTGGGTGATGGTCGAGCCGCCCTGCATGCCCCGGCCGCTGAGGGTGTTGAACAGACCGCGGGCGGTGCCCCTGAGGTCGACGCCGGAGTCCTCGTAGAAGGTCTTGTTCTCGGCGGCGACGAAGGTGCGCTGGACGTCCTTGGGGACCTGGGCGAGGTCGACGATCTCCCGGTTGGTCTCGCCCTGCCGGGTCAGGACCGAGCCGTCGCTGAACTCGTAGACATTGCTCTGCTCCTGGGCGACCGCGTTGCCCTTGGGTATGTCGATCAGGAGGTAGAGCAGGATGAACGCGCCGATGCACAGCAGGCAGAAGCCGAGGAACGTGCCGAGGATCTTCCGCCAGGTGAGGAACCGGCGTATGCCGGTGCGGGTCCGTCCATCGGACGAACGGCCGCCCCTGGACGCCGCACGGCGGCGACCGCCGCGCTGACGCGCTCGTCTCTCTTCGGCTCGCCCCATGTGTCCGTCTACTCCGCTTCGGTCTCGTCTGTCACATCCGTGTCATCTCGGGTCGGCTCAGAAGCTAACACCGTCGTCTGTGACGAAGTGCGCACGATCCGGCCCATTACGGACGTGACAATCGGCACGTGTCCTGACCTGGCCCACTGAATCCGACGTTCGGAGGGGGGTGGGGGTTGCTGTGACCGGATAATCTGATATCACTTAGATAGAAGCAAGCTAGTGACTCCCGCAGGGGGAGTTCGGCCACAGAAACGGGGGGCACCCATGTCCACATCCGAGAGCGCGGCCGTCGCCGACGCCCCGCAGATGCCCGAGCCCAGAGTCCGGGAGTTCGCCGCGCACAGTGTCGGCGGGGGCCCGGCGCTGGTGTTCGGCCTGCTCGGACTGTTCGGCGGGGTGGGCATCGCGGTGTCCGCGGTCGCCGTCACCTCCGGCGGCGGCAAGGCCGCGCTGATCGTCGGCGGCTGTGTGATCTCGCTCGCCGCCTTCATCACGCTGTGCGGGCTGAACACGGTCGCGCCGGGCGAGGCCCGGGTGGTGCAGCTCTTCGGCCGCTACCGGGGCACCGTCCGCCAGGACGGCCTGCGCTGGGTGAACCCGCTCACCGACCGCACCAAGATCTCCACGCGGGTGCGCAACCACGAGACGGCCGTGCTGAAGGTGAACGACGCCTATGGCAACCCGGTCGAGCTGGCGGCGGTCGTGGTGTGGCGGGTGGAGGACACCGCGCAGGCCGTCTTCGAGGTGGACGACTACATCGAGTTCGTCTCCACCCAGACCGAGGCCGCCGTGCGCCACATCGCCATCGAGTACCCCTACGACGCCCATGACGAGGACGGCCTCTCGCTGCGCGGCAACGCCGAGGAGATCACCGAGAAGCTCGGCGTCGAGCTGTACGCGCGGGTCGAGGCGGCCGGGGTGGAGATCATCGAGTCCCGCTTCACCCACCTCGCCTACGCCCCCGAGATCGCCTCGGCGATGCTCCAGCGGCAGCAGGCCGGCGCGGTGGTCGCGGCCCGGCGGCAGATCGTGGACGGGGCGGTCGGGATGGTCGAGGCGGCGCTGGCCCGGCTCACCGAGCAGGACGTCGTGGAGCTGGACTCCGAGCGCAAGGCGGCGATGGTGTCCAACCTGATGGTGGTGCTCTGCGGGGACCGCTCGGTCCACCCGGTCATCAACACCGGGACGCTCTACCAGTGACCGCCCCGTCCGGGGGCACCGGCCCCGAGCGCCGGCCGCAGCGGCAGCGCAAGCAGGTGCTGCTGCGGCTGGATCCGGCGGTGTACGACGCGCTCGCCCGCTGGGCGTCCGACGAGCTGCGGTCGGCCAACGCCCAGATCGAGTTCCTGCTCCGCCGGGCGCTGGCGGAGCAGGGCCGGCTGCCGGGCGAGGCGGGCCCGATCCCGCGCCGGGGGCGCCCGCCGGGGCAGGCGGGGGCGGGTGGTGAACCGGGGCCGAGGGGTCGGGCGGGGGCGGGTGGTGAGCCGGGGGCGAGTGACGAGCCGGGGCCGAGCGGTCGGCCGAGGTCGAGTGGTGAGCCGCCGCAGCCCTGATCCCCGTATCGCCGTCTCCGAACCGTGACAAACGGCGCTGACCTGCGCCTTCATCACCTCCACCATGATCTACACACTCCGCGTATACATACCGGGTATACCCCCTGTGTAGAGTGCTCGGCATGTCCATCGGTCACACCCTTCTGGGTCTCCTGGAGTCCGGGCCGCGTCACGGCTACGACCTGAAGCGGGCCTTCGACGAGAAGTTCGGTCAGGACCGGCCGCTCCACTACGGCCAGGTCTACTCGACGATGTCCCGGCTGCTGAAGCACGGCCTCGTGGAGGTCGACGGCATCGAGCCCGGCGGCGGCCCCGAGCGCAAGCGGTACGCGATCACCGACGCCGGGATCACCGACGTCCAGCAGTGGCTCGCGACCCCGGAGAAGCCGGAGCCCTACCTCCACTCGACCCTCTACACCAAGGTCGTGCTCGCGCTGCTCACCCATCGCGACGCCGCCGGGATCCTCGACACCCAGCGCTCCGAGCATCTGCGGATGATGCGGATCCTCACCGACCGCAAGCGCAAGGGCGATCTGGCCGACCAGCTCATCTGCGACCACGCCCTGTTCCATCTCGAAGCCGATCTGCGCTGGCTGGAACTGACCGCCGCCCGACTCGACCGACTCAAGGAGGCGGTGGCGCCATGACCCCGTCCACCACGACCTCGTCCGCCGCGGCCCCGGCCGCCACGCCCCCCGGCTCCCTGCTCGCCGCGCACGATCTGCGCAAGGCGTACGGCCCCACGACCGCCCTCGACGGCGCCGGGTTCTCCATCCACCCCGGCGAGGTCGTCGCCGTGATGGGCCCCTCCGGGTCGGGCAAGTCGACCCTGCTGCACTGTCTCGCCGGGATCGTGGCGCCCGACTCCGGGTCGATCGTCTACCACGGCCGTGAGATGACGGGGATGAACGACGCCCAGCGCAGCGCCCTGCGGCGCACGGAGTTCGGGTTCGTCTTCCAGTTCGGCCAGTTGGTGCCGGAGCTGACCTGCGTGGAGAACGTGGCGCTGCCACTGCGGCTGAACGGCACCTCCCGCAAGGACGCCGAGCGCACCGCCCTCGCCTGGATGGAGCGGCTGGAGGTGGACGACCTGAAGGGCAAGCGGCCCGGCGAGGTCTCCGGCGGCCAGGGCCAGCGGGTCGCGGTGGCGCGGTCGCTGGTGACCGGGCCCCGGGTGCTGTTCGCCGACGAGCCGACCGGCGCGCTCGACTCCCTCAACGGCGAGCGCGTGATGAACCTGCTCACCGAGGCGGCCCGCTCCACCAACGCGGCGGTCGTCCTGGTCACCCACGAGGCCCGGGTGGCGGCCTACTCCGACCGTGAGGTCGTCGTCCGGGACGGGCGTTCGCGGGACATGGAGCGCGCGGTATGAGCACGCGCAGAACGGGGTCCGGCGGGGTGAACGTCCGTCAGTGGGCGCGCGATCTCGCCATGGGCGCCCGGTTCGCCTTCTCCGGCCGCGGCGGGATCATCCGGGCCGGGCTCACCGCGGTGGGCGTCGGTCTCGGGGTGGCCCTGCTGCTGCTGACCACCGCCATCCCGAACGCGCTGACCGAGCGGCACGCGCGCGGGGAGGCCCGTGACGACTACACCTTCGTCACCGTGCCGCCGCCGCGGACCGACGCGACCCTGCTGGTCGCCGATGCCGACACCACCTTCCGCGCGGACGACATCCGGGGCCGGAAGCTGCAGCCGGAGGGCGCCAAGGCGGTACCGCCGCCGGGGGTGGCCGAGTTCCCGGCGCCGGGCACCATGGTGGTCTCGCCCGCGCTGAAGGAGCTGCTGGAGTCGTCCGAGGGGGCGCTGCTGCGCGAGCGGCTGCCGGACCGGATCGTCGGCACCATCGCCGAGCCGGGTCTGATCGGGTCGCACGATCTCGTCTTCTACCAGGGCGCCGAGGGCCTGGAACGCTCTCTGGGCACCGACTCCCGGCGGATCGACGGCTTCGGACGGGACTCGCAGACCGAGCCCTGGGACCCGGTTCTGCTGCTGCTGATCCTGGTGGTGGTCGTGGTGCTGCTGATGCCGGTGGCGGTGTTCGTCGCCGCGGCCGAGCGGTTCGGCAGCGACGGACGGGACCGGCGGCTGGCGGCGCTGCGGCTGGTGGGCTCGGACAGCCGGATGACCCGCCGGGTGGCGGCCGGTGAGGCCCTCGCCGGGTCCCTGCTCGGACTGCTGGTCGGCACCGGCTTCTTCCTGGTCGCCCGGCAGGCCGCGGGCTCCGCGGAGCTGTTCGACCTCAGTGTCTTCCCCAGCTATCTGAACCCCTCGCCGCTGCTCGTGGCGGTGGTCGCCCTGCTGGTGCCGGCCGCGGCGGTCGCGGTGACCCTGTTCGCGCTGCGCGGGGTGGTGATCGAGCCGCTGGGCGTGGTGCGCACCGCCAGGCCGCGGCGCCGCCGGCTGTGGTGGCGGCTGCTGCTGCCGCTGGCCGGACTGGCGATGCTGTATCCGATGCTGGGCCAGGGCAGCGACGGGGGCGAGTTCAACCAGTACCTGGTCACGGGCGGTGTGGTGCTGCTGCTGGTCGGGGTGACCGCGCTGCTGCCGTGGATCGTGGAGCGGTTCGTCGGCCGTCTCGGGGGCGGCCCGGTCGCCTGGCAGCTCGCCGTCCGCCGCCTCCAGTTGAGCAGCGGCACGGCGGCCCGGACGGTCAATGGGATCGCGGTGGCGGTGGCCGGTGCCATCGCGCTCCAGATGCTGTTCACCGGTGTGGAGGACGACTACACCCGGAGCACCGGGCGCGATGTCAGCAGTGTGGAGATGCAGGTCGCCCTGCGGGACGGCACCGGCCCCGAGCGGGCCGTCGAAGCCCTCGCCGCCACCGAGGGCGTCCGCACCGCCCGGGGCTACTCGGACGGCTACATCGCGGACCGGGCCAGGAACCCGGAGCTGGGCAGTTCGGTGACCGTCGCCGATTGCGCGCTGCTGCGCGAGGTCGCGAAGCTGCCGTCCTGCACGGACGGGGATGTCTTCGTCGTACCGGACGCCGCCTACGACCCGGACACCGGCGCCCTGGCCGAGCAGGGCAGGACGGTCTGGTTCGACGCGTCCTACGACGACCAGCCGGGCGACGAGGTCCCCTGGAAGCTGCCCGCCCTCAAGCGGGCCGAGGCCAGCGACACGCTGACCGGCAGCGAGTGGGGCGGGGTGCTCGTCACCCCGAAGGCGCTGCCCGCCGAGCTGCGTCCGCAGTTCACCGGCCAGGTGTATCTGACCTTCGACCGGACCGTGCCGGACGCCTACGACCTGGCCCGCAACGCCGTCGCCGCGGTCGACCCGCTGGCCAGGACGATGATGTGGGTCGCCGAGGAGCGCGTCCAGCGTTTCGAGACCATCCGCACGGGTCTGTTCGTCGGCGCGGCGGCGGTGCTGATGCTGATCGGGGCGAGTCTGCTGGTCTCCCAGTTGGAACAGCTCCGCGAGCGCAAGAAGCTGCTGTCGGTGCTGGTCGCCTTCGGCACCCGGCGCGGCACCCTCACCCTGTCGGTGCTGTGGCAGACGGCGATCCCCATCATCGTCGGGCTGATCCTGGCCAACGCGGTGGGTCTGACGCTGGGCGCGATCCTGCTGCGGATGTCGGACACCGGGGTCGGGGTCGACTGGGTGAGCGTCCTCACGATGACCGGCATCGGCGCGGGCGTCGTCCTGGCGGTGACGGCCCTCAGCCTGCCCCCCCTGCTCCGCCTGATGCGCCCGGACGGCTTGCGCACGGAGTGAGCGGATGAGGGACGGTGCCGTGAGCGGCCTTCAAGGGGTGCTGGGGGCACCCCCTCTGGGGGAGGAACCGCGCACGGCACCCCTACCGGCCGAACCCGGAATCACCGGCAGGAGAAACAACCCGCACCGGCAACTCCCCCATCCCCTCCCTCAGCACTCCCGCCAGCTCCGCATACTCTGCGGAGCGCGCCGCCCCCGTCCGCATGGCGAGGGCCACCCGGCGTCCCGGCGCCGCCGCGAAGGACGCCGTGAGCAGCCGCCCGGAGCGCCCCGCCTCCACCCCCACCGCCGTGCGCGGCAGCAGTGTCACCCCGAGGCCGCCCGCGACGAGCTGCACCAGCGTGCCCAGCCCCGCCGCGGTGGTGGTCGCGGGGACGCCCTCGCGGCCGGCCTCCCGGCAGATGTCGAGCGCCTGGTCGCGCAGGCAGTGCCCCTCGTCCAGGAGCAGCAGCCGCAGCTCGCGCAGCACCTCGCGCGACACGCCCTCGCGCCCGCCGAGCGGGTGCCCGAGCGGGGTGACCAGGACGAAGTCCTCGTCGAAGAGCGGGAGTTCGGTCACCCCGGGGACACCGAGGGGCACGGCGAGCAGCAGCAGGTCCAGCCGCCCGGCGGCGAGGCCGTCGAGCAGGCTCGCGGTCAGCTCCTCGTGCACCTGGAGATCGAGGTCGGGGTAGCGCTCGTGCACCAGCGTCAGCACCGTCGGCAGCAGATAGGGCGCGACGGTCGGGATCGTGCCGAGCCGCAGGGTGCCGGTGAACGGGGCCCGGACCGCCTCCGCCTCCTCCAGCAGCGCGCCCAGTTCGCCGAGGACCGCCCTGGCGCGGACGGCGAGCCGCGCACCGGCCGGGGTGAGGAGCACCCTGCGGGTGGTGCGCTCCAGCAGGGTGATGCCGAGGGTCTCCTCCAGCGCGGCGACCGCCCCGGACAGCGCGGGCTGGCTGGTCCCGACGGCCGCCGCCGCGTCCCGGAAGTGCAGATGCTCGGCGACCGCCGCGAAGGCCCGCAACTGGGCCAGGCTCGGCTGTCTCCGCCGCCCCGACACCTTACCCACAGTCACTGATAACCCCTTCCGATCAACAGACCCGAGTGTAGCTATTACCGCAATCAATCCAGCGTATGAAAGCATCGAGCACGTCCAACCCATGGGAGACACCCGCGTCCAAGGTGTCTCCTCGCTGCAAGGAGAGCCAGTGCTCACTGTCGGTGACAAGTTCCCCGAGTTCGAGCTGACCGCCTGTGTCTCGCTGGAGAAGGGCCGGGAGTTCGAGCAGATCCACCACAAGTCCTACGAGGGCAAGTGGTTGGTCGTGTTCGCGTGGCCGAAGGATTTCACTTTCGTGTGTCCGACGGAGATCGCCGCGTTCGGGAAGCTGAACGAGGAGTTCGCCGACCGTGACGCCCAGATCCTCGGTTTCTCCGGCGACTCGGAGTTCGTCCACCACGCCTGGCGCAAGGACCACGACGATCTGCGCGACCTGCCCTTCCCGATGCTGGCCGACTCCCGGCACGAGCTGATGCGGGATCTGGGCATCGAGGGCGAGGACGGCTTCGCGCAGCGCGCGGTGTTCGTGGTCGACCCGAACCGGGAGATCCAGTTCACCATGGTCACCGCGGGCTCCGTCGGCCGGAACCCCAAGGAGGTCCTGCGGGTCCTGGACGCCCTCCAGACGGACGAGCTGTGCCCGTGCAACTGGACCAAGGGCGAGGACACCCTCGACGCGGGCGCCCTGCTCGCCGGAGAGTGAGTGCCATGTCCCTCGACTCCCTCAAGTCCCGCATACCGGACTACGCCAAGGACCTGAAGCTCAATCTCGGGTCGGTCATCGGCAACTCCGAACTGCCCGCCCAGCAGCTCTGGGGCACGGTCCTGGCCACCGCCATCGCCGCCCGCTCCCCGCTGGTCCTGCGCGAGCTGGCCCCGGCGGCCGAGGCGAACCTGACGCCGGAGGCGTACACCGCCGCCAAGTCGGCCGCCGCGATCATGGCGATGAACAACGTCTTCTACCGCACCCGCCATCTGCTCTCGGACCACGAGTACGGCACCCTGCGCGCGGGGCTGCGGATGAACGTCATCGGCAACCCCGGTGTCGACAAGGTCGACTTCGAGCTGTGGTCGTTCGCGGTCTCCGCGATCAACGGCTGCGGGCTGTGCCTGGACTCGCACGAGCAGGTGCTGCGCAAGGCGGGCGTGGCGCGCGAGACCGTCCAGGAGGCGTTCAAGATCGCCTCGGTGATCCAGGCGGTCGCGGTCACCCTGGACGCGGAGGCGATCCTCGCCGAGTGACCCCGGTGGTTTCGAGGGCCCCGCTCACCCCTGGTGGGCGGGGCTCTCCGCGTTCCCGCCACCGCCGCCACCGCCGCCACCACCGCCGTCCGCCGGGGGAACCGCTCCCCCCTCGACGGCCACCGCGTCCTCCACGGGCGGCCGGGCCGCGACCACCTGCCCCCCGCCGCCCCCGCCGCCCCCGTCGTACCGCCCGTCGGCGTACGCCCGCAGATAGCCGACGACCGTATTGGTGACCGCGACCAGCGGGACCGCGACCACCGCGCCGCCGATCCCGGCGACCAGCCCGCCCGCCGCGACCGCCAGGACCACCGCCAGCGGATGCACCCGCACGGCCCGGCCCAGGATGAACGGCTGGAGGATGTGCCCCTCGATCTGCTGCACCGCGAGCACCACGACCAGCACCATCACCCCGGTGAACACGCCCTGGGTGACCAGCCCGACGACCACCGCGAGCGCGCCGGAGATGACCGCGCCGACCAGCGGGATGAACGCCCCGAGGAAGATGAAGACGGCCAGCGGCACCGCCATCGGGACATCCAGGAAGTAGATGCCGAGCCCGATGAAGATGGCGTCGATGAGGGCGACCACCACCGTGCCCCGCACATAGGCGGTCAGGGTGCGCCAGGCGCGCGGCCCGGCGCCCGCGACACCGGGCCGGGCGGCGGCGGGGACCAGCTTCAGCGCCCACTCCCAGATCCGCCGGCCGTCGTAGAGCAGGAACAGTGTGCAGAACGCGGCGAGCGCGATACCGGTCAGCGCCTCCACGATGACCGTGACCCCCTCCAGTCCGGCGGAGGTGATCTCGTCGGTGTTGGCGCCGACCGCGTCGCGGAGATTGCCCGCGATGTCGTTGATCTGCTCCTCGGTGACATGGAACGGGCTGTTGAGCAGCCAGCGCCGCAGCTCCTCGATACCGTCCTGGACCTGGTTGGAGAGGGTGTCGATGTTCTCCATCACCTGCCAGGTGACGAACCAGCCCATCAGGCCCATCACCACGAATCCGAGGATCGCGGTGAGCGCGGTGGCCGGTCCGCGCGGCACCCCGTACCGGCGCAGCCGCGCCACGGTCGGCTGGAGCAGCGCGGTCATCAGCAGCGCGGCGACGAACGCCAGGACGACCAGTTGGACGGCGCTGATGACCCGCATCAGCACCCACAGGGTCCCGGCCAGCACCAGCAGCCGCCAGCCCGCCTCGGCGGCGACCCGGACGCCCCACGGCACCGCGTGCGCCGGGTCGGGGCGGGTGGGGGGCGCGGCCGGCGGATACGGGGGCGGGGACGGCACCATCTCGCCCCCGGTCCCGGGGCCCGGGACCGGACCGGTGTCGTCGTCGGCACCGGCCCCGGCGCGGCGGCGCTCGTCCAGCCGCTGGCCCATCTCGGTCAGCCCGGCACCCATCCGGCTCAGCCACCCTGGCACTCGTGACATGATCCGCCCTCTTCCCCCGTCCTTCCCCACTACTCCCCCCTGGAGCCCGTCGTGTCAGACCGTACAGGGCGAAAGCCCCTCCCCCTAGGACGGGGAGGGGCTTCACGGGGTTGAGCGGGGCGGCCCGGTGAGGGCCGGCCGGGGCTCCGGTACCGGTGCTAGTACCAGTTGTTGGCCTGCCAGAACGTCCACGCCTCGCAGGGGCTGCCGTAGCGCTCGTTCATATAGCTGAGGCCCCACTTGATCTGGGTGGCCGGGTTGGTCTGCCAGTCGGCGCCGGCGGAGATCATCTTGGAGCCGGGCAGCGCCTGGAAGAGACCGTAGGCGCCCGAGGAGGGGTTGACGGCCTTGTAGTTCCAGTCCGACTCGTGGTCCACGATGTTGCTGAAGCAGGTCCACTGGCCGGACGGCACCATCTGGCGGGCCATGGCCTGGATCTGCGCGACGGTGTAGGAACTCTGGACGCTGAAGCTGGAGGCGTCGCTGACGGACTCCGACTTCTCGCGGCTGGCCTTCTCCTCGGCCTCCGCCCGCTCCTTGGCTTCCTTCTCCGCCTTGGCCTTGGCCTCGGCGTCCTTCTTCTTCTTGATGGCCGACTTGGCCGCCGCCTTGCGGGCCTCCGCCTCGGCGTCCTTCTTGGCGCTCGCGTCCGCGGCGATGGCCTGGTTGTCGGCCTGCTGCGTGAGGGAGGCGGTGAGGACCGGGGCCTGCTGGCCCGTGGGTATGTCCGCGAGGAGCGTCAGGTCGGTAGCCGCCGCTTCGGCGTCGTTGTTCTGTGCGGTGCTGCCCGAGGCAACGCCGACAACGCTACCGACGGCGGTGACCGCGGTGGCCGAGGCCACTGCGAATCCCCGGACCGAGATCCGGCTCACACGGTTTCCTTCCAGCATCGCCCGCTTCGGTGACCCTGGCGGACGCTGATCGTGCCCCTGGCGCTGGCCTCCCCTACTGCGCGGTCACGGGAGGCACGGGCCCGGTGGGCAACTCCCGTGCGGGGAGCGCCGCGAAATGCTCGGGCGGCATACGGCGACGCTGTTGAGTTTGCGGTGGTGCGCTGTGGTGCCGTACCCCTCGGGGTACACGAGTGCCGTATGCGGGGCCTGACAGGAACGAGACTCTGCCGTAACCCGGCGCCGGGTGGCAATTCTGTGTTGCGTGTGAAAGCTCACACCCCGCGCGCCCCGGGGGATTTCGGGAAAGTGCGGCGCACGACAGCGCCGCCCGGCTAGGGTCTCCCCTTTGCCGGGCGGCGCCAACTGCCGGATATTCGCCCCGTTGTGGGACGTCCGGGTCAGATCTGTCCGTCCTCCAGCATTTCGGTCACAAGGGCGGCGATCTGGGACCTCTCGGACCGGGTGAGGGTGACATGCGCGAAGAGCGGATGCCCCTTCAGTTTCTCCACCACGGCCACCACTCCGTCGTAGCGCCCGACCCGCAGATTGTCCCGCTGGGCCACGTCATGGGTGAGCACCACCCGTGAGTTGGCGCCGATCCGGGAGAGCACGGTCAGCAGGACGTTGCGCTCCAGCGACTGGGCCTCGTCCACGATCACGAACGCGTCGTGCAGCGACCGGCCGCGGATATGGGTGAGCGGCAGGACCTCCAGCATCCCGCGCGCGGTGACCTCCTCGATGACCTCCCGGCTGGTGACCGAGGACAGGGTGTCGAAGACCGCCTGCGCCCAGGGGCTCATCTTCTCGGCCTCGGTGCCCGGCAGATAGCCCAGCTCCTGCCCGCCCACCGCGTACAGCGGCCGGAAGACCATGATCTTCTGGTGCTGACGGCGCTCCAGCACCGCCTCCAGGCCCGCGCAGAGCGCCAGCGCCGACTTGCCGGTGCCGGCCCGGCCGCCCATCGAGACGATCCCGATGTCCGGGTCGAGCAGCAGATCGAGCGCGATGCGCTGCTCGGCGCTGCGGCCCTTGATGCCGAACGCCTCCCGGTCGCCGCGCACCAGCCGGACACTGCCCTCCGGGGTCACCCGGCCGAGCGCCTTGCCGCGCTCGGACTGGATGGTCAGCCCGGTGTGCACGGGCAGCGAGGCCGCCTCGGGCACATACACGTGTCCTTCCTCGAAGAGGATGTCCACCTGTTCGGCGGGCAGCGCGAGTTCCGCCATCCCGGTCCACCCGGAGGCGTCCGTGATGGCCAGCTCGGCCCGGTACTCCTCGGCCAGCAGACCGACCGAGGACGCCTTGATCCGCAGCGGGAGGTCCTTGGACACGACGGTGACGTCGAACCCCTCCGCCTGGAGGTTCCGGGCGACCGCGAGGATGCGGGAATCGTTGTCCCCCAGGCGGTAGCCGCTGGGCAGCACGCTGGGGTCCGAGTGGTTGAGCTCGACACGGATGGTGCCGCCCAGCTCCCCGGTGGGGATGGGGGCGTCGAGTCGGCCGTACCGGACCCTCAGATCGTCCAGCAGGCGCAGGGCCTGCCGGGCGAAGTAGCCGAGCTCCGGATGGTGCCGTTTGGCCTCCAGCTCCGTCACCACCACGATCGGGAGCACGACCTCGTGCTCGTCGAAGCGGCTGAGGGCATGGGGATCGGCCAGCAGGACGCTGGTGTCGAGAACATAGGTGCGCCGGTCGGGCTTGTGGCGCTTTGTGCTGGTCACCACGGAAGGACGTACCCCCTCGGATGAGGTCGGGGAGCGACGGAGAGGAGCTGGACCGGTCCTCGGCCCCGTGGCACCACGGGCCGGGAACCGGCCCTCCGCGGCTTCATCCGTGCCGAGACCGCACGGTCGGGCTGGTGCAAAGGGCCTCCCGGGCGGACGGCCCCGTGCCGTCCGCTGAGATCGAGACATCCGTGGTTCGGATGTCGACCTGTCTGCGTTATGCCCTCGAACGAGCGCGGCCATGCCAGGGCATATGACGGCGCTCCGATGAACTCCGCGTTAAGCGGGGTACGTCCGGGTCACCGCTGCTCTGTGGGAGTACGTCACCTTTGGGTGGCCAAGGTGACCGGACCGGTCAGGTGACCCGCCGTCGTGACCTGCCGCCTTGACCTGCCGCCTTGACCTGCCGTCGGACGGGCGGCGCGGCCCGGTCCCGCGCTGGCGGTCAGCCGCCGAAGCGCCGGCCGCGGGCGGCGTAGTCGCGCAGCGCGCGCAGGAAGTCGACCTTGCGGAAGGCGGGCCAGAAGACTTCGCAGAAGTAGTACTCGGAATGGGCCGTCTGCCACAGCATGAATCCGGACAGCCGCTGTTCGCCGCTGGTGCGGATGACGAGATCGGGGTCGGGCTGGGCGCGGGTGTAGAGATGGCGGCCGATCATCTCGACGTCGACGGCCTCGGCCAGCTCCTCCATCGTGGTGCCCTTGTCGTGGGCCTCCAGCATCATCGAGCGGACCGCGTCGGCGATCTCCTGCCGGCCGCCGTAGCCGATGGCGACATTGACCACTATGCCGTCGATGTCGGCGGTGGCCGCCTCCGCCTCCTTCAGGGTGCGCTGCATCCCGGCGGGCAGCAGATCGGGGGTGCCGACATGGTGCACCCGCCAGCGTCCGTCGGCGCCGAGGCTGCGCACCACGTTCTCGATGATGCCGAGGAGCGGGACCAGCTCCTCCTTGGGGCGGTCGAAGTTGTCGGTCGACAGCAGCCAGAGGGTGACCACCTCGACATCGGTCTCGGTGCACCAGCCGAGGAACTCCCCGATCTTCTCCGCGCCGGCCCGGTGTCCGTCCATCGTGGGCGAGCCGGAGGCTTTGGCCCAGCGCCGGTTGCCGTCCATGATGACGCCGATGTGCTTGGGCACCTGAGCGTGGTCCAGGTGGCCTTCCACCCGGTGCGCGTACAGCCTGACGAGCAGGCTCCGCAGCGTGTCGCGCAGGTTCACGTGATTGTCAGCCCCTCCGGTACGGATTCGGACGGCCCGGCCGAGTGCGGGTCCGGTCCGAGTGGCGGTCCCTTGAGGGGTGTGAGCCTACCCCCGTTCTACGACGGCTCCCCCTAGGGGTGTTGAGGGGGGAGGCTCCTTGTGCGGGGCGGGTGGGGGATGGGGGTGAGCGGGCTGTGGTGGGGGTGGGCCGGCGGCAGGCGGGCCGCGCGGTGCGGGGTCCCGCGCCGGGGGCGTGGGCGGGGCGCTGCCCCGGGTCCGGCGCCGGGGGGCGTGAGCCGGGCGCATCGGGGGGCGGTCGGGAGAGGGCAGAAAAACGGGCCGGTCCGTGGGGGGGGAGACGGACCGGCCCGAGGGGGGGCTTCCACCATAACCCTTCGTAAGTGATGCTGCGTGCATCGGCGTGCCACAACTACTCTCCGAAGTCGTCCGGCAACGCCTCGACACCCGTGAAATGCCCGCTTCACAGGCAATGCGTGGCTGATTCCCAGCGTTCGGCACTCCGGCCGGGCGAATCGCCGGAGTTCCCTCCGATGGGCCAATCGCCGGGCGAACCCGCACGTGACACCCCCGCGAACAGGCACGGCACCGCGCAGCCCCCTCCACCGCGCGGTGCCCACCGCGCAGCTTTGCTCACGCGAATTGCCTTGGTCCGAACTTACGCGACGCCCGCACCAGATGCGAATCACCTGCGATAACGATGTGGAGAATCCGTGAACCGACGGACCGGCAATTTGACTTTTACTCCTATTTAGGCGATTTGCCACCTTCCATTGCTCCCGACCAAGAGGTCGGAATGCGTCCTACTGCTGCCCCACGGTCGCCCCCATGACCGTTGCGATCACTTGGCGCGCCGCGAGCGCCCGCCGACTCGACCGGCAATTCCTGGCCAATCCTGCGCCGGAGGGCATCGGAGTGGCCCGGATCGCGTCCGCGATGTTCGGGGCACACGCCCAGGTGCTGTCCGCGGCCGAGCTGTCCCTCGGTCTCCGGACCACGGGACGGACCCGGGCGGACGTACGGGCGGGGCTCGCCGCCCGGGGGACAGCGCCGTCCCGGGGGGCGGGGACCCGACCCTGGGGAAGACCTGCGGCCCGCGCGGCACCGTGCCTCTGCTGCCCGCCGCGGACCTGCCCCTGTACCGCGCCGCGCTGACCGCCGTACCAGCCGGGCCGAATCCGACCGGGCCCACCGGGGAGCGGACCGAGCGGGTGATCGCGGCGGCCGGGGCGGCGCTCGGCGAGCGCGGGCCGCTGACCGTGGACGAGCTGAGCGAGGAGGTCGTGGCCCGCACCGGGCCCTGGGCCCGGGAACGGGTGATGCCGGCGTTCCAGGACCTGTGGCCGCGCCGGCGGTCGGTGCTGCACCGGGCCGGGCAGTTCGGCGCACTGTGCTTCGGCCCGAACCGGGGCCGCAGGGTCCCCTGTGTCCGCCCGCCCCGCTTCGAGGGCGGCCCGGCCTGGCCGGCGGCCGGTGGCACCGCCTTCCCCGACGCCCCTCCGCGCGGGGTACGGCTCCTCCCCTGCTTCGACGCCCACGCCATCGCCGCCCAGCCCCGCGAACCGCTCCACCCCGGCCCCGCGTACCGGCGGGGCCTCGCGGGCGGGCAGGCCGGGGGTGCGGGTGCGGAGCTACGGGCGGTCGGGGGTGGTGGTGGACTTGCGGGCCTCGAAGAGGTGGCGGGTGCTGTGGGCGACGAAGGGGCCGTCGGAGCGGATCCGCTCGTGCAGGGCGCGCAGCCGCGGCTCGTACGCCTCGACGGTGAAGCCGGGGACCATCCAGACGACCTTGCGCAGAAAGTGCACGACGGCGGCGATGTCGTGGAACTCCATCCGCAGCCGCTCCGCGCGCAGGGCGACGATCTCCAGTCCGGCGGCCTCGGCGTCCGCGCGCTCCCGGTCGGGACGGCGGGCGGAGCGGACGGCCTCCGGCTGGGGCCCGAGGAAGTACTCGACCAGCTCGAAGACGCTGGCGGGGCCGACATGCTGGGCGAAGTACGTGCCGCCCGGGGCGAGGACGCGGGCGATCTCGCTCCAGTGCGGGCGTACCGGGTGACGGCTGGAGACCAGGTCGAAGGCGCCGTCCGCGAACGGCAGCGGGGCGTCCTCCGGGGACGCCACGACCGTGACGCCGTAGGGGTGCAGGAGGGTGGTGGCCCGGTCGACGTTGGGGGGCCAGCCCTCGGTGGCGGCGACGGTGCGGGGGGCCGGGTGGGCGTCGTCCGGCCGGCCGAGGGCGAAGGCGAGGACCTCGCCGCCGCCGGTCTGGATGTCGAGCGCGGCACCGGCCCGGGCCAGCCGTCCGGCGAGGGCCAGCGCGTACCCCCAGGAGGGCCGCTCCTCGGTGGCCCGGCCCTCGAACCAGGAGAAGTCCCAGCCGTCGGTGGGGGTGGCCAGGGCTTCGGCGATGAGGGCTTCGAAGGGGGCGGGGTGGGGGTGGTGCGGGTGCATGAGAAGGCCCAGGGGGTCAGGGGATGGTCGTGCGGTTCTTCCTATCGGGGGGTGGGGATCGGGACAACTGCTTTGCGGGCGGGGCGGGTGTGATGGGGTGGGGGCGGGAGGGGGTGGTCCGGCGTGGGTCGTCGGTCGTCGCGGTGGCGGGACGGGGTGGGGGTGCTGGTGGTGCGGGGTTCGGGGGAGCGGGTGCCGGTGTCGGTGCCGGTGGAGGTCGCCCGTTCGTACCGGGCCCGGACGAGGGGGCTGCTGGGGCGGGACGGGGTCGAGGGGGCGCTGCTGCTGACACCGGCGGGGAGTGTGCACACGTTCGGGATGCGGTTCGCGATCGACGTGGCGTATCTGGACCGGGGGCTGCGGGTCCTCGCCGTCCGCACCATGGCCCCGGGCCGCCTGGGTCTGCCCCGCCTGCGCTCCCGGCATGTCCTGGAGGCGGAGGCGGGGGCGATGGAGGGGTGGGGGGTTCGGGTCGGGGTGCGGGTGGAGGTGGAGGTGGAGAGGGGTTGATGGGGTGGGGGGTTAGTCGGTGCGGGGGAAGGTGACCTCTACGCGGCGGTTCTTCTTGCGGCCGGTCTCGGTGTCGTTGGAGGAGATGGGGTAGTCCTCGCCGTAGCCGCGGACCTCGAAGGTGACGTTGGGGTTGTTCAGCTCCGAGTCGAGGATGTCGTGCACGGCGTTGGCGCGCTCCTTGGAGAGGGCGTCACCGCTGGCGGCGGAGCCGAGGTTGTCGGTGAAGCCGAAGACGCGGACCGTGGTGGCGCCCTGTGTGTCGATCTCGGCGGCGATCGTGGCGATCCGGGCCTTGGCGTCGCCGGTGAGGGTGGCGCTGCCCTTGGGGAACAGCACCTCGGCCTGGAGGGCGAACTTGACGTCGGCGTTGGTGTCCTCGCGGCGTTCGTCGCCGCTCTGCTCCTCGACGACGGTCTTGATGTCCAGCACCTTGGGCTCGGCCAGGGTGGCGCCCTCGGGGAGCTTGAGGTCGAGGTCGTTGGGGTCGACGTCGACGGGGGCGGAGGCGCTGGGTTCGGTACCGGGCGGCACGCTGGGGTCGTCGTCGGCGTGGGCGACTGTGCCGGAGAGCAGGAGGAGGGTGGCTGTGGCGAGGGCCAGGGGGAGGGGGGTTCGGGGTCGGGATCGGGTGGTGAGGGTAGGAGTGGAGGTCATGGTCGGGGGCCTCATCCGGTGATCTGGATGGGGGCGGCGGCGAAGGTGGGGAGTTGGAAGGTGACTTCGGAGGAGTTGGAGGTGGGTGCGGGGAACTGCATGAACACGGGAATCGACGCCCCGGCCTTGATCTGGGGCATGTCCGTGGTGGTCAGAGGACGGCCATCGGTGTCGCGGAGCACGTAATACCGCTTCTTGGTCTCGGAGTCCACGAGTGTCGCCCCGCCGAGCGACTCGCCGTGCCGCACGATCTCGGTCTCGTCGCCACGTGTCTCGATCGGGATGCGGATCGAGTCCGAACCGTCGTTCTTGATCTCTCCGTTCACGGTGACGAACCCACCGGCGTCTCTGACGGCGGAGGTGATCGTCAGGATCAGCCCGTCCTCGCCCCTCACTTCGGCGAGGGGTGTGTCCGTGCCTTCCTGGGTGTCGAGGCCCGAGCTGTCACGCTCGGATGCGGATGCGGATGCCTCCGGCTTCGCGTCGTCGCTGCCACCGCCGCCACCGCAGCCGGCCACGCCGAGGACCAGTCCAGCCGCAACGGCCAGCGCAGCCATCCCCCTGCGAGCCTTCGCCGTGCACCGAATACTCATGACTCCGCTTCCTTCTCAACTCGTCGTTCGCTTGTCAGTCGGCCAGGTGGACATCGAAGAGATCCTCGGGACCTGGCAGGTCGGCCGGTTCCTCCGGATCCAGCTCCCAGCTCTCGCCGTCACAGGAGAGGTCGGGCAGCACTTCCTCACCGGCGTCCTCACCGGGAAGGTCGAAATCGCAGCGCGGTTCGATCACGGCCCGCGCCCGCGCGGTCGCGTGCTTACCCTCCGTGCCCGGCACGATGGAGTCTCCGACGGACTCGTTGGTCGTCGCCTCGACCACGTAGGCGAGAAGGCCGTCGGCAGTGCAGTCGGCCTCCGCGTCATTCATCGAGGCCAGTTCGTAGGCACGCCAGCAGCCCGAGTCGACGCCTGCCGCGTTGCCGTCGAAGATCGCCCGCCATTGGGCAGGATCCAGCAGGTCGTCCAGCCAGGCGCCGGTGAGGTCGTCCCGAGTCTCCTGAGCCGCTGCCAACGCGGCGGCGTCGGCCGCGGTCTGGGCGTCGCTCCGGTTGACCGCTGCCTGGCCCACGGCGACGAAAGCGAACGCGAGAAGGAGCAGGCCCGCCACCACCGTGATGTAGATGGGGAAGGCCTGCCCCGCGTCACCGGACGGACGAGCGTGGGTCAGCCGGTCAGTTCGTCGATCTGCTCGATGATGGCCTCGTAGATCGCCGAGCCGATATCCGTCCCCGTGATCGCCAGCACAATGGCCACCACCACCGCGATGATCCCCAGATACTCGACCGCCGTCTGTCCCCGGTCGTCGTCCCGGGCCGCGCGGTCCCGTTCCCTGATGGACGAGATCGCGGAGTTGATCCAGTTGCCCATGACGCACCCCTCCAGGGTCACCGTGGCCGGTGCCGCTTCCGACGCGGCCACCGTAGTGCCGTGTGGCGTGTCTGCCCCAGGGTCCACGGGCCCAATCACGGGCCCAGAGCGGGTGGCGGGTCATCGGGCACCCCAGTGGTCGTCGGGAGCCGTTCCCAGCCACTTGGCGGTGGCCTCCGCGCGGGTGACGCTGTGGAGTTTGGCGAAGATGCGGTTGATGTGGTTCTTGACGGTCTTCTCGGTGATGAAGCACAGCGCGGCGATCCGCTGATTGGTCATCCCGGATGCGATGAGGTCCATGATCTCCGCCTCCCTCGCGCTGAGCCGGAACCTCGCCCGGGCCGCCGTCGGTACGGCCCCCGGGGAAGACTGTGCCATAGATGGTTGCATTCGCGAAAGGTGGTGGGGTGGGTAAGTGCCTTCAGGGGGGAGGAATTCGTCAGGGGCGTGTGCAGTCGCATCGAAGTGGTGGAGGAGGGCCGCCGTCGGTGTCGGGGTCAGGTGCGGGCGGCCCGCGGTGATGTCGCGGACCGCTGTGACCAGTTGCTCCACCGTGAACTCGCCGTGCACCAGATACCCCCGCGCCCCCAGCCGCAGCGCCTCCCGGACGATCGCCGGTTCGCCGCTGTACGTCAGCATCATGACCGGTGCCCGGGGGGTCAGGTACGGAAGTGCCGAAATGCCGTCCACACCCGGCATCCTGACGTCCAGCAGCACCACATCCGGCCGGTGCCGGTCCACCGCCTCGCACGCCGCGCGGCCGTCCGACGCCTCCGCGACCACCGTGAGGTCGGGGTGGCCGGACAGCAGCGCCGTGAGGCCCGCGCGGACCACCGGGTTGTCGTCGGCCACCACCACCCGCAGGGCTCTGGCCTGCGGCGGTGAGGGCAGGGGTGGGGGCGGGGGCGGCCGTGTGCCTGTCATGTGTCTGCCCTCCATACCTTCAGCGGGACGTCCAGCCTGACTTCCGTGCCCGGGGCGGGCTCCCCCGGGCCGATCCGGATCCGTGCCCCGATCGCCGCCGCCCGCTCCACCATGCCGACCAGGCCGAAATGGCCGGATGCGTGCAGGTGTTCCAGGGTGGTGTCCGGAGGGAGACCCCGGCCGTCGTCGGTCACGGTGAGGCGGAGCCGGTCGCCGTGGAGCGCTACCGACACCTCCGCCCGGGCCGCGTGCGCGTGGCGGTGTGCGTTCTCCAGTGCCTCCGCCACCACCGCGAGGACCTGGCGGGCCACCCCGGTGGAGGTCCGGGGGACGGTCGGGGCGCCTGCGTATGAGGTGGGGAGGCCCGTTCGGGTGGTGAAGTCGGTCAGGGTGGAGTGGAGTTCGGGGAGGATGTCCGTGCCGGGCGGGGTGGCGCCGGGGGTGGTTCTCAGGTCGCGGAGCAGGTCGCGGGATTCCGCCGCCGCCCGGCGGGCCGAGCGGGCCACCAGGTCGGCCTGGCGGCGGACGAGCGCCGGGTCGGCTCCCTCGCGGGTCGCGGTCGCCGCCAGGGCCTCCGCGGCGAGGGCGACCCCGTGCAGGGTCTTGGCGACCGAGTCGTGCAGTTCGCGGGCCAGCCGGGCGCGTTCCGCGGCGACCGCCTCCGTGGCCGCGAGGCGGGTGCGGATCTCCGTCAGGGACTGGGTGGCGGCGCCGAAGCGGAGCATCAGATTGCGCAGGGTGGATCCCATCGCGCCGACGATCACGCAGAGGCCGGGCAGGAGCAGGGACTCGGCGAGGGTGGTCGGGCGGTCGCGGTTCAGGGTCGCCTCGACCAGCCACAGGATCAGGCCCTGGAGCGAGGCGAACACCGCCGCCGCCCGCCAGCCGTAGACCAGGCCCGCCAGCAGCGGGGTGCAGACGCTGACGTAGGCGAGCGTGCTGTCCGGGCCCGCCGGGATCAGCAGCAGGGCGCCGAGCGCGGTGTCGGCGGCGAGGAGGGTGGGGTGGCGCAGCAGGAGCGGGCCGAAGCGCTCCCAGTCGCGGAAGAGGACGTAGGACACCATGAAGGTGGCGACCACCGCCGCGCCGACCAGGGGGGCGCCGAGGCCGGGGCCCGCGTTCAGGAGGGCGGCGGGGGCGGCCACCGCGATCATCGCGAGGCGGAAGCCGAAGACCTGGCGGCACAGGGCCTGGAGGGCGTTCACCTGGAGCCGGATGGCCGGTTCGGGGGGAGTGGGGGGCGCGCAGTCCTGGGGGGTGACCGGGAAGCGGAGTCGCCGGCGGTCCCGGGCGGGTGTCGTGGCCGCCCGGGTGGTCGGCACCGTTGTCGTCATCGGCGTCTCTCGTCGTCGTTCGTCATCCCTCGCGCCCCCGGTCGCGCCCTACTCGCCCGTGAGGGTGCCGAAGTCGGTGCCGGAGCCGAGGAGCAGGCCGGCGGCGAGGAGGAGCATGGTGGCGGGGACCATGAACGTGGTGATCATCATGGTGGCCTTGGGGACCGCGCGGGCCGCCTTGCGGCGGGCGTTCTGGGCGTCCGTGCGGCGCATGTCGCGGGCGAGCGCGACCAGGGTGTCGACGATCGGGGCGCCGAGTTCCTCGCCCTGCTGGAGGGCGGTGACGAACATGGCGACCTGCTCGGAGTCATTGCGGCGGCGCAGCTCGGCGAACGCCTGGCGGCGGCTCATGCCGAGGTCCATCTGGCGCAGGGTGATCCGGAGTTCGTCCGCCCAGGGGCCCTCGTACTTGGACGAGACCCGGTCCAGGGCCTGGCGGAAGCCGAGGCCCGCGCTGACCACGACCGCGAGGACGTCCAGGAAGTCGGGCAGGGTGCGTTCGATGACGTCCTTGCGGACCCGGATCGCCGACCAGATGCCGACCTCCGTCCAGAACGCGCCGAAGGCGAGGAGGAGCAGGGCGACGAGGTAGTCGCCGCGGAGGAGGAAGACCAGGAAGCCGGTCGCGCCGAGGACGCCGTAGACCGCGCGGCGGGCGGCGTAGCGGTCGATGGTGAGGCCGCCGGGGTTGCCCGCCAGGTCGATGCGGCGGCGGTACCTGGCGACCTGCTTGGGGCCCATCAGGCGCAGGACGGCGGGGGCGTAGCGCATGCCCATGCGGTCGACGACGGAGTCGACGGCGCCGGTACGGGTGGCGCCGACCTCCAGGGCGAGCTGGAGATCGGGCGGGAGCTTGGCGTCGGCCCGGTACATCCGGATACCGGCGAAGACGCCCCAGACGCTGAGGGCGGCGAGGGCCGCGAGGAGGAGTGCCATGGTCGTCGTCCTCCCCTACACGTCGATCCGGGACAGGCGGCGGATGAGGAGGAAGCCGACGGTGTAGAGGCCGAAGGCGATGATGACGGCGGCCTGGCCGAAGGGGGAGCCGGTCATCCGGTCCAGGGCGCCGTCCTTGACGCCGTTCATCAGGAACAGGGCGCCGACGCCCATCGCGGGGACGGCGTACGAGGTCATGGAGACCTGGGAGAGCTGGGTGCGGATCTCGCGGCGGGTCTCCTTGCGCTCCTCCAGGGTCTCGGTGAGGTTGCGCAGGGCGCCGACGACCTGGCCGCCGGCCCGGTTGGCGAGGACGAGGGTGGTGACCAGGACGACCAGTTCGCGCGAGGGCAGGCGCCGGGCCATCTCGTCGAGGGCGTCGTCGAGGGAGGCGCCCAGGGCGAGCTGGTCGGCGACCTTGGCGAGTTCCTCGCCCGCCGGGGCCTCCAGTTCCTCGGCGGCCATGCCGATGGAGGTGCGCAGGGCGAGTCCGGCGTTGGTGGCGTTGGCGAGGATGCGGGCGAGTTCGGGGAGCTGGTTGATGAACTTCTCGATGCGTTTCTGACGCTGCCAGTTGAGGAACTGGAGCGCGGCCCCGACGCCGAGCAGCCCGGCTATGGGGCCGAAGAAGGGGGCGAGGGCGGCGTGGCCGATCAGCCAGAGTCCGGCGACGGCGACCAGCATCGCGGCGGCGAACTCGCCGGGGGTGATGTCCAGGCCGGTCGCGGCGAGCCGGTGTTCCAGGCGGCGGCCGAGGCCGGTGCGGCGCAGCCGGCGGTCCAGGTCGCGGAAGTGGCGGCGGCGGCCGGTGACGGGGGCCTGGCCGGTGGCGGTGAGCCGGTCCACCAGGGCGCGGCGCTGGGCGCGTCCGGCGGCGTAGACGTGCACGCCGAGGACGGCGAGCAGGAGGGTCAGCAGGGTGGCGCCGATCGTGAGGGTGGTGAGGTTCTCCAGGGTCGGGTTCAGGGGGAGCGCGGTGTTCGTGGTCGTGGTGGTGGTGGTCATGAGGGTGGGTCCTAACGGGCCTCTCGGGTGGCGAGCATGTCCTCGGTGAGGGCGATGCCGAAGGCTTGCGGGATCGGCTGGCTCGCCATGTAGAGGCGGTCGGCGGTGCGGCGCGGCAGCGGGAAGTAGCGGAAGACGCCGTGGATCCGGCCGTCGGCGGCCATCGGGCGGGCGTCGAAGCGGGCGACGGTCACCAGCCGGTACGGCTCCCCGCCATGGCTGTCGAGGAGGGCGATCTCGGTGATCCGCCGGGTGCCGTCGGCGAACCGGGCGAGCTGCACGATGACATCGACGGCGCTGTTGATCTGGTCGTGCAGGGCGACGAAGGGGATCTCGACGTCGGACATGGAGGCGAGGGTCTGGAGCCGCATCAGGGCGTCCTCGGCGCTGTTGGCGTGGACGGTGGCGAGGGAGCCGTCGTGGCCGGTGGACATGGCCTGGAGCATGTCGAGGGACTCGCCGCCGCGGACCTCGCCGACCACGATCCGGTCGGGCCGCATCCGCAGCGAGTTGCGGACCAGGTCGCGGATGGTGACATGGCCCTTGCCCTCGACGTTGGGCGGGCGGGACTCCAGGCGGATGACATGGGTCTGCTGGAGCTGGAGTTCGGCGGAGTCCTCGATGGTGATGATGCGCTCGCCGCCGGGGATCAGTCCGGACAGGGCGTTGAGGAGGGTGGTCTTGCCGGTGCCGGTGGCGCCGGAGACGATCACATTGAACTTGGCCTGCACCAGCCCGGCGAGCAGATACAGCATGTGCTCGTCGAGCGAGCCGAAGCCGATCAGCTCCTGGAGGGTGAAGGAGCGGGGGAAGCGGCGGATGGTGAGGGTCGGGCCGGTCAGGGACAGCGGCGGGATGATGACGTTGACGCGCTCGCCGGACGGGAGGCGGGCGTCGACCATCGGGTTGGACTCGTCCACCCTGCGGTTGACGGTGGAGACGATGCGTTCGATGGTCTGCATGAGCTGGTCGCCGGAGGCGAATCGGATCGGGAGCTGCTCAACCCGACCGCCGCGCTCCACGAAGATCGCGTCGGGGCCGTTGACCATGATCTCGGTGATGGAGGCGTCCTCCAGGAGGGGTTCGAGGATGCCGAGGCCGAGGGCCTCGTCCACCACCCGCCGGATGAGCTGGGACCGTTCGACGGTGGACAGCACCGGGCCCTCGCGGCTGATGATGTGCCCGAGGACCCGTTCCAGCCGGGCGCGGCGGTCGGCGGCGGCCAGTGAGCCCATCTCCGCGAGGTCTATCTCCTCCAGCAGCTTGGCCCGGTAGGAGGCGACCAGATGGCCGTCCTCGCCCCGGCTGCCCTGCTCCTCCGGGGAGTTGATGCGTGCCCTCAGACTCATCGCGGGCCCCCTCTCATGGCTTGCTCATGGCTTGTGCTTGTTCGGTGGCTTGCTTCTTGTTCAGTCGGTGTGGTCGATCGGCATGACGGCGGTGCGGGTGGCGGGGCCGAAGTCCCAGCCGGGGACGAGGGAGGGGATGTCGACGGTGGCGGTGACCTCGACCTCGTCGCCCAGTTGTCCCTCGGAGCAGGCGGCGTCGAGCCAGTCGCTCACGGCGGCCGTGCAGCCCTGCTGGGCGCCGAGGTCCAGTGAGGCGGCCCGCGCCCCGGCCCGCGCCGCGGTCCCGGCCTGCTGTCCGGCGTAGGCGATCAGCCCGAGCTGGACGGTGCCGAGGGCGACGAGCAGCAGGATCGGGAGGAATCCGAGGTACTCGATGGCGACCTGGCCCCGGTCCCGGTCCCGGGCCCGGATCCTGTGCCGGTCCCGGTCCCGGTCCCGGTGCGGACGCCTGCGGCGCGGTGCGGACGGCGACGACGGCGACGGCGACGGCGACGGCGACGGCGATGCGTACGGCATGTCAGCCCCCCTCTCCCGTGTCCTCCTCCACCGCGCCCGCCTCGCCCCGCACCTCGAAGGGGAAGGCGACCGTGCCGGGGAAGAGCACCGGGACGCGCAGGACGACCCGCGCGGTCACGAAACCCCCCGATGTCCCGCAGTTCACGTCGGCGCCGCCCGCCCAGGCGCCCGGCAGCTTGTCGAGGCCCGCCTCCTGGCACGCCCCCTGCCGCGCGCCCGGCGCCGCCGCCGTCCCGGCCCGCACCGCCTCGTCGGCGGCGTTCCCCGCGAGGGTGAAGGTGTACCCCAGCAGCACGAACTGCCACAGCAGCACCAGCGTGATGAGGATCAGCGGGGTCATCCCGAGGAACTCGATGGTGACCTGCCCACCATCGCCCCGGAGGGCGGAGCGGGGGTGGGGCGGGCACGGAAGGGCACCCGCCCGGAACCGGTTCGCCCGGGACGGATTCGCCTGGAACGGATTCGCCGGGCCCTTCCCCACCCCGGGCCGTCTCCCCCGCACCCCCCTCACCGCCCCAGTTCCTTGCGTCGCCGGAAGGTGAGGGCCGCCCGGTCGCCGCCCCGGGGTGTCGTGGGCTCGGGGCGGGCGGAGGGGTCCGTGCGGGAGCGGGTTCTGGTGCGGGCTCCGCCGCGGCGGTGGCCCGTGGGGGTGCCGTCGGTGCCCTGGACCAGGCCCAGTTCACCGGCGAGGGTCCACAGGGCCTGCTTGATCGTGCTCTTGGCGTCGAGTTCGTGCAGCCGCCCGGCGTCGACGACCGCCTGGAGTTCCTTGAAGTGGGCGGGGACGACCGTGCGGGCGACGGCGGTGCCGGTGATCCGCTGGATCAGGGCGGGCTGGATCTCGGTGCTCTTGGTGTGCCGGTTGACGACGACCGTGGTCTCCTCCGCCTTGCGGATCTGGAGGCGTTCCCAGAGACGGACCAGGCGTTTGGCGCCCCGGACGGCGACCACGTCCGGGGTGGTGACCAGCAGCGCGGTGTCGGCCATCTCGACGGCCGCCGCCCCGGCGCCGCTCATCTGGGAGCCGCAGTCCAGGACAACCGTCTCGTAGCGGGAGCGCAGGGCGCTGACGATCTGGCGGGTGGCGCGGTCGGTGACCTCCTCGCCGCGTTCGCCCTCGCCGGGGGCGAGCAGCAGGGCCAGCCCTGTGTCGTGGCGGAAGACGGCGTCGGCGAGGACGCGGGGCGAGATGTCGGTGATGGCGGCGAGGTCGACCACCGAGCGGCGGAACTGGACATCGAGGTAGGCGGCGATGTCGCCGGTCTGGAGGTCCATGTCGACCACGCAGGTGGAGCGGCCGGACGCCTGGGCGGCGAGGGCGAGGTGCACGGCGGTGAGGGTGGTGCCGACCCCGCCCTTGGCGCCGGAGACGGTGACGACGGTGCCGCCGACGCCGGGGAAGGTGTCGGCGCCGCCGTGCCCGAGATGGCGGCGGACGCCGGTGGACCACTGGGCGACGGCCTGGACGCGGGCGCCGAGTTCCTCGTAGCTGAGCGGGAGGGCGACCAGGCCGCGGGCGCCGGAGTCCATGGCGGCGGCGAACAGGCCGGGTCCGGCGTCGGAGGTGATCAGGATGACGCCGACGGCGGGGAAGCGCAGGGCGACCTCGCGGATCAGCTCCAGGGCGGGCACGGGCCCGATGCGTTCGTGGACGACGACGACCTCGGGGAGTTCGTCGACGGACTCGGCGGCGAGCCGGGCGAGGGTGTCGATCAGTTGGGTGGAGTCGAGGACCGGGCCCACGGGTTCGGCGTCCGGGAGCTGGCTGAGGAGTGTGGTGATCGAGCGGACCGCGTCCGCGTCGGACACCGCCGGAAGGATTCTGGTGGGCATGGAGCGGCCTCTCCCTGGTCCCTGCTCGTCGTCACTGGTCGTCGGCGAGTTCGTAGGTGCGGTCCTCTTCGGGGACCGTGCCGTCGCCGCCGGGGGCGACGAGGGCGAGCCGGACCTGCTCGGCGAAGGACTCGGCGTAGGTGATGCGCTGGGCGTCGGGCGCGGACAGCGCGAAGGTGATCGGCACGGCCTCGGTGCCGGCCCGGGAGCGGTCGTTCGCGTCGGCTTCGAGCGGGGTCAGTTCGCCGACGTCCAGGACCCGGGCGCCCGCGATGATCACCCGGGACTGGTCGGGGTCCTCCTCGCGGGCGCCCTCGAAGGTGGCGTAGACATTGACCGTGGCGCCGGGGGTGATCTTGCCGGCGACGCCGGTGGCCGCGTCGATCATGATGGCGACCTCCTGCTCGCCCGGCCTGAGCGCGGGCTGGTCGACGATCATGTCGCTCTGGAGCAGGGAGCCCTTCTTGAGGGCGGTGACCGCGATCTTGCCGCGGATCTCGGTGAGATCGGTGACGGCGGTCGGCGACAGCCAGCGCTCGGGCATCTCCACCGCGCTGAACTGGCCCGCGCTGAGCGGGGTGTAGGGCGCCACGTTCGACTTCAGCTCGTACGCGGTGACCTCGGGGCCGACCTTGGACCGGACGTCGTTGACGACGGAGAGCACACCGGCGAAGGCGCCGAGGGCGCACAGGATGGACAGGAGCAGGAGTATCACGCCGCGGCGCTGACGGGAGTTCATGAACCGTGCGTCCTCGTTGGGGGGTGGTGGCGGGGAGGGGGGCGGGCGGTGGTGCGAGGAGTCAGGGGGTGAGGGCCCGGCGGGTGCGGGCGGGGCCCTCGGTGAGCCGTTGGTGCGGCCCCCGGCCGTCGGCCGCCGGGTCCGGTGGTGGCGGGTCCTCGGCGTCGGGCGGGGTGGCGGAGCAGAACACACAGAGGTCGCCGATGACATCGAGGCCGCACCAGTGGCAGACGGTCTGGCGGACGGAGGTGACGAGCTGGTACAGCACGGACAGATCGCCGAGGTGGGCGCAGAACTCGATCAGTTTCCCGGTGCCCCACCAGCGGGCGGACTCGGCGGGCAGCGGGACCTCGCGCAGGCCCTGGGCCTGCCAGGCGGGGGCGAGGGTACCGGTGACCCAGTCGGAGGTGAGCTGGCCCTTGGCGACCACCATCCGGGTGGCGAACTCGGGTCCGGCGAGGGTGGCGTCGGGTCCCAGGCGCACGAGTTGCGGCTGGGGGTGGGCGAGGACGGCGAACTGGCTGCCGGGCATCCAGGACTTGGCGTGCGCCTTGAGGGTGACGGGGACCCGGTCGAGCCGGGCGACGGAGCCGAGCAGGGCGCCCGCGTGGATGTAGTGGGTCAGCAGGCGCCCGGCGGAGGCGAGGACGCCGGGGCTGAGGTCGCAGGAGGCGAGCTGGCGCAACTGCCGGGCGAGGACGGCGACACCCAGCGGGGGCAGTTCGGGGCGGAACAGGGCGATGCGGTCGCTCTCCAGGAGGGAGCGGACGGTGTGCAGCCTGCGGTACACGGCCGCGGGGGCGGCGCCGGAGCAGACCACGACGAGTTGTCCGTGCTGGTCGAGCAGGACCTGCACCTCGGCGAGGACCTGGTCCAGCGGGCGCCGGTCCAGGTCGGGCAGCACGGCCGCGGGCAGGGTCCGTTCGTCCTGCGCCGGGAGCGCCAGGTCGGCGCCCGTCACGGCAATGGCAGTTGGCACGCGCAGCTCCCCGATTCCGCCGGCCGGTGCACGGGCGTGACTCCGGCGCACCGAGATGACTTCATTGCGTGACTACGTCAGCACTGTATCCGCGCCTCTGTGGCCGGAGAACAGCGTTTCGGTGGCTCTGCGACAACTGACATCGCACAAGTCGCTTCAAATCAGGGCAGGTTAGGCGTGTTCCGTTTCTGTGAACTCGCCACGGACTTGGTCCAGACCTTGACAACACAATTGGTCTGGACCACCTTTGACGCACAGCGGTGGCCACCGTTCCTCTTCCTCTCCACTTCCTCTCCGCTTCCTTTCCCTTGCTCTCCCCCTGCCTTCCCCTGCTTTCCTCCCCCACGAGTTCTCCCGGCAGCAGCCTGCCCACACCTGCTTCTCGCTTCTTGTTTCTCGTGCTCTTCCCCCCTCCTCGTCCCGACTCCCCATCGGAGGCCCGAGTGGACCTCGTACGGAACAGACGGCACACCGGCACCGCCAGACGCCCGCTCCGCAGGCGGATCTGGGCCGGCGCCACCGTCGCCGCCCTCGCCTTCTCCCTCTCCACGGCCGTGGAAGCGTCCGCGGCGGACATCAACAACGCGCGGAACGCGGGCTTCGAATCCGGTGTCGCCAACTGGACCTGCTCCGCGAACAGCGGCACCGCGGTGTCCACGCCCGTGCGCACCGGCGCCGGGGCCCTGCGCGCGGCGCCCTCCGGCCAGGACAACGCCCGCTGTTCCCAGGCGGTCGCCGTCCAGCCCAACTCGACGTACACGCTCAGCGCGTGGGTGCAGGGCGGCTTCGCCTACCTCGGCGCCACCGGCACCGGCACCACCGATGTGTCGACGTGGACCCCCGACTCGTCGGCCTGGAAGCAGCTCTCCACCACCTTCACCACCGGCGCGAACACCACCTCGGTGACGGTCTACACCCACGGCTGGTACGGCCAGCAGCCGTACTTCGTCGACGACCTCTCGGTCTTCGGCCCGGACGGCGGCGGCGGCACGGACCCGGGTCCGACGATCCCCACCGCCCCGACCGGCCTCGCGGCGGGCGCCACCACCCCGACCTCGGTGAACCTGTCCTGGAGCACGGTGTCCGGCGCGACCGGCTACTCGGTCTACCGCGACGGCACCCGGATCACCGCGGTCACCGGCACCTCGGCGACCGTCACCGGCCTCACCGCCTCCACCGCGTACTCCTTCCAGGTGACGGCGACCAACGCGGCCGGTGAGTCGCCCCGCTCGGCGGCGCTCGCGGTGACCACCCCGGCCGACGGCGGCAACGGCGGCGGCGGTGTCCCGAAGCACGCGGTGACCGGCTACTGGCAGAACTTCAACAACGGCGCCGCCGTCCAGCGGCTCTCGGACGTCCCCGCGGCCTACGACATCATCGCGGTGTCCTTCGCCGACGCGACCCCGACCCCGGGTGCCGTCACCTTCAACCTGGACACCGCGGGCCTCAACGGCTACACGGTCGCCCAGTTCAAGGCGGACATCGTCGCCAAGAAGGCGGCCGGCAAGAAGGTCATCATCTCGATCGGCGGCGAGCTGGGCACGGTCACCGTGAACAACTCCGCCTCCGCGACCAACTTCGCCAACTCGGTCTACGCCCTGATGCAGGAGTACGGCTTCGACGGCGTCGACATCGACCTGGAGAACGGCCTCAACGCCACCTACATGACGCAGGCCCTGCGCTCCCTGTCGACGCTGGCCGGTCCCTCGCTGGTCCTGACGATGGCCCCGCAGACCATCGACATGCAGTCGACCTCCGGCTCCTACTTCCAGACGGCCCTGAACGTGAAGGACATCCTCACGGTCGTCAACATGCAGTACTACAACAGCGGCACCATGCTGGGCTGCGACGGCCGGGTCTACGCCCAGGGCACCGTCGACTTCCTGACCGCCCTGGCCTGCATCCAACTGGAGAACGGCCTCGCCCCGTCCCAGGTCGGCCTGGGTGTGCCCGCCTCCACCCGCGCGGCGGGCGGCGGCTATGTCGCCCCGTCCGTGGTCAACAACGCCCTGAACTGCCTGACCCGGGGCACCAACTGCGGCACCTTCACGCCGCCGCGGACCTACCCCGACCTGCGCGGCGCGATGACCTGGTCCACCAACTGGGACGCCACCTCGGGCAACGCCTGGTCGAGCGTGGTCGGCCCGCACGTGGACGCGCTCCCGTAGCGGGACAGCACCCGCACCGCTCGCGGACCGGCGCCCGGGACCTCCACGAAGGAGTCCCGGGCGTCACCCGTTCCACGGGCCGCCGGAAGAGGCCGTCAGAAGAGGCCGTCAGAAGAAGTCCGCCCAGGGCTGGTCCCACACCTGCTTGACGCAGAGCACCAGGAACAGCAGTCCCGCCGCCGCCAGCAGGGTGTTGCTGACCGGCCCGTTGCGCCACTCCCTCGGGGTGCGCGAGGAGTTGAGCAGCCACAGCAGGGTCCCGGCCAGGAAGGGCAGGAAGGCCGCGCCCAGGACGCCGTAGAGGATGACCAGGCGGAAGGGCTGGTCCTGGAAGAGCAGGACCATCGGGGGGAACGTCAGCCACAGCAGATAGCCGCGGAAGGCCCAGGAGCGCTCCCGGGTACCGGCGGCCACCTCGGCACCGGTGCCGCCGGGGGCGCCCCGGCCGAGGCGGGCGGTGAAGTCGGCGAACATCAGGCTCACCCCGTGCCAGACGCCGATCAGGGAGGTGAAGGACGTGGCGAAGAAGCCGATCAGGAAGAACTTGGCGGTCACCGGGCCGTACTCGGCCGCGAGGATGTCGCCGAGCTGGATCAGGCCCTTGTCGCCGGTCTCGATGGCCACGTTCGCGGAGTGCAGCAGCTCCGCGCCGACGAAGAGCATCGCCACCACGAAGATCCCGGTCGTCGCGTACGCCACCCGGTTGTCGAGCCGCATCACCTTCATCCAGCCCGTGTCCGTCCAGCCCTTGGCGTTGACCCAGTAGCCGTACGCGGCCAGCGTGATGGTGCCGCCGACGCCGCCGATCAGGCCGAGGGTGTTGAGGACCGAGCCGGGCTCGTCGGGCAGCACCGGCAGCAGGCCCGCGAAGGCGTCGCCCAGATGGGGGGTGACCCGGACCGCCAGATACACCGTCACCACGAACATGACGCCGACCAGCACCGTCATGACCTTCTCGAAGACGGCGTACCGGTTGAACCAGACGAAGGCCAGGCCCACCAGTCCGCAGCCGATGCCCCACCACTCCAGACCCATCACATCCGGGAACAGCGCCTGGAGCGGCAGGGCGCTGGAGGACATCGCCGCGGCCCCGTAGACGAAGCCCCAGACCACCGCGTAGACCGCGAAGAAGGCGAGGGTCCAGCGGCCGAGTCCGGCCCAGCCGTCGAAGAGGGTGCGGCCGGTGGCGAGGTGCCAGCGGCCGGCGGCCTCCGCCAGGGCGATCTTCACCACGCAGCCGATGACCGCCGCCCAGAGCAGGGTGTACCCGAAGTTGCTGCCCGCGATCAGGGTCGCCACCAGGTCCCCGGCGCCGACTCCGGTCGCGGCGACCACGATCCCGGGGCCGATGTACCGCCAGCTCGCCCTGCGCGGGGCGGGGCCGGTGCCGGTGCCGTCCGGTGTCCTGGTCGGTGAGGTGTCGCCCGTGATGTCGGCCATGGGGGTCAAGTAAGCGCACGGGGCGGGGGCGGACAAGAGGGTGCGCGGCGATCTTCACCCGATGTGCGCACTCGCGAACGGGGGCCGCACTCCCCAGCGGGGCCCGGCCGCCGGGCATCGCCGCCGGGCCCGCTGGGGGTCGCGCGTCCTACGGCTGTCGCCGACCGCAGCCGTCGCACGCGCAGGTGCCGAGCTCGAACCAGACGGTCTTGCCCGGCCCCTCCTGGCGGCAGCCCCAGCGCCGGGCGAGCGCCGCCACCAGGAACATGCCGCGTCCGTGTTCCGCGCCGGACGCCTCCCGGACCCGCGGGGGCCGCGGGCCGCTGTCGTCCACCTCGCAGCGCAGGGTGCCGTGCGCGGCGGACAGGGTGAGGGTGAAGCGGCCCGCGGAGTGCAGCAGGGCGTTGGTGGTCACCTCGCTGACCAGGAGTTCCGCCGTGTCCACCAGATCCTCGGGGGCGTCGCGCCCCTCGGCCAGGCCCCACTCCTCCAGGTGCCTGCGCACCGTCGCACGGGCCTCCCGGACCGCGGTGGGGCGGGGGTCGTACGTGACCCTCAGATGGCCGGCCCGCAGCGGTGGCTGGGGGAACGCGCCGTCCGGAGAGTGGGGGCCCGGGGGCCGGTTCCCGGAGAGCTGGAGCATGCCGTCGAGTCTGCCCGGCGGAACCCGGTCCGGCACGGGGAGGACTACCCCCTTCACTACCTGTGCCCCCGTTTCCCGAGCACCCCGCCCGTCACCTCAGCGCCCGTACTGGAGCCGGACGGTGGTGGCGGCGCCGTCCGCCGCGTCCCGGACGTCCACATAGGCGCAGACCTGCCGGGCGAACCAGAGCCCCTGGCCCCGCTCCGGGCGCAGTTCCCCGGCCGGGGGCACGAAGCCCGCGAGGGGGTCGCCGAGGCGTCCCGGGGCGGCCAGTTCGGCCACGCAGGCCGGGGCGTCGCCCCACACCCGCAGCGCGGCCCGCGCCGCCCCGAGGGTGTCCGCCGCCTCCCGCACGGCCCCCGCGAACAGCTCCGCCTCGTCCGCCCCCAGCCCCCGCTCCCCCGCCCATCCGGCCACCCCGTCCAGCCCCAGCCCCCGCGCGTCGGCCGGTGGGCGCGGCAGGGGTACGGCGTCCAGGGCGGCGGTCAGGCGGTGCGGGTCCTCGTAGGCGCCGGTGCCGGGGTGGGCGCGGCGGGCCCGCTCGATGACACCGGGGGGTGCGAGGCGGGTGTCGTAGACGCACAGGGCGGTGGTGGCGAGGGGGGCGAAGAGGAGGTTGGCGAGGGACTCGTAGCGGATCCACTCGGCGCTCTCGCGCGGCGAACTCCCGGCCCGGCCCGCCCAGTCGGGCTCCATGAGGAGATGGATCCGGCCGCCCGCGCCCGCGTTGCGGGCCAGGTATCCGGCGCCCTGGGCGATGGCGTTGGGGGCCGAGCCGGTGTACCAGTCGGTGTGGGTGATCAGGGCGACGGTGTCGCCGAGGGTGTCGGCGAGCAGGGCGAGGCGGGCCGGGGTGGTGATGGCGACCGGCGCCGGTTCGCCGGGGGCGCGCAGGCCCTCGGTGAGGAAGGGCACGGCGGCCCCGAGGAACTCCTCGTCGGTGCCGAAGACGGCCATGCGGTGGTCGAAGAGGCCGGGCGGGGTCTGCGTGGTCATGGGGCTCCCAGGGCGTGCGTGGTCGTCCGGAGGGTTCTCGGCGGGGGTGTCACTGGCGTGCCGCGACCCAGGCCGCGATCTGGCTGCGGCTGGTGAAGCCGAGCTTGGTGAGGATGCGTTCGACATGGCCCTCGGCGGTGCGGCGGGCGATGACGAGGCGGTCGGCGATCTGCTGGTTGGCGAGGCCCTCGGCGACCAGCAGGGCGACCTGGTCCTCGCGCCGGGTGAGCGGCGCGGGGGCCGGGGCGGGGGCGGGCGCCGGGGCGGGGGCGGCGCGGCGCTCCTCCAGGGCGTGGCCGACGATCTCCGCCAGGCCGAGCGAGCCGCCGAGTTCGTACGCCTTCTGGAACAGGGCCGGGCCGAGGGCGGCGCGGGAGCGGGTCTCGGCGTCGGCGCGGGCGGCGTTGAGGGCGTCGGAGCCCCAGCGGTCGCGGGAGACGTCGGCCCAGACCCGGTCGGCGCCGCCGAGCAGGACGGCGGCCCGGTCGGGGGCGCCGCGCAGCACGGTGATGCGGGCCAGCAGATCGAGGGTGAGGCCGATGCCGAGGACGTCGTGGACGGCCCGTTTCAGGCGCAGGGCCTCGCGGGCGTGGCGCTCGGCGCGCGGGAGGTCGTCCTTGACGACATAGGCGAGGGCGAGCATCCGCAGGACGTAGGAGAGGACCCAGGCGTCGCCGTGGCGTTCGCACAGGCCGCGGGTCTCCTCGCAGACGGCGATGGCCTGGTCGGCCTCGCCGAGGAAGCCGAGGGCGCAGGCGAGTTCGACGCGGTCCAGACCGACCATGCTGAGGTGCTGGCCGGGGACGGGGCCGCGGGCGACGCTGGCGCGGAAGTGGGCGAGGGCGGCGGGCAGGTCGTTGCCGAACAGGACGACGACGCCCATGACGTACTCGGCGTGCGCGGCCTCCGCGCGGTCGCCGAGGCGCAGGGCGAGGGCGCGGGCCTCCTCGGCCTGGCGGCGGCCCCGGGTGAGGTCCTCGGGGCAGCCGGCCAGCAGGGCGGAGGTCCACAGGGCGCGGGCGCGTTCCCGGGTGGGTCCGGGGTTGGCGTCGAGGGCGCGGTCCAGCCAATGGCGGCCCTCGCGGGGGGCGCCGCAGGCGTGCCAGTAGAACCAGAGGGTGCCGGCGAGGCGGAGCCCGGCGAGGGCCTCGCCGGGGTCGGTGAGGGCGAAGTCGAGGGCGGCGCGCAGATTGTCCTGGTCGGCGCGGAGCCGGGTGACGATCTGCCGCTGGGCGGGGCCGAACCAGGCGCTCTCGCTCTCCTCGGCGCGGCGCTGGGTCCAGGCCAGATGGCGGCGCCGGGCGGCGCGTTCCTCGCCGGGGCGGGCACGGAGCTTCTGGAGGCCGTAGTGGCGCAGGGTGTCCAGGAGGCGGTAGCGGGCGGGGGTGCCGGTGTCGTCGGCGGGGGCGGCGGGACCGAGGGGGTCGGCGCCGGGGGCGTCGGGGCTCTCGGCGGGGTCCGGCTCGGGGGGCGGGGGTTCGCGGCACAGGACGGACTTGTCGAGGAGTCCGGCGACGGCCTCCAGGACGTCGTAGGAGCGGACGAGTTCGCCGTCGGCGCAGACCGCTTCGGCGGCCTCCAGGTCGAAGCCGCCGGCCAGGACGGAGGCGCGGGCCCAGACCAACCGCTCGCGCCGGGTGCACAGTTCGTGGCTCCAGTCGATGGCGGCGCCGAGGGTCTGGTGGCGGGGCAGGACGGCGGGGCTGCCGGTGGCCAGCAGGCGGTAGCGGTCGTCGAGGCGGGCGATGAGCTGTTCGACGCCGAGGACGCGCATCCGGACGGCGGCGAGTTCGATGGCGAGCGGGAGGCCGTCGAGGCGGCGGCAGAGGCGGGCGACGGCGGCCCGGTTGGCGGCGGTGAGCCGGAAGCCGGGGACGACGGCGGCGGCGCGGTCGGCGAACAGGGTGAGGGCCGGGCCGGGGTGAACGGTGAGGTCGTCGTCGGGGCCGGGCACGGGCAGCGGCCGCACCTCCAGGAGGTGTTCCTCGGTGAGGCCGAGGCGGTGGCGGCTGGTGGCGAGGACCCGGATGCCGGTGGTGCCGTGCAGCAGGGCGGCGGCGAGGGCGGCGCAGGCGGCGGTGAGGTGCTCGCAGTTGTCGAGGACGAGCAGCAGCCGACGTTCGCGGACCTGTTCCACCAGGGCGTCCAGGACGGGGCGGGCGGAGTGGTCGTGCAGGCCGAGGGCGTCGGCGGCGGCGAGCGGGACGAGGTCGGGGTCGTGCAGCCCGGCCAGATGGACGAACCGCACCCCGTCGGGGAACGCCCGCTCGACGCGGGCCGCGATCCGGGCGGCCAGCCGGGTCTTGCCGACGCCGCCCGGCCCGGTCAGGGTGACCAGCCGCGCCTGCGCGAGCAGTTCCCGGCCTTCGCTCTGCTCACCGCGCCGGTCGACGAAGCTGGTCGTCTCGACCGGCAGCCGGCCGTCCCGCCGTGGCGCTGATCCGCCCATGATCGGACTGTCCTGTGAGGATGGGGTACGGGGGCCGGAGTACGGGGCTCCCCTCCGCGAACTGCCACTCTCCCCCCTTTCTCACATATATGCACCCCGGGGTCACGCCCCAGGGTGCACTTCGCGGCTCGACCCGGGGGAGCCCTCCGGCAGCGCGTATAGTGCGCCGTTTTCTCATGGGCCATCAGCGCGGGGCGGGTGCCGGGCAGCCGGGCTCGGGGGCGGCTCGGGGCCCGGCGCGGGGGCGGCTCGGGGCCCGGCACGGGAGGGGCTCGGGAGCGGCTCGGGGACCGGCGCCGGGTGGCTTCATCGACCCGGCGCCGGGGGTCGCTCACAGGCCACTCCCAGATTCACTCTTGACCTGCGCATGCCACACCCGGACCATGAGCGCCACCCGTACGTCGCACGGACGAACCACCCCCCGCTCCCCCACCCCCACCTCCGGAAGACCCCGGAGACCGGAGAAACAAGGAGACTTCATGCGACTCCGCCCACGCGGCACCGCCGCCAGGGGCAGACGCGGCGCCGCGCTCGCCGCGCTGCTCGCCCTCGCCCTGGCCGCCCCGATCTCGGCCACTACCAACGACGCCAGCGCGGACAGCGCGAGCAAACCGGCCGCGTCCGCCGACGACATCCGCCAGTACGAGATCCTCATGCGCTCCACCGCGCAGGACCGCACCGCGATCCAGCGGACCGGCGTCACCGTCGACGAGGCCGACGAGCACGGGGTCGTGGTCTCCGGCCGCGCCGACCAGATCAAGAAGCTGCGCGCCCTCGGCTACGAGGTCACCCCGCTCGGCGCCGCCCCCGACCGCTCGGCCGGCGAGGACGACGTACGGCTCCTCGACTTCCCGACCGCCGACTCGCAGTACCACAACTACGCGGAGATGACGGCCCAGATCAACACCCTGGTCGCCGCCAACCCCGCCATCGCCAGCCAGCGCGTGATCGGCCGCTCCTACCAGGGCCGCAATATCGTCGCCATCAAGATCAGCGACAACGTGGCCAGCGACGAGGCCGAACCGGAGGTGCTGTTCACCCACCACCAGCACGCCCGCGAGCACCTCACCGTCGAGATGGCGCTGTATCTGCTGCGCGAGCTGACCTCCGACTACAGCACCGACTCCCGGGTCAAGAACATGGTCGACAACCGGGAGATCTGGATCATCCCGGACATGAACCCGGACGGCGGCGAGTACGACATCGCCACCGGCACCTACCGGTCCTGGCGCAAGAACCGCCAGCCCAACACCGGTTCGTCGTATGTCGGCACCGATATGAACCGCAACTGGAACTACAACTGGGGCTGCTGCGGCGGCTCCTCCGGCTCCACCTCCTCCGAGACCTACCGGGGGACCGCCGCCGAGTCGGCGCCCGAGGTGAAGGTGGTGGCCGACTTCGTGCGCAGCCGGGTCGTCGGCGGCGAGCAGCAGATCACCGCGGGCGTGGACTTCCACACCTACAGCGAGCTGGTGCTCTGGCCGTACGGCTACACCTACTCCGACACCGCGCCCGGGATGACCGCCGACGACCGCAACGCCTTCGCCGCGGTGGGGCAGAAACTCGCGGCGAGCAACGGGTACACGCCGGAGCAGTCGAGCGACCTCTACATCACCGACGGGTCGATCGACGACTGGCTGTGGGGCAACCAGAAGATCTTCGGATACACCTTCGAGATGTATCCGCGGACGGCGAGCGGGGGTGGGTTCTACCCGCCCGATGAGGTGATCGAGCGGGAGACCTCTCGTAACCGGGATGCCGTTCTTCAGTTGCTGGAGAACGCGGACTGCATGTACCGGTCCATCGGGAAGGAAGCCCAGTACTGCGCCTAGGCGCTGGGTTCCTCTTCGGCCTTCTCCGGTTCGGCCTTGTCCGGTTCGGGCTTCTTGCCCTCGTCGAAGTACGCGTCGAGGACCGCGTCCAGTGAGTCGTCCCACTGTTTGTGGTCCGACTTGGCCTTGGCCTCGATCTCGATGGGGTACCAGCGGCGGTCCGGGGTGTGCACGGTCACGGTGAACCGCTTGCCGAAACGGGCCGCCGCGGTCTCCACCGCGGCGATCTCGTCCCAGCGGAACTCGCACCGCTCCTCGTCGAGGCTGAGGCGGACGCCCTCGGCGTCGGCGACGATCCGGGCACGGCGGTCGGCGGCCTCGAACGCGGGGCCGCCGGCCGTTTCCGCGTCCTCGTCCTCGTCCGCCTCCGCGTCCTCGGCGGCGGCCGTCTCCGGGGCCTCCGCGTCGTCCGTGTCCGGTTCCTCCGGCGCGGGGGCCTCGGCCTCGGCCGGGGTCTCGGGGGCGGGCGTGTGCTCCGCCGCCTCGACCCCGTCCTCCGGCGCCGCCGGCGCGGGCTGTGTGAGCCCGGGGATGTGCGCCGGGTTGACCCCGGCGTCCAGGGGCTGACTGCTCGTACCTATGCGCTGCTGCTCCACAGCCCCGCAGTATGGTCGACAAACCTGTGTCAGAGACAGTCGGGCCCTACTTCGTTATGGCGACGATGCCCAAATCCCGGCCGTCCGGCCTAGACGAACAGGCTCAGTGCCGCCGCCGCGGCGAAACCGGCCACCGACAGCACCGATTCCAGGACGGTCCAGGTCTTCAGGGTGTCGCGCTCGCTGATGCCGAAGTACTTGGCGACGATCCAGAAGCCGCCGTCGTTGACGTGCGAGGCGAAGATCGAACCGGCCGAGATCGCCATGATGACCAGCGCGACGGACGTCCCGTCGAGGACCGGAGCTGGGTCACGCCATGCCGACCCAGCCCGCGAGGGAGGTGAGCTGCTCGGGCAGCCGCCGTTGCCGTCTGACCAGGACTCCGACCACTTCACGCGCGGTCGGGTGGTAGCGGACCAGTTGCGGCGCCGTCCCGCGGGCGCGCAGCAGCGCGTTCAGGGCCTGCTCGTTCCTGCCCATGTGCGCGTAGGCGCGGCCGAGGTCCATGAAATGGCGGCCGACCCTGGTGGGGGAGTGTCCGGCCGGGAAGCGAAGCGACTTCGCCGCCTTCACGGCGGCGGGCATGTTCTTCAGGTCGACGTTCGTCTCGACCTCGTACTGCGCCACATCCGTGGGCCCGAAGGACAGCCAGTACGTCTCCGGTACGTCCCGTCCGATCTGCCGCGCGGCACCCTTGCCCAGGTCCAGATGGCCCTCCGACGTGTCCTGGTCCTGCGCCCGCGCGGCGATGAACGCGGCGCGCAGATGCAGTTTCCCGGACACCGCCAGGGCTGGAACCGACCTCGGGTCGTCGGCCTGCTGGACCAGTTGCTGGCCCCGTTCGACCAGGAGGAGCCCGACGCGCGGGTTGTTGCGGCGGACATACCGCAGGCTCCGTGCGTAGTGGCGGACGGCCAGCAGCAGCGGGTCGTCCGCCTGGACTCCGACCCATCCCATGCGGTCCAGGGCGATCGAGGCCAGGTCCGGGTATCCCAGCCGGTCGGCGAGGCCGTGGGCGGCCCAGTAGGTGTTGGCCAGGCCCGCTGCCACGCGCCGCCGCTGTTCCCCTTGGGGCAAGGTGTGCAGAGCGGTGGTCAGCTCGCCCAGCAGCCCGGGAAGAGCGGACCCCACCCGGCCGTACTCGGCCAGCCGGTTGTGCCGCAGCAGCGTGGTGACGGCGATATCGAGATGGGCGACGGGGCGGGGGCGGATGTGGGGGTCCGGTTCGATGTCGTAGAGGTCGAGCGCCTCGCCGAGCGGCCTTATCAGATGATCGATCTGGTCCTGACGCATCTGGGACATGTAAGGCTGCCCGTTGAGCACGGCGACATCGACCTGGAGGACCCTGGCCGTGGCGGCGACCAGCGCGGGACTCGCCGGGACGAGTCCGGCCTCCACCTTGGCGAGGGAGCTGTGGGAGACATAGGCCCGCTGGGCGAGGGACGCCTGCGTCATGTGACGGATCTTGCGGTAGTCGGCGATCCGCGCGCCGATGTGCTGATCTGCGCGTTGCGACACGATGACTCCTGTCTGGCTCGACATCACCACGGTACCCAGACGGCCCCCGTCGACACGGGGGCCGTCGCCTTTCCGGTACCCGACACAACGAGCGTGTCCAGGAGAAGGGAGTGGCCGTCAGCCGAGGACGGCCAGCGCGTCGATCTCGATGAGGAGACCGGCGGGCAGTCCGACGTAGACCGTGGTGCGGGCGGCGGGCGGGGCGGTGAGGCCCTGCTCCTCGAAGTAGGTGTTGTAGATCCCGTTCATCTCGGCGAAGTGGTCGACATCGGTGAGGTAGACGCGGATCATCATCACGTCGTCCCAGCTCGCGCCGCCCTCCTCCAGGATCGCCTTGACGTTGGCGAGGGTCTGGAGGGTCTGCTCGCGCAGGGTGGGACCGGCCGGGGTCGGGGCCTGGCCCTCGACGGCGGGGAGGAAGCCGACCTGGCCGGCGACCTGGAGGATGTTGCCCTTCTTCACGCCGTGCGAGAACTTCGCGGGCGGGGTGGTGTGGGTCTTCGGGGTGAGGGCGGTCTTCTCAGTCATTGCCTTTTACCTGGTCCTCGGGTTCGGGTGCGTTAGGCGTGGGTTCTGCCGGAGTACTCGCCGCTGATGGCGTCGGCGGTGCGGCGCACCAGCGGGAGCAGGGTGAGGAGTTCGTCGGCGGTGACGACGACATTGGGCGCGGACACCGACATCGCGGCGACGACCCGGCCGTCGGCGCCCCGGATGGGGGCGCCGACGCAGTTGATGGACTCCTCGTGGCCACCGAGGTCGGTGGCCCAGCCCTGTTCGCGCACCGCGGCCAGCTCCTTGAGGAAGGCGTCGGCGTGGGGGGTCGAACGGGGCGTGAACATGGGGTAGTCGAGCTTCTCGGCGAGGGCGCGGCGCTCGTGCTCGGGGAGGTCGGCGAGCAGCAGTTTGGCGACGGCGGCGACCGTGATGGCGACCGGTTTGCCGATCCGGGAGTACATCCGCACCGGGTAGCGGCTCTCCACCTTGTCGATGTAGAGCACCTCGCCGTCCTCGTGGACGGCGAGGTGGACGGTGTGGCCGCAGCTCTCGTTGAGGCGGACGAGGTGGGGGTGGGCGATCTCACGGATGTCCAGGTTCTCCATCGCCTCCTGGGCGAGGGCGAAGAGCCGGGCGCCGAGCCGGTAGCGCTGGTCGGACTGGCGGTAGACGAAGCCGTGGTCGTGCAGGGTGCGCAGCAGGCGCAGTGCGGTGGACTTGTGCACCCCGAGCCGCTCGGCGACCATCCCGAGGTCTGCGGGGCCCTCGGCGAGCAGCGGAAGGATGCTGAGCGCGCGGTCGACGGTCTGGCTCATGGGGTTCGTACCTCCTCGTCGGCCCGTTCGTCGGCGTGGGTCCAGCCGGGGCCGAGTCGCAGTCTCCCCCACGCCTCGTCGTCGAGGGCGGCAAGGCGGTCGGCGCGGGCGCGGCCGGGGGGCGTGGCGAGATCGCCGGGGACGGTGAGGGCGGCGGCGGCCATCAGATGCCCGTGCCGCAGCCGGTCCCGTACGGGCAGTCCGCGCAGGGTGGCGGAGAGGAACCCGGCGGCGAAGGCGTCCCCGGCGCCGGTCGCGGCGACCACCTCGACGCGGGGGGCGGGCACGAAGACCGGCTCCGGGTCCGGGTGGACGTACGCCGTGGCTCCGGTGCCGCCGTCCTTGACCACCAGGACCCGGGGTTCCGGGAGCAGTTCGCGGATCCGGTCGGGGCCGCCGGTCGCCCCCCAGGCGGCCTCCGCCTCGTCCTGGCCGAGGAAGACGAGGTCGGCGGTGCGGGCGAGGGTGAGGAGGAGGGCGGGGCCGTCGCCGGTGCGGGACCACAGACGGGGGCGGTGGTTGACGTCGAAGGAGATCAGGGGGCGGTCGGCGGCGGGGGCCATGAGTGTGTGCAGCAGGTCGCGGCAGGTGGGCGACAGGGCGGCCGTGATGCCGGAGAGGTGCAGGATCCGGGCGGCCCGTACGGCGGCCTGGTCGACGTTGGCGAGGGACATCGCGGAGGCCGCCGAGCCCGCCCGGTAGTAGGCGACCTCGTGGGCGTCGGTGGCGCGGTCGCCGGCGGTGCGGAAGTAGATGCCGGTGGGGCGGCCGGGGTCGCGCTGGACGGCGGCGGTGTCGACGCCGTAGCCGCCGATGGCCCGCACCAGATGGTCGCCGAAGGGGTCCGCGCCGACCCGGCTGACCCAGCGGGCGGAGTGCCCGGCGGCGGCCAGCACGCAGGCGAGGTTGGACTCGGCGCCGCCGATGCCCCGCTCGAAGGACGAGACGTCGGCGAGGCGGCCCGGTGTGGAGGGAAGGAACGTGACCATGGACTCGCCGAGCGCTACGACGTCCACGACGTCGGGGGTGGTGGGTCCGGTGACCGGCACGATGCTGTGGCTCCCTCGGGCGTGGCGAGGCGGCTCCGTTGACCCCGCGTTGGCCGAGATGTTAGACAGCAGTAAGCGACATACGCAATGAGTGTTGCAGACAATGCAACGCACCGGATCAGGGAGGCTCCATGGCCCACGACAGCGACGTCCCGGGCTCCGACATCCCGGGCCCAGCCGCTCCGGCCGCCCGCCTGGCGGGTCTCGCCGAGGAGCGGATCGACCACCGCTTCAAGGGCCTCCCCCCGGACGCCGACGGCCTCACCGTCGCCGCGCTCGCCGCCCAGCGCCGCAATCTGTTCACCGACGGCTTCACCACCCCCGTCCTCGCCCTCTCCGCCGAGCGCCTGGAGCACAACCTCGCGCTGATGGAGACGTACACCGCACGCCACGGGCTGGTGTTCGCGCCGCACGGGAAGACCTCCATGGCGCCGCAGCTCTTCCACCGTCAGATCGAGCACGGGGCCTGGGGCATCACCCTGGCCCTCCCCCACCAGGTGCGGGTGGCGCGGGCGTTCGGGGTCGGGCGGGTGTTCCTCGCCAATGAGCTGGTGGACGCCGCCGCCCTGCGCTGGATCGCCGCCGAACTGGCCGCCGACCCCGGCTTCCGCTTCCTGTGCTACGTCGACTCCGTGCGCGGGGTGGAGCTGATGGACGCGGCGCTGCGCGGGTCGTCCCGCCCGGTGGACGTGGTGGTGGAGCTGGCCGCCGGGGACGGGGCCCGCACCGGGGCGCGCGGCGAGGCGGAGTGCCGGGCCGTCGCCGACGCGGTGGCCGCCACCGCCACCCTGCGCCTGGCCGGGGTCGCCGGGTACGAGGGCGAGGTGCCGGACGCCGACCCGGAGCGGGTGCGGGCGTATCTGCGGCGGCTGGTGGCGCTGGCGGCGGACCTGGACGCGGCGGGCCGGTTCGCCGGGCTGGACGAGATCGTGGTGAGCGCGGGCGGCAGCGCCTGGTTCGACGCGGTCGCCGAGGTCTTCGCCGGAGTCCCGGAGCTGTCCGTACCGGTGCTGAAGCTGCTGCGCTCGGGCGCGTACGTGTCGCACGACGACGGGCACTACCGGGAGCTGACCCCCTTCAACCGGGTCCCGGAGGAGGGCGCTCTGGAGCCCGCGTTCCGCCTCTGGGCGCAGGTCGTCTCCCGCCCCACCCCCGCCCAGGCGTTCGTGAACGCGGGCAAGCGCGACGCGGCCTACGACCTGCATCTCCCGTTCGCCCAGGTGGTGCGCCGGGACGGGAAGGAAAGGGCGGCGACCGGCGTCGAGGTGACCGGTCTGTCCGACCAGCACGGCTGGCTGAGCACCGCCCCGGACGCGGATCTGGAGGTCGGGGACTGGCTCGGCATGGGCCTGTCCCACCCCTGCACCTCGTTCGACAAATGGCAGCTCATCCCGGTCGTGGAGGCGGACGGCACGGTCGTGGACTACATCCGCACGTTCTTCTAGGAGGCCCCGCAGCATGGCAGAGCTGGTTATCAGGGACGCGGATGTCGTCGACGGCACCGGGGCGCCCGCCTACCGGGCGGACGTGGTCGTGGACGGCGGCCGGATCGTGTCGATCGTGCGGGAGGCCGCCGCGTCCGGCTGTCAGCGGCCCACCGCGACCCGGGAGCTGGACGCGGACGGCCTCACCCTCGCCCCCGGCTTCATCGACATGCACGCGCACAGCGATCTGGCGCTGCTGCGCGACCCCGACCACAGCGCCAAGGCCGCCCAGGGCGTCACCCTGGAGGTCATCGGCCAGGACGGGCTGTCGTACGCCCCGGTGGACGACCGCACCCTCGGCGAGGTGCGCACCGCGATCACCGGCTGGAACGGGTACGGCGACGACCTCGACTTCGACTGGCGGTCGGTCGGCGAGTACCTGGACCGGCTGGACCGGGGCATCGCCGTCAACGCGGCCTACCTCATCCCGCAGGGCACGGTCCGCGCGCTGGCCGTCGGCTGGGAGGACCGGGAGCCCACCGCGACCGAGCTGGGCCGGATGAAACGCCTGGTCGCGGAGGGTCTGGAGCAGGGCGCGGTGGGTCTGTCGTCGGGGCTGACCTACACCCCGGGCATGTACGCCAAGGACGCCGAGCTGACCGAGCTGTGCCGGGTGGTGGCCTCGTACGGCGGCTACTACTGCCCGCACCACCGCTCCTACGGGGCCGGGGCGCTGGAGGCGTACCGGGAGATGGTGGCGCTGACCCGGGAGGCGGGCTGCGCCCTGCACCTGGCGCACGCCACCATGAACTTCGGGGTGAACAAGGGCCGCGCCCCCGAGCTGCTGGCCCTGCTGGACGAGGCGCTGGCCGACGGCGCCGACATCAGCCTCGACACCTACCCCTACACCCCCGGCTCCACCACCCTCGCCGCGCTGCTGCCGAGCTGGGCGAGCGAGGGCGGCCCGGCCGAGGCGCTGCGGCGGCTGACCGACCCGGAGACGGCGGAGCGCATCCGGCACCATCTGGAGGTGCTCGGCTCGGACGGCTGCCACGGGGTGCCGGTGGAGTGGGAGACGATCGAGATCTCCGGCGTGACCAGCCCGGATCTCGCCCAGTACGTCGGCCGCACCATCGCCGAGTCGTCCGCCGCCCGCTCCGAGCCGCCCTGGACGACCGCGCACCGGCTGCTGGTGCAGGACCGGCTCGGCCCGACGATCCTCCAGCACGTGGGCCACGAGGAGAACGTCCGCCTGATCATGCGGCACGCCGTGCACACCGGCGGCTCCGACGGCATCCTCCAGGGCGCGAAACCGCACCCCCGGGCGTACGGCACCTTCCCGCACTACCTCGGCCGGTATGTGCGGGAGCTGGGGGTGCTGTCGCTGGAGGAGTGCGTGGCCCGGCTGACGTCCCGCCCGGCGACCCGGCTGCGGCTGCCGGACCGGGGGACGGTCCGCGAGGGCTTCCGGGCCGACCTGGTGCTCTTCGACGCGGCGACGGTCGCGGCGGGCTCGACCTTCGAGGCGCCGCGCACCCTGCCCACGGGCATCCCGCACGTCCTGATCGACGGACGGTTCGTGATCGAGGACGGCCGGCGCACGGATGTCCTGGCGGGACGGGCGGTACGGCGGACGCCGACGGCGGCAGGCTGACGAAGACGGGTCGCCTCCGCGCAAGGGGCGACCCGTCCGTGTCTCATGTGGCGGAAAGCACCACGCGGGCCCCGCTACCCGGTCGTAAGCTCCTTGACATGCAGGTGATCCAGTCGACCAAGCTCGCCAACGTCTGTTACGAGATCCGGGGCCCGGTTCTTGAGGAGGCGATGCGGCTGGAGGCGGCCGGTCACCGCATCCTCAAGCTGAACACCGGCAACCCGGCCGCGTTCGGCTTCGAGTGCCCCCCGGAGATCCTGGAGGACGTCCTCCGCAATGTCTCCACGGCCCATGGCTACGGCGACGCCAAGGGGCTCCTCGCCGCCCGCCGCGCGGTCGTCATGCACAACCAGACCCTCGGCATCGAGACCGACGTCGAGCACGTCTTCATCGGCAACGGGGTCTCCGAGCTGATCACCATGGCGATGCAGGGCCTGCTGGACGACGGCGACGAGGTCCTCGTCCCCGCGCCCGACTACCCCCTGTGGACCGCCGCCGTCGCCCTGTCCGGCGGCACCGCCGTGCACTACCGCTGCGACGAGCAGTCCGACTGGATGCCCGATCTCACCGACATCGAGCGGAAGATCACCGACCGCACCAAGGCCCTCGTCATCATCAACCCCAACAATCCCACGGGGGCCGTCTACGACGAGGAGACGCTGCGCGGGCTGACCGACCTCGCCCGCCGCCACAACCTCCTGGTCTGCTCCGACGAGATCTACGACAAGATCCTCTACGACAGTGCCGTGCACACCCCGACCGCCGCCGTCGCCCCCGATCTGCTGACCCTCACCTTCAACGGGATGTCCAAGGCGTATCGGGTGGCCGGGTACCGGGTCGGCTGGATGTCGGTCTCCGGCCCGCGCGCCCACGCCCAGTCGTACATCGAGGGCCTGACGATCCTGGCCAATATGCGGCTCTGCGCCAATATGCCGGGCCAGCACGGGGTGGCCGCCGCGCTCAGCGGACGCCAGTCCATCGCCGACCTGGTGCTGCCGGGCGGGCGGCTCAAGGAACAGCTCGATGTCGCCTACGAGGCCCTCACCCAGATCCCCGGGGTGACCTGCGTCCGCCCCAAGGGGGCGCTGTACCTCTTCCCGAGGCTCGACCCCAAGGTGTTCCGGATCAAGGACGACCGGCAGATGGTGCTGGATCTGCTGCGCCGCGAGAAGATCATGGTCGTCCACGGCACCGGCTTCAACTGGCCCGAACCCGATCACTTCCGGGTGGTGACCCTGCCCGCCGCGGCGGATCTGAAGGACGCGGTCACCCGGATCGGGAACTTCCTGGACGGGTACGGGCAGCTCTGATCCCTTCGGTGACCGCTTCGGCGATCCCTTCGACGGGGCCTTGTTTAGACTCAATCCAAGGTAGGATGGTTTCTGTCAGAGCACAGGAGGCCATCCATGTACGAACCGATCCGCACCAAGTCGGTCCACAGCACGGTGGCCGGCGCCCCCACCTCCGACTTCCCCCACCGGTCCCGTGAGGAAGAGCTGGACATCCAGCTCGCGGGCCATCTCGCGGCACTGCTCGCCGTCACCGACGAGCTGCGCGCGGCGGCCCCGTCCACCGATCTGGACACCGCCGCCGAACGGCTCGCGGAACAGGTGGCGCGGTTGCGGGGCGGGGTCGCGCCGGTCCGCGCGGTTCCCTCCGGGGCGTCCGCCGATCCCTCGGTACTGCACTCCCGGGCGCACGCCCTCGCCGGGCGGGCGCTGGTCGTCGCCGCGTCGCGGGCGGACACGGGGGTGGTGGTTCTGGTGGCGGGGCGGATGGATGTGCACGCCGCGAGCATCGCTGCCGCTCGGGAACCGAGTCTCGCCGGGTAACCCCGGCGGGGGTCGCTTGAACGGCCCCGGTCCGCGTGCGCCCGCAGAGACGCGCGGACCGGGTGCCACTTTTTTGTTTGTGGGGCGGGTGCGGGCCGGTGGGGGCTGGTCGCGCAGTTCCCCGCGCCCCTAAAGGCGGGCACCCTCTGTTGAAGTCGTGACGATCCGGGACCGGTACGTCACCTCTCGTTCACCCCGTGAAATGGGGAACGTTGGGTTCCGGGTGCACGCTCCGTCAGGTGAGACGAATCACTGGAACAGTCCTCGCGGTACTGCTGATCGGCGGCGTGGTGGCCGCCGTTCTCGCGGGCCGGACGGAGGACGACGGCACGGCAACGAAGACCGTGCAGGCCGTCATCGGGTCGGAGAAGGCCGAGTTCTTCGCCGATCAGCAGGTCGTGGAGGCACTGGCGGCCCAGGGGTACGCGGTCGAGGCCGAGCCCTCCGGGTCCTGGGCCATGGACGGGCTGGACCTCAAGGGGTACGCGTTCGCCTTCCCCTCCAGCCAGGCGCCCGCCGACGAACTGGCCGCGAAGCTGAATGTGCAGCAGCCGCTGCCCCGCCCCTTCTACTCGCCGCTGGTCGTCGTCGCCCACCAGAACGCCGCCGACGTGCTGGAGCGGAGCGGCCTCGCCACCGTCGACGCGCACCGGGGCACACTGCGGATGGGCGCCTTCCTGGCGGCGGCCGAGGACGACGAGCGGTGGCAGGACCTCAAGGGCGCCGACGCGTACGGGGAGCTGACCGGCACCCTGTCCATCGCCACCACCGACCCCGAGACCTCCAACTCCGGCGCCCTCTACCTCGCGGCCACCTCCTATGTCGCCAATGACGGACGGGTCGTGGCCTCCGACGCCGATGTCGACCGCACCGCGCCCCTGCTGCGCAAGCTGGTCAGTGTGCAGGGCGCCCAGCAGTCCAGTTCCGACGCCGCCTTCCGGGACTTCGTCAGCGGCGCCGGGAACCCGCTGGTGTGGGTCTACGAGTCGCAGGTCGCCGCGCTGCTGACGGCCGGTCAGGGCATCGACGACCTGGTCGTGCTCTACCCGGACACCACCGTCAACAGCGACCACACCGTCGTCCCGCTGACCGACGACGGGCGGCGGATCGGCGAGTTGCTCAGCACCGATCCGGTGCTGCGGAAGCTGGCGGTCGAGCACGGGTTCCGGCCGCAGGGCGCGGCCCCCGAGTTCATCGAGGCCACCACGGACCGCACCGACTATCTCAACCAGAAGCTGACCGGCGTCCGGCAGGCGCCCGTGCCCACCTCCGCGGTGCTGCGCGAGATGGCCCGCCGGGCGCGCGGATGAGGGGGACAGTGAGCATGAACGACATCCACGGCACCGGCGGGTTCGACGGCTTCCTCGGGGCCAGCACCAGCCAGAACAGCAGTCGCAGCAGCGAGGAGACCTTCACCCTCACCCCGCCCGAGCCGGTGGCCGCGGTGCCCCGGGAGAAGGCGGGCGGGCTGGTCCCGGTGGAAGAGGGCGTCCGCGTGGAGATGGCCCGCAAGGCCGCCGACTATGTGGCGGGGCTCGCGGCGCTCGACGCCCGCTCCCCCGAGTTCGCCGGCAAGGTCGGTGAGATCACCGCGCTGGGCGCCGGGGAGATGCGGGCCGCCGCCGCCCAGTCCAACCGGATGCTGGAGCGGACGGTGCGTTCCCTGCCCGGCAAGGGCGGGGACCCGTCGGCGAAGGTGGCCGGGTCGCTGGTCGAGCTGCGCCGGGTGGTGGAGGATCTCGACCCGCGCGATCTGCCCGCCGCCAAGGGCCGCAGGTTCCTGTCCCGGCTGCCGGGCGGCAACAAGCTGCGCGACCATCTCGCCAAGTACGCCTCCGCGCAGTCCACCCTCAACCGGATCGTCGGCTCGCTGCGCGGCGGGCAGGACGAACTGCGCCGTGACAACGCCGCGTTGCAGACCGAGCGGGTCCGGCTCTGGGAGACCATGGGCAAGCTCCAGGAGTACGTGGTGCTGACCGAGGCGCTGGACACCGCCGTCGCCGCGCACATCACGGGCGTGGAGGGCACCGGCGAGCCCCAGGCCGCCGACTCGCTCCGCGCCGACGTCCTCTTCCCGGTCCGGCAGAAGCACCAGGATCTGCTGACCCAGCTCGCGGTCTGCGCCCAGGGCTATCTGGCCATGGATGTCGTCCGCCGCAACAACGACGAGCTGATCAAGGGCGTCGACCGGGCCGCCACCACCACCGTCTCCGCGCTGCGGATCTCGGTGATGCTGGCGTCCGCGCTGGACCATCAGAAGAAGGTCGTCGAGCAGGTCAACGCCCTGCGCGGGACGACGGAGGATCTGATCCGGGCCAACGCCGAGATGCTGTCCACGCAGAGCGGCGAGATCCAGCGGATCGCGGCGGACCCGGCGGTCGGCGCCGAGACCCTGCGCGCCGCGTTCCAGCAGATCTACCGCACGCTCGACGCCATCGACTCCTACAAGGTGCAGGCCACCGAGGTCATGGCGAACACCGTCGAGTCCCTCACCGCCGAACTCCAGCACGCCGGGGCCTATCTGGAGCGCAGCCGCTCCCGGGGCGCGCTCGACGGAGGGGACCGCTGATGGGACGCCGCCGCCGTATCGCCGCCGCCCTCGCCGGGCTCGCCCTGCTCACCGGCTGCTCGGTGACCGACACCTCCGACCCGACGCCCGAGCCGACCTACGAGGAGGGCACCCTGCGCGTCCTCGCCTCCAGCGAGCTGAGCGACATGACCCCGGTCCTCGATCTGATCCGCCGGGACACCGGCATCACCGTCAAGCCCACCTACATGGGCACCCTCGACGCGGTCGACCTGATCGCCGGGGGCAGGGCCGACACCGCCTACGACGCCGTCTGGCTGGCCTCCAACGACTCGCTGCGGCTGCGGCCCGAGGCGGCGGAGAGGATCGTCTCGGAGACCTCGGTGATGTCCAGCCCGGTCGCCATCGGCGTCCGGTCCGACACCGTCCGCACACTGGGCTGGGACCCGGCCGACGTGACCTGGACGCAGATCGAGGAGGCGGTCCGGGACAGCGGACTGACCTACGGCATGACCGACCCGGCCCGCTCCCACTCCGGCTTCGCCACCCTGGTCTCGGTCGCCTCGGCGCTCTCCGGCGCGCAGTCCGCGCTCACCGACGCCGATGTGGCGAAGGCGGCGCCCCGCCTGAAGGAGTTCTTCCGGGGCCAGAAGCTGACCTCCGGCTCCTCGGGCTGGCTGGCCGAGGCGTACGACCGGCGCGGCACCGTCGACGCCCTGCTGAACTACGAGTCCGTCCTCACCGGCCTGCCCGGCCTCACCGTCATCCGCCCGGCCGACGGCGTCCTCACCGCCGACTACCCGCTCTCCTCCCTCGCCGCCTCCCCGAAGTCGGCCCGCGACGACGTCCGCCGCCTCACCGAGGCCCTGCGCACCCCGGAGATCCAGCGCGAGATCACCGAGCGCACCCACCGCCGCCCGGTCGTCCCCGCCGTCTCCCCCGCCCCCGGCCTGGACACGGACCGCCGCCGCGAACTCCCCTTCCCCGGCACCCGCTCCGTGGCCGACGGCCTCCTCGACTCCTACGAGAACGAACTGCGCCGCCCCTCACGGACGGTCTACGTCCTCGACACCTCCGGCTCCATGCAGGGCGACCGCCTCGACCGCCTCAAGAGCGCCCTCACCGCCCTGACCGGCGATTTCCGCGAGCGCGAGGAGGTCACCCTGATGCCCTTCGGGTCGGCGGTGAAGAGCGTGCGCACCCATGTCCTGGACCCGGCCGACCCCGACGCGGGCCGCGAGGCCATCCGCCGGGACGCCGAGGCCCTGGCGGCCGAGGGCGACACCGCGATCTACACCTCCCTGGAGAAGGCGTACGACCATCTGAGCACCGACCGGGACACCTTCACCTCGATCGTGCTGATGACGGACGGCGAGAACACCGCGGGCGCCGCCGCCGACGACTTCGACGGCTTCTACGCCGGGCTCGACACCACCGCCCGGCAGACCCCCGTCTTCCCCATCCTCTTCGGCGACTCCTCCCGCGAGGAGCTGGAGCACATCGCCGACCTGACCGGCGGCCGTCTCTTCGACGCCCAGCAGGGCTCCCTGGACGGCGCCTTCGAGGAGATCCGTGGCTACCAATAGGCTCGTCGGCCGTCTGGGGACCTACCTGGAGTCCCGCAAGAACATCACCGGCAGCGTCTGCGGTCTGCTCGGCCTGGTCCTCACCTTCACCGGGGTCGCGGGCCCGTACTGGCCGGTCGTCGTCCTCGGCCTCTACGGCGCGGGCGCCCTGATCGCCCCACCGCAGCGCCCCGCGCTCCCCGACTTCCCCGACCCCTCGGCCCAACTGACCGAGATCCGCGCCGACTTCACCAAACTCCAGGACTACCTCTCCGACGTGGACCTCCCCCCGGCCACCGCGACCCGCCTGCGCACCCTGACCGACCTCCTGGACGCCCTCCTGGACCCGGGCTGGGTCGCCGAGATCCTCGCCGGTGACCCCGAGGGCGTGCACACCGTCTCCCGTGCGGTCCGCCAGGACATCCCGGAAGCGGTGGACACCTTCGTCCGCACCCGCTGGTGGCACCGCATGACCCCGGGCCAGGACCCCCCGGAACACCACCTGGAACGCCAACTGACCGTCCTCAACGAGGAGGCCCAACGACTGGCGACAGCGTTGAGAGAAACGGAGGCAAGACGCCAGGAGTCGCATACGCGCTACTTGGAGGACCGCTCACAGTAAGGCAGATAGGTCTTCAGCAGCACGGGGACTGTTGGGAACGCGGGGACTGCATCGGCTTTTAGGGGCGCGGGGAACTGCGCGAAGAGCGACCACAACCCCGCACCCGGCCCGCAACCCCACCCCCAACGGCGAGAGCCCGCCCCTCCCCTCCGTCGGGGCGGACGGAGAGAAAAGGACGGGCTCACAGAACCACGCACGACACTGGGCGCGGCCCCGCCGAAAAATCCGCGGCCGGCCGTGACGATAACGCTGGTCAGGGCACTGTCGGTTCGCAGCCGACCGCGGAGCCAAAGGGGACCGTTACCCCAGTCGGGCGACCAGCGCCCGGTACTCGTCCCACAGCTCCTTCGGCGTGTGATCGCCGAAGGTGTTCAGGTGCTCGGGAACCAGCGCCGCCTCCTCGCGCCAGATCTCCTTGTCGACGGTGAGCAGGTACTCCAGGTCCTCGGCCGCGAGGTCCAGCCCGTCCGTGTCCAGCGCGGCAGCGGTCGGCAGGACGCCGATCGGGGTCTCGACGCCCTCGGCCCGGCCGTCCAGCCGCTCCACGATCCACTTCAGGACGCGCGCGTTCTCGCCGAAGCCGGGCCAGACGAACTCGCCCTCGTCGTTCTTGCGGAACCAGTTGACGTAGTAGATCTTCGGGAGCTTCGAGGCGTCCTTGTCCTTGGCGACATCGACCCAGTGGCCCATGTAGTCGCCCATGTTGTAGCCGCAGAAGGGCAGCATGGCGAACGGGTCGCGGCGCAGTTCGCCGACCTTGCCCTCGGCCGCGGCGGTCTTCTCGGAGGCCACGTTCGCGCCGAGGAAGACGCCGTGGTTCCAGTCGAAGGACTCGGTGACCAGGGGGACGGCGGTGGCGCGCCGCCCGCCGAAGAGGATCGCGGAGATCGGGACGCCCCGGGGGTCCTCCCACTCGGGCGCGATGATCGGGCACTGGGACGCCGGGACGGTGAAGCGGGCGTTGGGGTGGGCGGCCGGGGCGTCGGAGGACGGCGTCCAGTCGTTGCCCTTCCAGTCGGTGAGGTGGGCCGGGGTCTCCTCGGTCATGCCCTCCCACCAGATGTCGTTGTCGTCGGTGAGGGCGACATTGGTGAAGACGGAGTTGCCCCAGAGGGTCTTCATGGCGTTGGCGTTGGTGTGCTCGCCGGTGCCGGGGGCGACGCCGAAGAAACCGGCCTCGGGGTTGATGGCGTAGAGGCGGCCGTCCTCGCCGAAGCGCATCCAGGCGATGTCGTCGCCGATGGTCTCCACGGTCCAGTGGGAGATGGTCGGCTCCAGCATGGCGAGGTTGGTCTTGCCGCAGGCGGAGGGGAAGGCGGCGGCGACGTACTTCGGGGCGCCGGTGGGCGGGGTGAGCTTGAGGATCAGCATGTGCTCGGCGAGCCAGCCCTCGTCGCGGGCCATGACGGAGGCGATCCGCAGGGCGTAGCACTTCTTGCCGAGCAGGGCGTTGCCGCCGTAGCCGGAGCCGTAGGACCAGATCTCGCGGGTCTCGGGGAAGTGGGAGATGTACTTGGTGGAGTTGCAGGGCCAGGGGACATCGGCCTGGCCCGGGGCCAGGGGGGCGCCGAGGGTGTGCACGGCCTTCACGAAGAAGCCCTCGGAGCCCAGCTCGTCCAGGACCGGCTGGCCCATGCGGGTCATGGTGCGCATGGCGACGGCGACGTACGCCGAGTCGGTGATCTCGACCCCGATGGCGGACAGCGGTGAGCCGAGGGGGCCCATGCAGAAGGGGACGACGTACATCGTCCGGCCGCGCATGGAGCCGCGGAACAGGCCCTGGTCCCCACGGAAGATCTCCCGCATCTCGGCGGGGGCCTTCCAGTGGTTGGTGGGGCCTGCGTCCTCCTCCTTCTCGGAGCAGATGAAGGTGCGGTCCTCGACGCGGGCGACATCGGTGGGGTCGGAGGCCGCGTAGTAGGAGTTGGGGCGCTTGATCGGGTCGAGCCTGCGGAAGGTGCCCTTGTCGACCAGTTCCTCGCAGAGGCGGTCGTACTCCGCCTCGGATCCGTCACACCAGACGACGCTGTCCGGTTCGGTCAGTTCGGCGATCTCGTTGACCCACGAGATCAGTTCCTGGTGTCGGGTCGGGATGACGGGGGGAGCCGCGATATCGCGCGCCACGATCGCTCCTTGTTGAGGGTTTCTGTCTGTTCTGCCCCGTGGGGGCTGCGGCCCGGATGCTTCGCAGCTAGCTGCACTCGTGCTGCACTTGGCGCTCATCCGGTGCCGACCGCACTCATCTGATCATGCGAGCTGCATGCCCATCTGTCCAGAGGACCGCACACCTGAGCGGCGTGAGGAATCACACGTCACCCTGTGTTTCCAACCGTCCCTTTGCGTACACGTTGAGTTCGCATGACCGGCCCTTGGGGGACTCGCTGACCCACGGCTTACCGTGGCGTCGCTACCATCGGCGCATGACTGCGCCTGCCTCCGACGCGCCGAAGGACACGACGACGGTCGCCGATCGCGTCTCCGCCGCCCTCTCCCTTCCGCATCCGGTCAAGCCGAAGCTGCGCGGCTGGCTGCATCTGGCGATGTTCCCGGCGGTGATCGTGGCGGGGCTGGCGCTCACCGCGCTGGCGGAATCCCCGCGCGCCCGGCTGGCCTGCGCGATCTACGCCCTGACGGCCTGTCTGCTGTTCGGGGTGAGCGCGCTCTACCACCGGGGCGACTGGAGCCCGCGCATGGACGGCATCCTCCGCCGTCTGGACCATTCGAACATCTTTCTGATCATCGCGGGCACCTACACCCCGCTCACCATGCTGCTCCTGCCGGAGGCCAAGGGGCAGTGGCTGCTCTGGGGCATCTGGGTGGCGGCGCTGGCCGGGATCGCCTTCCGGGTCTTCTGGGTCGGCGCCCCGCGCTGGCTCTACACCCCCTGCTACGTCGCGATGGGCTGGGCGGCCGTCTTCTTCCTCCCGGACTTCCTGCGCACGGGCGGGATCGCGGTCCTGGTCCTGGTCGTCGTCGGCGGTCTGCTGTACAGCGCGGGCGGTGTGATCTACGGCATGAAGCGCCCGAATCCGTCACCGCGCTGGTTCGGCTTCCACGAGGTGTTCCACTCCTTCACCCTGGCGGCGTTCGTCGTGCACTACGTGGGGATCTCCCTGGTGGCGTACCAGCACGCGTAGCCCCCTCCCCGCCCCCTCCCATCGGGCCACGGCTCCTCACGAGCCGTGGCCCTTTCTTGTCGATCCGTTCATCCCCTCGTTGACAGTAACTTGATTTTGAGAGTAACTGTCATTTCATGGCTACTGTCACTCCCTCTCAGGACACCCCTCCCGATCGCCGGCGCTGGTGGGCGCTGGCCGCGCTGGTCACGAGCATGCTGACGCTCGGCTTCGATATGACGATCCTCAATGTCGCCCTGCCGACCATGGCCTCCGACCTCGACGCGACCACCGGCCAGCAGCAGTGGATGGCGGACGCGTACGTCGTCGTCTTCGCGGCGCTGATGCTGCCCGCCGGGCTGCTCGGCGACCGGTTCGGGCGGCGCCGGATGCTGATCACCGGGCTCGCGATCTTCCTGGCCGGATCGGTGGTGGGCACCCTGGCCCCCGATGTGACCTGGGTGATCGTCGGCCGCGCGGTGATGGGCATGGGCGGCGCGCTGGTGATGCCGCTGGCGCTGTCCGTGCTGCCGTCGCTGTTCAGCGGGGCCGAGCGGACCCGGGCCGTCGCCATCAACTCGGCCGCCGCCGCGCTCGGCATGCCGCTCGGCCCGATCATCGGCGGCTGGCTGCTGAACCACTTCTGGTGGGGCTCGGTCTTCCTGATCAACGTCCCGATGGTCGCCCTCACCATCGCCGCCTGCGTCTTCCTGCTGCCCGAGACCCGCGACCCCGCCTCCCCCCGGGTCGACCTCGTCTCCACCGCGCTCACCGCGCTGGGCCTGGGCGCGCTGATCTACGCCATCATCGAGGCGCCCGTGAAGGGCTGGGGCGACACGCTGGTGCTCGGGCCGCTCGCGGGGGCGCTGGTGCTGCTCACCCTGCTGGTGCTGCGCGAGCGCAAGGCCGTCCGGCCCATGCTCGATCTGACCCTGCTCACCCGGCGCGGCTTCCTGCTGAACGCGCTCGCCGCGACCCTGGTCACCTTCATCCTCTCCGGCCTGCTGTTCGTCCTCCCGCAGTACCTCCAGACCGTCCTCGGCAACGACGCCTTCGGCACCGGGCTGCGGCTGCTGCCGATGGGCGCCGGGCTGATCGTCGCCGCGCGGGCCGCGCAGCCGCTCACCACCCGGTTCGGGCCGCGCGCGGTGGTCACGGCGGGGCTGGTGGTGCTGGCGTTCGCCGCGCTGCTCGGCACCCGCACCACCATCGGCTCCGGCTACGGCTTCACCGCGCTGTGGCTGACCATCGCCGGGCTCGGCTTCGGCCTCTCCATCGTCCCGGCGATGGACGGGGCCATCGGGCGCCTCCCGCGCGACCGGGCCGGCAGCGGCGCGGGGCTCCTGATGACCCTGCGCCAGGTCGGCGGCGCGATCGGTATCGCCGCCCTGGGCAGCCTCCTCGCCACCGCCTTCCGGGACCGGCTGGACGTCTCCGCGCTGACCGGGTCCGCCGCGGACACCGCGCGGGAGTCGGTGGTCGCCGCCCATCTGACCGCCGAGCGCTCCGGCGTCCCCGCCCTGACCGGCTCCGCCGACGCGGCCTACGTCCACGGCATGGTCCTGGTGCTGCTGGTGTGCGGGATCGCGGCCCTCGTCACGGCCCTGCTGACGGCGGCCCTGCTGCCCGGCGCTCCGGAAGCGGAACCCGCCGGGGACGACATCCCGGCCATGGCCGCGGTCCCGGCGGATGCCCGACAATGACCCCTATGACGGCCGCACAGACCACCTCCCCCGCCGACCGCCCCCCGCTGGGACTCCGTGAACGGAAGAAGATCAAGACCCGGACGGCGATCCGCACGGCGACCTACGAACTGGTCGGGGAGCAGGGCTACGACGCCACCACGATCGAGCAGATCGCGGACCGGGCGGAGGTGTCCCCGTCGACCGTCTTCCGCTACTTCCCGACCAAGGAGGACATCGTCCTCACGGACGAGTACGACCCGCTGATGCTGGACGATCTGCGGCGGCGGCCCGCGGACGAGCCGCTGGTGGAGTCGCTGCGGTTCCTGGTGCGGCGGGCGGTCACCCTGGGGCTCGCGGAGAGCCCCGAACTGGTCCGGCTGCGGATGCGGCTGATGCTGGAGGTACCGGCGGTGCGGTCGCGGGCCGTGGAGAGCATGTCCGCCACGGGCGGGGTGCTGTGCCGGGCCATCGGCGAGCGCACCGGCCGCGACCCCGGCTCCCTGGAGGTCCGGATCTGGGCGATGGCCCTGGTCGGCGGGATGATGGAGGCGTCCCTGTACTGGGCCGAGAACGGCTGCCGCGAGGACCTCCCGGCGCTCTTCGACCGGGCCGTGGACATCCTGGCCCAGGGTCCCGCGCCGCGCGAAAACCCCTGAGGCGCTACGCCGTCCGCGTGCCATCCTGACGGGTGTGACGGATGTGAACGGACCCGAGATCCTGGTCGAAGTCGCCCCCGGGCTGGCCCTGTTCGTGCCGCATGCCCGGCGCTCGGGGGTGAGCGCGCTCGCCGTGGACGGGGTGTCCACGCTGGGCCATGTCATCGAGTCGCTGGGCGTGCCGCTCACCGAGGTGGGCGCGCTGGTGGTGGACGGGCGGGAGGTGCCGGTGGGGCATGTTCCGGCGGACGGCGAGCGGGTGGACGTCCGGCCGGTGGCGCGTCCGCAGCGGGTGCCGGGCGCTCCGCTGCGGTTTCTGCTGGACGTCCATCTGGGGACGCTGGCGCGGCGGCTGCGGCTGCTCGGGGTGGACGCGGCGTACTCGTCGGCGGACCCGGGGGATCCCGCGCTGGCCGCGCGGTCGGCGGCGGAGCGGCGGGTGCTGCTGAGCCGGGACCGGGGGTTGCTGCGGCGGCGGGAGCTGTGGGCGGGGGCGTTCGTGTACAGCACGCGGCCCGAGGAACAGCTCGACGACATCCTCGACCGGTTCGCTCCCGAACTGCGCCCGTGGTCGCGCTGCACGGCGTGCAACGGCCCGCTCCGGGCGGCGACGAAGGGGGAGGTGGCGGGGCAGTTGAAGGGTGGGACCGAGCGGTCCTATGAGGTGTTCGCCCGGTGTGAGGAGTGTGGGCGGGCGTATTGGAAGGGGGCGCATCATGATCAGTTGAGGGCGATTGTGGAGAGGGCTGTGAAGGGGCGGTCTCGGTAGGGGGCGGGTGCGGGTGCGTCGTGGCTGATCGCGCAGTTCCCCGCGCCCCTGACGGGGGTGCGGTCGGTGGTCTGGTGCGGGTGGGTGGGGGCGGTTGCGCAGTTCCCCGCGCCCCTGAAAGCAGGGTGCTGTCCCCGCCCACCCGCAATCGTGCCTCTGTCTACCTGCGCCGCACATCCCCCTTCCCGCAGGCCACCCCGTCGCGGTTCGGGTCCAGGCGGAGGGGGTCGTCCTTGCCGTTGAGTTTCAGGCGGCCGTAGTCGTTGGCGGCCAGCCACGCGCAGCGGGCCTTCGTGGTGGTCTTCACGTCCGCCGGGAAGGCTGTCGGGACGCAGACGTTGGCGGAGCCGTAGTGGCGGTCGCAGCCGGAGATGGTCGGGGAGACCGGGGCCGAGGCGCGCTTCTTGCCGGGCTTGGTGACCTTGCCGGTCAGGTCGTCGGCGAAGTCGTGGACATGGGCGGACGCGTCGGTCGCGGCGAGGGCCTGCGGGCCCTGGAGGTGGACCCACTTCGCCACCGACGGGACCCCGGCCGCGTCCACCGCGAAGAGCATGTACCAGCCGGGCGGGGCGAGGTTGGGGTTGCTGGTGACGTTGAGGTCGATGTTGTTGCCGTCGACCGTCAGGGGCAGGTCCACGAAGCGCTGGTTGGGGTCGGAGGAGTGGGTGACGGCGGCCGGGCGGATCAGTTCCGCCTTGGCGATGGGCCGGTCCACCGTGATCCGCTGGGTGTCGCCGTAGTTCCACTCGGTGTCGATGACCGAGGTGATGGCGGGGCGGTCGCCGCGCAGCAGGTAGGGCGGGGTGTAGATCGAGACGTTGTGGTTCCAGGTGCCGTTGCCCGGGTTGTCGCCGGTGGTCATCACCCGGCCGTCGGGCAGCAGGAACGCGGAGGAGTGGTAGCCGCGGGCCTCGGGGTCGGCGGCCACGGGGTCGAAGGTGTTGGTCTCGGGGTCGTAGAGGGAGGACTCGAAGACCGGGTTGGCCCGGTTGTGCAGGGCGCCGCCGGTCTCCAGGACCTTGCCGTCGGGCAGCAGGACCGCGGAGAGGTACATCTTGCCCTGGTCGCCGGTCTGCGGGACGGGCCCGGCGCCCATGTCGACGGTGCCCTGCGGGATGGGCGGTCCGGCGACGTACGAGGGGTCAGGGTCCTTCAGGTCGATGACGTCGGTGAGGCGGTTGGCCTCGGGGTTGGAGTCGATGTTGCCGCCGCCGAGGGTGAGGACCTTCTGGTCCTGGGCCGGAGGCAGCAGCACGCTGGCCGACTGGTCGCGCTCGTCCTTGTTCTGGAGGCCGGGGGTCTGGGTGATCGTGTTGGCGTCGTAGTCGTAGATGGCGGAGCCGGTGCCGGGGATGTTGTTGCCGAAGACATGGCTGCCGGAGTAGAAGAGGCGGCCGTCCTGCATCAGGATCATCGACGGGTACAGGCCCCAGTAGGACCAGGTCTGGTTGACCTGCCAGAGCGGCAGCCACTTCTCCTCGGCGGCGGACCAGCGTTCGGCGGAGACGGCCCCGGTGGAGTCCTCCTTCAGGCCGCCGAAGGAGAGCACGTCACCGTTGCCGAGGATCGTCGCCGACGGGTACCAGTGGCCGTCGTTCATGTCGTTGGTCTTGATGTACGTCTCGGTGTCGGGGTCGAAGAGGTACGAGTCCTTGTAGCCCTGGTAGCCGATGGTGCCGTCGGCCGACGGATAGCCCTTGTTGCCGCTCATGATGAGCACCCGGCCGTCCTGGAGCTGGACATGGCCGGCGCAGAACATGTCCTTGGGGGTGGGGATGACCTCGTAGCTGCCGTCGGCGGGGTCGTAGACGGCGGAGGTGAAGGTGCCGGCCTCGAACATCGTCGGGTCGTTGCCGGAGCCCGCGATGAGCAGCACCTTGCCGTTGTGCAGAACGACGGAGTGCATGGAGCGGACCGGGTTCTGCACCGGGAGGACGTCCCAGCGGCCGTTGGCGCACTCCTCGGCGGTGCCGGTGCACTCGGGCTGCGGCATCGGGTCGGCGACCTGCTCCATGGTGTAGTCGTCGGTGGTGGCGGAGCCGGTGCCGTAGACGGAGACGCCCCAGGTGATGCGGTCGGTGCCGGCCGGGATCTCGGGGGTGCGGACGCCCGCCTCGGTCCAAGTGGCGGCCATGTCGAGGGTCTTGAGGTCGGTCCAGTACTGCCAGCCGGCGGTGGTGTCGTGGCGGAAGAGGGTGATGTTGGCGTCGGGGGTGGTCGTCTTGTACCAGAGGGAGAGGTCGTACTGCTTGCCGGCGGTGACGACGGGCGCGCACGCCGCGGACTCGGTGAGCATCGCCTTGCGGTCGCCGTCGGCGCGGCGGGTGAGGGTGACCTTCATCGCGCTGTCGCCGGAGTGGGCGTCGGAGGTGGTCTCGAAGGTGAAGTCGTTGTCGCCCCACCCGGACTTGGACCAGCAGGCGGGCATGTCACCGCCGCCGGGTGTCTCGAAGCCGGGGTTGGTGATGAGGTTGGCGGCGGACGCGGACTGCGGTGAGGTGAGCAGCAGTCCGCCGGTCAGTCCGGCGACGGCGAGCAGCGCGGTGGCGGTTCTGTGGCGCCCCCCGCCGCGTCCGGTACGTCTGGTACGTCCGGTACGTCTCATGCGGCTCTCCCCTCGCTGCTGCTGGTCACACTGGTCTCGTTCACTCGGCTCTCCCTTGCTGTACCGCTCTCTTCCCGGTCGCCCCGTGTTCCCCTGCGGGGCAGATAGACCAGCGCCTCGGTCCCGATGAAGCGCAGGACGAATGTCGTCACCAGCGCGAGCGCGGTGGCGGGCAGTGCCTCCATGTCGAATCGGCCGACCAGCAGCGCGATCAGCGGGATGCGCAGCAGCAGATCGGCGTTGGCGAGCAGGGCGAACCGGCCGAGCCGGTCCCACCAGCGGCGGAAGTGGCGGCGGTCGCGGAACAGCAGCCGCTCGATGAGCAGGAAGTTCCAGGCGACGCCGAACTGATTGGCGACCACCTCGGCGGGCACATAGTGCATCCCCGCGGTGGTCAGGCCCCACAGGCCCAGCAGATTGGGCAGGAAGCCGGTGGCGCCGATCAGCCCGAAGACGGCCATCCGGGCGACCGGGGAGGCGGTGCGCAGTCCGCCGAGATGGCGCAGGAAGCGCAGGCCCTCGCGGGCGGTGGACTTGGACTCCCCGGCGTAGCGGTCCTGGAAGACGAACGGCACCTCGCTGACCCGGCGGGGGCGGCTGCGGACGGCGAGTTCGAGGAGGATCTTGTAGCCGAGGGGCTTGAGGATCTCGGCGGTGACGGCGGAGCGGCGGATGGCGAAGAAGCCGCTCATGGGGTCGCTGATGCCGTGCAGGCGGCGCGGGAAGAGGGATTTGGTGAGCCAGGTGGCGAGACGGGAGACGGCGACCCGGTAGCCGCCCGCGAGTCCGGCGCGGCTGCCGCCCTCGATGTACCGGGAGGCGACGACGAGTCCGGCGCCGGTCCGCTCGCCGGTGGCGACGAGTTCGGGGACCAGGGACGGGGGGTGCTGGCAGTCGCCGTCCATGACGACGATCCAGTCCGACCCGGCGGTTCTGATGCCCTCGACGACCGCGCCGCCGAGTCCTCCGGCGGGTTCGTCGCGGTGCACCACGGTGACCGGGTAGGGGCAGTCGCGGGCGGCGGCCCGGATGACATCGGGGGTGTCGTCGGTGGAGTCGTCCACGAAGACCACCTCGCAGGGCAGTCGCGCGGGCACCGCCTCGGTGATCTGCCGCAGCAACTGCCGTACATTGCCGGATTCGTTGAAGGTCGGGACGACGATGGTGACGGCGCCGGGTTCGGGGACCTCGGCGGTGACCCGGGGGACCCGCGCGGGGTCGCCGAGAACGTGGTCCTGGCTCATCGGGTGCCCCCGGCCGTCGCGTCGGCGGTGATCCGGCGTATCTCGACCCGGTCCTCGCCCTCGCCGAACACGGCGACCGGGGTGGAGTGCTCGATGGCGGCCTTGACGTTGGGCAGGTCGACGGCGTCGCGGCGGACGGTCGGGGAGGCGACCACGTAGTCCAGGTCCCGCCAGCCGTCGGGCATGGTCTCGGTGACGGCGGGGTCCAGGTCGGCCTTGTAGAACCAGATGACGCCGAGGCCGGGTTCGTAGCCCGCGTGCACCAGGTCGAGCCACATCGCGTCGTCCACCAGGACGCGGGTGCGGGCGGGGTCGGGGACCTCGGTGGACATCCAGCGGGAGGCGGCCCGGTAGGGGGCGTTGGCGTCGGTGGTCATGGCGGTGCGGTCGCCCTCGTACCAGCGGGGGACGACATACGCCCCGGCGGCGAGCGCGAGGACCGCGGCGAGGGCGTACCGGCCGTGGGTGACGGCCCGCCTCTCGCCCGGGTTCCGCCGGCGGCGCAGGACGGCGTGGGCGACGGACGCGGTGCCTCCGGCGCAGACCAGGGCGAGGAAGGGCAGCGCCTGGATGATGTACATGGCGGGGAGGTAGCCGCTGGGGCGCAGGGCGACCAGGGCGAGGATGGCGACGGTGAGGCAGGGCCCGGCGAGGGCGCGGGCGGTGACGGACCAGCGCCAGGTCAGCAGGAGCAGCAGCGCGCCCGCGAGGCCGCCGATGAGCAGCACCCGGTCGTAGTACAGCCAGGACTGGAGGACGCCCCAGGAGCCGGTGCCCCGGTCGAGGATGAAGCCGGAGCCGGGGCGGGTCATCTGATAGGTGATGCCGTCCCAGAGCGACACATGTCCGGCACCCGGCAGGAGTTCGCCCTTGAGGAGGGCGAACAGGGGGTAGGAGAAGCCGATCAGGGCGCAGGCGGTGATGGCGCCGGTGACGGCGAACTTGCGGGTGTCGCGGTGGCTGTGCCGCCACATGGTGAGCAGCAGCGCGGGCAGGACGACGAGCATCGTCTCTTTTGTGAGGACGGCGGTGGCGGCGGCGATCCCGGCGGCGAAGTGGTGCCAGAGATGGCGGTTCGGGGAGGCGGCGAGGCAGAACGCCAGCAGGGTCCACATCACGGCGAGGTTGTCGAGGAAGATCTCGCGCTGGAGGACGACGGAGAGCGGGGAGAGCCCGAAGAGGGCCATGGCGAGTCCGGCGGCCCAGCGGGGCAGGGCGAGGCGGCGGGCCAGCACGTAGAGGAGGACCGCGGAGGCGGCGCTGATCAGCAGCATCGCGCCGCGCATGGTGCCGACGGTCATCGACTCGGGGCTGAGCCAGGCCGGTATCCAGGTGAGGACGGCGAGTTGTATCCAGCCGAGCGGGGGGTGGTCGTACCAGTAGGTGTAGTGGGCGAGGCCGCGGCCCTCCTGGACGGCCCACGCCTGGGCGAGATAGGTGCCCTCGTCGTCGCTGAGGGTGGGGTAGTCGGCGATGTTCCAGCCCTGGACGATCATGATGGCGATCAGCAGGGCGCCGCACAGCAGCAGGTCGGGCCGGGACGAGCGGAGCCGCCGGGGCGGGGTGGGGCGGCCGGTGGCCGGGGTCGTCCGGGCAGGCCGGGGCTGCGCGGGGACCGTGGTGGTCACCGCGTCGAGGGTGGAGGTCACGCGGGGACGTCCTCTCGGATGTCTCGGAGGTCTCGGAGGTCTCGGGTGCCGTGGGTGGAGCTGTCCGGGCCGAGATGGGCGCCGACATGGGTGGTCAGCTCCCAGTCATTGCGTCCGCGCTGCTCGCGCCAGACCGCGCGGACCGCGGCCCCGGCGAGGAGCACCTGGTAGAAGGGGCCGCCCACGACGAGCTTGAGGTAGTGGACGAACCGGACGCGCAGTCCGTACTGCTTGCCGAAGTCGTGCAGGCCGACGAGTTCGAAGACAAAGGTGACCAGGGCGGTGACGGCCGGCAGGAAGGTGATGAAGGCGATGCCGACCGGTACGTCGAGGAAGAGCGCGATGGCGATGTTGAGCGGGATGACCAGCCCGGTGAACGCCTGCATGAACGGGGTCATCAGGGTGTAGCGGGCGAGCAGGCGCTGTCCCAGGGTGGGCAGTTGCTTCCAGTCCTTCTTCCGGTACACCTGGAGGAAGCCCTGGTTCCAGCGGGTGCGCTGCTTGAGCAGGGACATCAGCGAGCCCGGGGTCTCCTCGCGGGTGACCATCTCGGAGTCGTAGGCGACGACGACCTTCTTGCCGGTGCTGGAGAGCCGCACCCCGAGGTCGCAGTCCTCGGCGAGGCAGTCCGGGTCCCAGCCGTCGGCCTCCCTCAGCACATCCGTCCGGACGAACACGGTGTTGCCGCCGAGCGGGATGAAACCTTTCTGGGCGTGCAGATGCAGCCGGGAGCGGAACCAGAAGAAGTACTCCAGGCAGTTGCGCAGGCTGTACCAACTGGAGTGGAAGTTGATGAGCTGCACCCCGCCCTGGACGACATCGGCGCCGGTGGTGCGGAAGGCGTGGTCGACATGGGCGAGCAGCTCGGGATGGACCTGGTCCTCGGCGTCGAAGACCCCGACGACATCGCCCCGGCAGTGCGGCAGGGCGGTGTTCATCGCCTTTGGCTTGTTCTTTTTCTCATGGGTGTCGACGACGACCCGTACGCGCGGGTCGCGCTCCTCGGCCGCCCGAGCCACCTCGGTGGTCTCCGGGTCGTCGTGGCCGACGATGACGATGATCTCGTAGTCGGTGTGCGAGGACTCCAGGAGCCGCTGGATGGTGTGGTCGAGCACGGCTTGTTCATGGCGGGCCGGCAGCAGCAGCGAGAACGAGACATGTCCGGTCCCGTCCGGTCTGCCGAACCGGGTGGAGGCCAGCACCTCCGGTGTGCGCCACGCGTGCATCTGCCACCACAGCGTGAACGCGGCCATCCAGAACAGGGCGAGCGAAACCGTCGCGACGAAGACAGACGTCAGCAAGAAAGATCCCCCCAGATCTTCAAATCCCCCCCGGCGCGACGACAGGTCGAAGTCGTTGCGTCACCGTGGAGAGATTAGGGGGGATGTGTGAAGCGCGGGGGCTGTTCCGATAAAAAGCGTGTTTCGGATCGGCGGGTCGGAAGGGGGCGTACCCGAACAGGTGCTCACATTCGGGTAGCCCGGCAGCGTCTCATTCCAGCCACTACCGGCCACTTCCCCCTGCCCGGGGCCACTCCATCACCCCTCCAGCGCGGCCCGCAGGGTGTCCGGATCCGTCGTCGGCGCGTCGCAGGTGAAATTACGACAGACGTAGGCCGCCGCCTGGCCACCGAGGAGCGGTCGCCCGTCGAGCAACGGGAACTCACCGCTGTCCGGCACCCCGTACGCGACCACCGCGCCCGGCGCGGTACCGAGCAGGGCGACCCGGTGCAACTCCCTCGCCGCCCGGTCGTCAGGGCCACCGCCCCCGACGATCGCCACCTCGCGCGGCCCGTCCAGCAGCGCCTCGGCGACGGCCAGCCCCCAGCCGATGAACCGCGGCACCCGCGGCCCGAGCGCCTTGACCACCCCGAGCGCCCGTTCGGCGGCGGTGCGGTGCGGCTCGGAGCCGGTGTGGGCGGCGTAGGCGAGCAGCGCGCCCGCGGCGGCGGTCCAGCCGGAGGGCACGGCGTTGTCGGTGGGGTCCTGGGGCCGCCGGATCAGCCGCTCGGCGTCGACGGCGGTGTCGTACAGCCCGCCGCTCTCCGCGTCCACGAAGGAAACGAGCACATGATCGAGCAGAAACCCCGCGAACTCCAGCCACACCCCCTCCCCCGTGACCGAGGCCAGCGCGAGGAAGCCCTCCGCCACATCGGCGTAGTCCTCCAGCACCCCGGCGTTCGCCCCGGCCCGCCCGTCCCTGCTGGTCCGCGCGAGCCGCGCGTGCTCGTCCAGATGCACCCGGACGACGAGATCGGCGGCGGCGACGGCCGCGTCCACCAGATCGGGACGGTCGAAGTACGCCCCGGTCTCGGCGAGCGCCGCGATGGCCAGCCCGTTCCAGGCGGCTACCACCTTGTCGTCCCGGCCGGGCGCGGGCCGCCCGTCCCGCGCCGCGAGCAGCCGCTCCCGCACGGAGGCGATGCGCCCCGCGTCGAAAACGCCCTCCTCCTGCGGAAGCTGAAGCACCGAGGCGCCTTCCTCGAAGGTCCCTTCCTCGGTCACCCCGAAATACCGGGCGGCCAGCTCCCCGTCCCCCTCCCCCAGCACCTCCCGCAACTGCGCCGGCGTCCACACGTAGTACGCCCCCTCCACCTGCCGCCCACTGCCGTCATCGCTGTCGGCATCGAGCGCGGAGGCGAAACCCCCTTCAACGGTTCGCAGTTCACGCACCATGAAGTCAGCGGTCTCCAACGCCACGCGCCGGGCCAGCTCGGACCCCGTGGCCCGCCACAGATGCGCGTACACCCGGCACAGCAGCGCATTGTCGTACAGCATCTTCTCGAAATGCGGCACAACCCAGTCCCGATCCACCGAATACCGAGCGAACCCACCCCCGAGCTGGTCGTAAATCCCACCCCGGGCCATCCGCTCACCCGTATCGGCGGCCATCTGAAGCGCCCCCTCCGCCCCCGTACGCGCATGATGCCGCACCAAAAACTCCATCACCATGGACGGCGGAAACTTCGGCGCCCCGCCGAACCCGCCCCGCTGCGGGTCATACTCCCGCGTCAGCCCCAGCAGCGCCCCCGCCAGCTCCTCCTCCCCCGGCACCCCACCGTCCCCATACGTCAGCTCCCGCCCGGCAAGATCCCGGACGATCTTCCCCGCGACCTCGGTCACCTCGTCCCGCCGCTCCCGCCACGCCTGACTCACCCCGCGCAGCACCTGAGGGAACCCGGGCATGCCGTGGCGGGGGGCGGGCGGGAAGTACGTCCCGAAGTAGAACGGCTCGGCGTCCGGCGTCAGAAACACGGTCATGGGCCAGCCACCCTGCCCGGTGGCTGCCTGGACGGCCTCCATGTACACCGCGTCGACATCGGGCCGCTCCTCGCGGTCGACCTTGATGTTGACGAAGTGCTCGTTCATGACGGCGGCGACGGCCTCGTCCTCGAAGGACTCGTGGGCCATGACGTGGCACCAGTGATCGTCAGGCTAAGTGGCACGACGAATATCCCACCGAGAGAAGGATGGGTACGTCGCGCCGCTTGGCCTCTTGCATCGCCTCCTCTCCCCATGGCCACCAGTCCACAGGATTGGTGGCGTGCTGGAGGAGGTAGGGCGACTGGGAATCGGCCAGTCGGTTCATACCGGCATCCTCGCACGGTCCGGCCCCGTCGGCTCCGCGCACCGCCAAGACGGCCCGTCCCCGTCCCCCGCCGTGCACCGGCTCATCTCCCCTCACCTGCGAGTACGCCGAGGCGCCCCAGGGCTCCCGGGGCCAGTGCGGGGAGCAGGGGGATCGTGTGGGTCCACGCGCCGGATCCCAGGAGCCGCAACGCGAGGTCGTGGGCCGTCGCCCTGTCGGGGGCGCGGCCGTCGCCGGACGCGCGGGCGAGCGCCAGGCAGGTCCGGGTCACCCGCTCGTCGGAGCGGCTGTCCGTGGCCAGCGTCACCCGGGCGCCGACCAGGTGTGCGGCGGCGGTACGGAGGACCGTCGCTCGGGCGTCCGGTGTCCGTGCCGCGTCGGCGTGGCGCAGGACGGCGGCGGCGTCGCCGTCGAGCGCGGCCAGCAGGGCCAGTTGCCCGGCGGGCTTGTGGCCCGGCCGGAGGGCACGCCGCCATCTCCCGGTCGAGCCGGCGACGAGATGAGTGCCGTCGTCGGGAAGACAGCCGAGCCGTGCCAGCAGGGTGAGGACGGCCATCGACTCCGTGGGCCAGGAGACGGAGGGATCGGCGACGTCCAGCGCGGCCCGGCGCAGTGCGTCACTCAGCCGTGGGGCGGGGTCCCGGACGTCCGGGAACGCGAGGAGCAGGGCGGCCAGTTCGGGGAGGAGGCGGGGCAGCAGGCCCGGCCCGCCGGTTCTGGTCCGCCGTACGAGGGCCTCCACCAGAGGCTCCGCGACCCGGGCCGCGCCTTCGGGACAGTGCCGTACGAGCCCGGCGGCTACGGCCGTCAGCGCCTGGCGCCGCTCCGGGGCGCCACGGCCCGTCGTCATCGCGCGGGCGCCGGGTTCGTCGCCGGTGTGGGCGAGTGCCTGGGCCACGGCGTTCGCCGGCTCGGGGGCGGCGCCGTCGGGGAGCAGCCGGGCCGCGGCTCGGGCGTGGCGGGCGGCCGGCTCGTCGTCCCCGGCGAGGGAGCAGCCGAGGGAGAGGGCCGCCAGGTGGCGCGCGCGGTCGCGTGGGTCGTGCAGGCGCCGGACCAGCGCGTCGGCCCCCTCCGACGCGCCTGCCACGCCCATGGCGTGGCAGAGGTCCATCGTCCAGTCCGGCAGGACCGGGCTGTCCAGCGGCATCGGGGGCCGCGCGGCGGGGCGGTGTCGCAGTGCCGACTCCAGCAGTTCCCGGCTGCGGATGTGGTTGCCCGCGGCCAGTTCGTCGTTCGCTTCCTGGAGGAGGGTGAGGCAGGGGTGGTCGCGGTCGTGGCTCTCGCTGTGGCCGTTGCTGTCGCCGTCGCCGGGGAGCGGGAGGCCGGCCGGTCTGCGGTGGGTGGCCGGGCGCCGGGGTGGGGGTCTGCGCTTGGTCGAGGGTGGCTTCCGCTCGCCTTCGGGCTGCGCTTGGGCCATGTGTGCCGGGCCGCGCGCTGTGCGTACCGCCCCGCGGGTCTCACGCTCCGCCTTCCACTTCTCCCGTTCCTCTCTGCCGGCCTGGCGCCGGTCGTCCGCGGCTCTGCGCCGCGCCCTCCTTTCCGCGTCGGCGGCAGCCGCTGCCTCGCGGTCCTGCTGTGCCCGCTCCTTCTCGGCCGCTTCAATGATGGACTGCGCCCGTTCCAGCAGCGGGTCCCCGAGCACCCCGGTGCGCAGCCCTTCGGGCAGGGTCTCGATGAGGTCCCTGATGCTGTCGAGGTCGTCCCTCATGACACCCGTGTCGGCCACCGCTTCGGCCAGGCGGGCCAGTGTTCCGGCCAGTTCGCGGCGCAGGTGGGCGCGATCGTCCTCGGACAAGGGGGCGGGGTCCATGGGGGCAGGGTGCACGGAGGTGCGGTCCACGGACGTGCGGTCCACGGAGGTGCGGTCCACGGAGGCGGGGTCCGTAAGGGCCTCGATCGCTTTGCGCATCCGGGACAACGCCTCCCGCGCCATGTCCGCCGCCGCGTGGGGCCGTTTGACGGGAAGGCCGATGAGCGCCGACGCCGCGGTGGCCAGGACATCGACCGATACCAGTCCCTCGTCGTCGCCGAGTTCCTCCGCCAGGGACTCGATGCGATCACCGGCGTACGGGCCGAGGGAGGGCGCGGCCCGTGCCAGCGCACCCCAGAGATCCGCCGCCGCGGTCCGGGCACGCGTGCTCCCCGCGCCGAGCGTCTCCGCCCGGTCGCGCACCACCGCTACGGCGTCCAGGTCCTGAACGGTGTCCAGCATCCCCGCCGCCTGGGCGAGCGCCTCGGACCCGGCGGTCGGGTCCTGGAGCACCGCGCGGAGCAACGGCCGGGCCAAGGCGAGGCCGCGCAGCGCCGCCAGCGCGCGGACCGCGTCGAGGAGCCTCGCATGGGAAGCGGGATCCCTGAGGGTGCCGGGAAAGCCCTGGTGGGCGCGGTCGTGGTCCAGCCACTCGACCGCCTCCCGTACGACGGCGTCGACGTCCGGGGCGGCCTGCCCCGCGAAGGGCCCGTCCCCGTGGGCCATTTCCACCGCCACGTCGGCCAGGCACACGGCCCTCGCGAGAGCGATGGGCGCGGAGCGGGCCAGGCCACACGCCCGCTCCACCTCCCCGAGCCGGACGAGGAGGGAGGCGGCCCCGGCGGGCACTTCGCGCCGGTCCCGGAGCAGCAGTGACCGGGCGGCGCCGAGGAGCACGAGCAGCGCCAGGGTGTCACCGCCGGACGCGGCGGCCGGTACCTCGGACCCGGTGATGGCGCCCGTTCCGGTGATCTCCGCCTCGAAGGAGGCCAGTTGGGCGAGGGCGGCGTCCGGCCCGGCCATGGCCGCCCATCGACGCAGGCGCGGCAGGTCCAGGACGTACGCGGCGCGTTCGGCGGTGCCGGTCAGCAGAGGGAGCTGGTGCGCCAGCGGGAACGGAGGCGTGCCGTCCGGCCAGCCGGCGGTGTGCCACCGCCGCGACCAGGCCAGCAGTTCCTGCACATGCCGGAGGACACCCGCCTCGCCCAGGCGCTCGCGAACGGCGCCGACGAGACGGGCATCGGCCAGGGCATACGTCCGGAGCACCGCATCGTCGGTCACGAGCGCGCGCCCGGCCGGTCCCTGCGCCAGACGGTCGAGGTGTTCCGCGGGGAGCCCGGTCAGCTCCGCCAGGTCCGTCGTCCGCAGGCCGCCGCCCGCCACGGCCAGCAGTCCCGCGACCGGGTCGCCCAGCGCCGTGCCGTCCGGGAGCGGCTGCCGGATCAGCGGCACGCCCGCGACGGGCAGGAGGGTGCGCAGGTTCCGGCTCCGGCGCAGGGGATGCCGCTGTACGGGGACGTCGTCGGGGAGGCGGACGCAGCGCCGGAGGGAGACGATGACGCGCAGGGCGGGTGGCGGACGGGAGGGCAGCAGGGCGGCGATGCTCCCGCGCGCGAGCCTCCCCCGGGCCCCACCCGATCCCTCGGACCCGGCGGCATCGGCTCCGGTCCCCGGCGCCCCGCCCGCGACCGCGAGGCCGGACCAGGCCACGTCGTCGTCGAGTCCGTCGACCACGAGCAGAAGCCTGCGTCCGTGATGGGCGCTCTTCGCGGCGGCTTCGGCGAGAAGCGCGCGCCACTCCCGGGCGCTGCCGGGGACGGCGCTCCCGCTCCTGCCGAGGAAGTCGTCGATCTGGTCGACGATCTCCTCCCCGAACGCGGCGCGTGTGTCCGTGCCGTGGGCCGTGGAGACGAAGAAGGTCAGGATGTCGGTGTCCGCCGGTGGTTGTCGACGCACGTAGTCGGCCAGCAGAGCGCTCTTGCCGACGGGGGCTTCGGCGTGCCAGCACAGATATGACGGCGCGTCGGCGCGGGGGTCCCGGACGAACGCGTTCATCGCCGTCCGCTCGGCCGTCCGGCCCCGGACCTCGACCGCGGAGGTGTCGGGGGCCGATCGGTGCAGCCGAATGAAGCGGAGGCCGGGATCCGCCTTCCGCCGGTTGGCCAGGATCTGGCGCCCCTTCGCCTTCCCCGCCTCGGCGCGAGCCGCGAGCAGGGCCGCCTCCCACGCGCTGTCCGTGGACGCCGACGGGCCGGAGTCCTGCCGCAGCTTTCCGACCACGACCCAGAAGTCACGCGTGCGCGCGGCCGAGGGCACGGTCCTTCCAGCGATCCAGTCCTCCACCGTCCTCTGCGGAATCCCCAGTTCCGAAGCCAGCTCCGCGGAGCGCGGCCGTCCGGCCGCTTCCCAAGCCCCTTGCAGCAGATCGCGCAACCCGTCCCGCGCGCTTCTCGACGGAGCCGCCACGGTCCACTCCCGCCTCTCGCCCCATACCCGAAAACCCGGCCGCCGCCGTACGGATTCACCGGCCCTCACCTGCGGACATCGCGATACGGCAGTCAGCGCAACTGGCCGTCGATCAACGGCCACACCGACTCTGGAGCCCTCACCGCAACCGCCGATCCAGGCTCCCGACAGAAGGACGGACCGTGTCCCAGCTTCTCCGACTCCTCCATTACACCGCCCTCTTGACCGGATACGCGGGCCTTCTCTACATCAGCGTGCTGTTCATCGTGGCCCTGGTCTCCGTGGTCGCCTCGGCACCGGAGCTGCGCAAGGACGCCCGAACGACACTGAGCATCCTCATGCGCCGACGCTCGGGGTAGGGGACTGGGCCCGGTGCCGGATGTCGGCTTCTCCCGCGCGAGCGGATCACCTCCGCATAGGTGGGCACGGAGTGCTCAATGCGCGGGTGAATAGCGACAAACACATCCTCGCCGCCACCACCGCCTGTTATTTTCCTGGCTGTTGACGCGGCTGGGCCGATGGCCGGGAAAGGTGGTGGCACGGATTGCGCGAGGCTCGTACGCCGGTCCCCGCCGGGCAGCGCCTCAGTTGGGACCCTCGCTTCAAACCCTGCGTCCCCGCAGTCACCCTCTCCGGCGCCCCCGCGCATCACTCCCTGTGCAGGCTCTTCGCCCAGGCCGACGACCTGGCCGCCCTCGACTGCTCCTCGCCGGGCGAGACCGTCGCCGTCATCGAGTACCTGCTGGCCATCTGCTTCGCCTCCGGCACCTGTCCGTCGTCCGACGCGGAATGGCGCGACTGGGTGCTCGGCCGACGCAATGTCGCGTCGGCCGCCGACTGGCTGGCGGATCAGCCGGCGGACGCCTGGGACCTGTTCCACCCCACCCGGCCCCTGGCGCAGAACTCCGACCTGGCGCCGGACCTGGGGGAGAGCGGCACCGGAACGGCCCAACTGGTCCTCGAACACGCCGGTGACTACAACCAGCACTTCGACCACCACCACCTCGAACGCGACAACCCGCTCCCGGCGGCCGACGCCTTCCGTGCCACCCTCACCCAGCACGTCTACGGCCCATACGGGCGGGCCCGGATGTCCGGACGGCGGCTCGGCGCGAAGGTCACCAATCTCGCGGCGGGCCGGTTGACGGGACGGATCCGGGTCGTCACCCTCGGGCGGACGCTGGGCGAGACCCTGCGTCTGAACCTCTATCCACCCGAGGGGCCGGGGGTACCGCTCAACACCTCCTGGACCACTCCTGCCGGTTTCCAGCGGCGCACGTTCGAGGAGAAGGCGAAGCCCCGGGTGCCGCGCGGCTCCGCCGACCTGCACAGTTCCCTGGGCCGGTCGGTGCTGCTGCGTCCGGCACGCGGCCCGCACGGACAGGTCGTGGTCGACCGGGTCCTGATCGGCGCCGGGGAGTTACTGGACCTCGACCCGGCACGTCATCTCCAGGACGCCGTGTACAGCGAGACGACGAACCGGGTGTCGAAGCCGCTGTGGCCCTCCCCCAGCAGGGCTCTCTGGCAGCAGGCCCACGCCCTCTATAGTGCCGTCAAGGACGACCGGACCGGGATGTACGCGCGGCTCAGGTCCCTCCTCCCGCACAAGCGGCGGAGCCGCGGCGCCCCGTACCAGCTCTGGGCCGTCGGGCTGCTGGCCAACAAGGCGCTCCCCGTGAGCTGGACCCACGGCGCCTACCCCTACGCCCCCGGTATGGAAGCGCACCTCTACCGGGCGTCCCGCCGGGGCTCGGCGATCGCCGAGTACCTCGCGCAGACCCTGAAGCGCGCCGCGATCGTGGCCGCGGAGACCGCGTTCCCCGCCGTACGGGCCGCCGACGAGGCCGGTCAGGTGGCACGGCTCGACGCCCGGTACGACTTCTGGCCCGCGGCCGAGGACCCCTTCCACGCCCTGCTGGACGAAGTGATCGACCGCGGGGACGAGGAAGACGACCCGGTGTCAGCGCCCCTGGTCGCCTACGCGATGGAACTGGTGGTCACGGCTCGCACCCAGTTGCTCAGGCGCCTGGACACCCTGCCGCCCAGCGACCTCAATCACCGTGCGCGAGCCCGGGGCACGCGGCTCTTCGAGGCGGCCGTGTCCGGGGCGCGGGCCCCCGCCGAACTCCGAGGGGAGACCGCCCTTGACTGAGCAGAGCCCACCGACCGGCACCCGGGTGCAGGAGATACCGGAGCCCCGGTTCCCGCACGACAGCACCGCGCTCACCGCCTGGCTCACCGCGCTCGTCCGCAACCGCGAGTACGGGACGCTCGCCGACCTGCGCCGGTCCCGGGTCCGTACCAACGCGCACATCCGCGCGGGCTGGTACGGAGGCGACGACCACCGCGATCTCTTCGAGCGGATGGCCTTCCTGTTCGCGGTCTACCACCAGGGGCGCGCCACACCCTCGTACGGCCACGGCAGCCTCGGCGCGGCGGCCCGCAGGATCGGGGACGGCATCGGGCGCGGGCCGGACAATCCCGGTGCGCAGCGGCTCCTGGACCGGGTCGTCGCCAGTCGCCGCGTGCCCTGGCGCCACCTCCAGCACGCGGTCACCCGGCTCCGTTCCTGCGAACAGCCCCCGCCCTCGTGGACCGGCCTCGCCGAGGACCTGATCCGGTGGAACGACCGCAGGGCGCGGGTCGCCTATCAGTGGTCGGTCGAGTTCCACACCCCGCCGGGACCGGCGGGGAAGCGGTCGGCGGACCGATGACGCGCCCGAAGTCCGCACCGGCGGCACGACCCTCTCCGCGACCCTCTCCACGGAAGGACACCACCTCGTGACCGAGTCACCCAGGAGCCAGTTCCTCTCCCTGCATCTCATCGAGACCCTGGCCGCGGTCCTTCCGGTGCGCGACGAGAACGGCCAGCCCAAGTCCCTGGTCTTCGGGGGCGTGGAACGCCACATGATCACCAGCCAGGCCCGCAGGCGCGCCGAGCGGGTCCACGCCCGCAACCGGGCCAACGCGGGTCGCGGGGCGCTCAAGGGCCGGAGCATGGGCGTCCGCACCCGGGAGTGGGCGCTGCTGACCGGGCGGGAACTCGAATCCGCGCACGGCTGGGACAGGGACAGAGCACTGGTCACGGCCCGTGCGGTGATGGAGGGAAGCGGTCTCAAGTTCGGCGATCCGAAGAAGAAGACCGTGGCCCATCTGACCAAGGTGCTCATCTTCGCCCCGGCCGACGCCGGGACGAGGATCGCGCACCACATCGCCGGGAGAGCGGCGGAGGTCGAGGAGTGGTGCGACACCTATCTCGCGGCCCAGACGCGCGCAGAGGAGGCCAAGAAGGCGCGTCGCGAGGCGAGGAAGAAGACCGCGGCACCGCAGGAGGCGGCGGAGGCCCCGGCGGAGGCCGCCACCGTCGCCCTCCCCCCGCTGCCCAAGGCCACCCGCGACGCCGTGCTGCTCGCCCTCGCTCCCCGCGACGCCGTGGACATCGCCCTCTACGGCCGCTTCCTCGCCGAGATCCCGGACTCGCCAAACGTCGACGGCGCCGTCCAGACGGGACACGCCTTCACCGTGCACGAGTCGGAGCAGATCGAGGACTTCTACGCCGCCGCCGACGACGCCAAACTCGACCGCAAGCGCAACGCGCTCGATTTCCTCGATGCCGCGGACGACGCGGGCGCGGGCATGACCGGGTACCAGTCCCTGATCTCCGGCACCTTCTACCGGCACGCGGTCCTCGACCGCACGCAGCTCCGCGTCAATCTGCGGGTGGCCGGGATGGACGAGGCCGAGGCCGAGCAGGCCGCGTCCGAGGCGGAGAAGGAGTTCGTGAACTCCTTCGTGGAGGCGTTTCCGGAAGCGAAGAAGAACTCCACCGCGTCCACCGGATCCCTCCCGGCGCTCGTCCTCGCCTTCGAGGGGGAACGCCCCTACAACTACGCGTCCGCGTTCCAGCAGCCGGTGGACGAGGGGCCCTTGTCGACCGGCGGGGAAGGACCGGCCGGACCCGCCGCCGTGCGCAGGCTGCTGCGCCACCACATCTTCGTCAGCCGACGCCGCGACGATCTGCGCACCGCGCGGGTGCTCACGTACGACCCGCAGATCGATCTGCTGCTGGACGAACTGGGGCTGCCCGAGTCGCTGTCCGTGGTGGAACGGGCCGAGGACCTCACCCCGTGACCGGCGCGGACAGCACGCACGTGCTGCTCGTCCGGCTGGCCGGGCCGCTCCAGTCCTGGGGCATCACCAGCAGATTCGCCCGCCGCGACACCCACAACCGGCCCACGAAGTCGGGCGTGATCGGGCTGTGCGCCGCGGCGCTCGGGCTCCCCCGGGAGGAACCCCTCGGGGAACTGGCCGAGGTGCTGTTCGGCGTACGGGCCGACCGGCCCGGCACATCGCTCCGCGACTACCACACGGTCGGCGGTGGACGCTATCCGCTGCGCCCGCGTGACCTGATCACCGATCACCAGCGGGCGGCGAGGGCGACACCGACCGCGTCGCCGCTGCCCCCCGCGCACGACGCCCCGGGGTCCGGCGCCTTCGGCCGGGCGGAACTGGAGGCGTGGTACGGCTCACCGAAGTACGTCACCGCCGATCCGGACACGGGAGCGCTCGTCTCCGCCGAGGTGCGACGCCACAGCCTGATCACCGAGCGCTGGTACCTCGCCGACGCCGCCTTCCTCGTCGGGCTGGAGCACCCGGACATCGCCCTCCTGGAGCGCGTCGCCCACGCCCTGGAGCATCCGAGGCGTCTGCTGTGGCTCGGCCGCAAGGCGTGCCCGCCGTCGGGGGACCTCGCCGTCGGCATCGTCCCGGGCCCCCTGTTGACCGCGTTCGAGACGCACGCACTGCTGCCCGACGCCGTCGGCCCCGGGGGAGAGCCGCGGGCCGCCGGGGCGGGCGTACGCCCCTGGGCCTGGATCGAGAGCCCTCGACCGCTCCCCGGTGCCGCCCCCCTGTCCGACCAGCCCGTGCACTTCGGAGCGGACGGCGCTGCCCACGGCCCCCGGTGGGAGACCCGGCATCGCATCACCGTCGCCGCACACGCCCGTGGATGGGACATCATCCTGTGAACGACCCGACCGCCGCCGCGTCGAACGCGCTGTCAGGCGCGAGCGGCCCCGCCAGGTTCGTCGCCGCGCAGACCCTGCTGACCCTGGACGCCCGGCATCCCTTCGCCGGTAAGTCGCTCATCGACGCACAGGACATGCACCGGACCGTCATGAGCGGCTTCCCCGGCTGGCTGGACGACGGCAGCCCGGACCCGCGCGCCCGGATGGGCATCCTGTCGACCTGGACCGTGGACCTCCACCGGGCACGCCTCAACCTGGTGGTCCAGTCCTCGCTCCCCGCCGACTGGAGCGGCATCCCACGCGCGGCCCTGGCCGAGCAGCCGGAACCCCTCACCATCGACCGCACCTTCCGCTCCGGGGACCGGGTCGCGTTCCGCACGGTCGTCAATCCGGTCCGCAGCGTCCCGCCCCCGCCGGGCTCCGCGCCCAAGACCCGAGGCACCCGCGTCCCGCACACTCGCCCCGAGCATGTGAAGGGATGGTTCGCGCGCCGCCTCCAGCCGCCCGGTGAACCGCCGGCCGCGCCGGACGGTGTCGTACGCATCGGGGCGGACGCCGACACCGACCGCATCTCCGTGCGCATCCTCCCGCGCGTCTCCAGCCCGGCACCGCACAAGGGGCTGCGCATCGCCCGCGCGGAGATCAAGGGCACCCTCACGGTCACCGACCCCAGGGCGTTCGTCGCGGCCCTCACCCAGGGGATCGGCCACGCACGGGCCTACAGTTGCGGACTGATCCTCGTCCGCTGAGCCGCTCGACGGCAGGCGGGAGCGGACCGGCAGGCAGGCGGGCCGGCGCCGCCGGAGCCGATTCACCCACCCTCCCCACCCGCCCCCAACCCACCCGCCCCCTCGCCCCCGTACCCCATCCGCAGCACACTTGAGCGACAAGCAGTCGCTGGCGGAGGGGGACGGGACATGCGGGACAGTCATCGGGTCGATGCCGAGAGGCTGTTGGCGCGGGCTGTGGAGGAGGAGGTGCGGCGCTCCGGGGGCCGTACGGACGCGAAGGTGCTGATGTCCAGGGCGCGGGGCGCGCTGGACGCGATGGGGCGGGCCGCCGCCGAGGAGTACACGGCGTACACCCGGGCGCTGGACGAGTCGGAGGCCGGGCGGCTGACGTTCGGGCAGCGGTACGCGCGGGAGGGCGGCGGGACGCCGCTGCTGGTGGCGGGGGTGGGCGCGGTCGCCGCGGTGATCGCCGATCTGGCGCTGGGCACCGGCACCACGACCGCGGTCGGGGCGGGAGTGGCCGTCGGGGTGGTGGGCGCCGCGGCGACGGTGGTCAAGGTGGCCGGTTCCCATCTGCCGGCCGCGCACCACCGGGCCGGGGCGGCCGGGCAGCCGGGCGGGCCCGAGCAGTTGCGGTTGCAGTGGCTGACCGCGCTGGAGGTGCGCGGCATCCGGCCGTTCCTGGACCAGCAGCGGGTGCTGGCCGCGTCCACCGGGCCCAAGAAGCCGGGGCCCCGGCTGTTCGGCGCGGACAAGAGCGGCGCGGCGCGCGGGCGGAGCGTGCTGGAGCAGTCGTTCGGTCAGCTTCCGGACCCGTCGGGCCCGTTCGCCGGGCGGCGGCCGGAGATGGCCCGGATCCGGCAGTGGGTGCAGGCGGGCCGCGCCAGCACGCGGACCCGGCCGACGGTGGTCGTGCTGCACGGCCCGCCGGGCAGCGGCCGTACGACCCTCGCGGTGCGGGCCGCGCTGGACCTCAGGGACCAGTTCCGGGGCGCCTGTGTGGTCGATCTGCGCGGCGACACCGCCGGTGAGCCCCCGCTGTCCACCCGGGACGCGCTGCTGCATCTGCTGAACCGGCTGGGCGCCCCGCGCGAGCAACTCCTCTTCCGTGAGCGGTCGTCGGCCGACCAGCAGGTCAAGCGCCTCAGCGAGCTGTACCACCAGCACCTGACCGGCGTCCCGGTCACGATCGTCCTGGACGACGCCTCCGATCTCGGCCAGATCCGCACCCTGGTCCCCGAGCGCTCCGACAGCCTGGTCCTCGTCACCGCCCGGGAACCCCTCGCCCTGCCGCCCGATCTCCAGGCGTCGGTGCACCAGTTGCCGGTCCCGGCGCTGGAGGCGGCCGGTGCGGAGGAACTGCTCGGGGCGGTGGCGCAGGACCGGTCGGGGCCCTACGACGCCGAGTCCGGCGACCGGATCACCGCGCTGTGCGGAGGGCTGCCGCTCGCGCTGCGCATCGCCGGTTCCTCGCTCGGCCCGCGCTCACCCCGCCAACTCGCTGCCGACCTGGGCGCGTACGGGCCCGTCGACCCGGTGGAGCGGGCGCTGTGGCTGCGCTACACCGACCAGTCCGACCCGGCCCGGCGGCTGCTGCGGCGGCTCGCGCTCGCCGGACGGGCCTCGCTGGGCGCCGCCGCCGCGGCCTCGCTGCTCGCCACCGACCAGGCCGAGGCGACCCGCCAGCTCACCGCGCTGGCCCGCGCCGGGCTGATCGACCAGGTGCGCGGCGACCGCTTCCGGCTGCACGACCTGGTCCGCGCCTTCGCCCACGCCCGGCTCCTGGACGAGGAGGAGGCCGCCGAGCGCACCGCCGCGCAGGAGCGGCTGATCGTCAACTACGCCGAGCTGGCCGACTCCGTACTGCGCCTGGTCGACGGCAATATGTCCACCCGCTCGGACCGGTTCGGCCCGCACGGCTTCACCTCCCTGGACGAGGCGCTGCGCTGGCTGGACGACGAGTCCAGCTTCATCACCGCCGCCCTGCGGCACGCCGAAGGCGTCGACCAGGGCGCGGTGCTCAATCTGCTGGGCGCGCTCTGCGACTACTGCCTGCTGCGCGGCGACCTCTATCGGCTCGGGGAGATCAGCGAGCTGGCGCAGGCCGTGGACCAGGGGCTGCTGATCCGCTCGGTGCAGTGGCGCACCGGTATCGCGGCCCGCCAGCTCGGCGAACTCGACAAGGCCCGCACCACCCTCACCTCGGTCGTCGACCTCTATATGGAGGCCCATCACGACGCGGGCGCGGCCCGTGCCCTGTGCTCGCTCGGCATCACCCTGCACCACCAGGGCAATCTGGTGGAGGCGGCGGCCAAGCTCCGCGAGGCCCTCGACCTCCAGGCGGCCCCGGAACTGGACACCGACCGGGCCTGGACGATGCACGCTCTGGCCGCCGTCGAACGCGACCGCGCCCATCTCGCCGAGGCCCTGGACCTGCTCACAGGCTCCCTCGCCCTGCACCGCGCCGGCGAGTCCGTGCACGGCGAGGCGTGGGCGCACTTCCAGCTCGGCCAGCTCCATGTCCGCCTGGGCGACACGGACAGCGCCGAGGCCGCCCTGCACTCCGCCCTGGAGCTGTACGACCGCACCCGCGACGCGCGCGGCACCGCCTGGGCGCTGACCCAGTTGGCCCGCGCCCACCTGGTCGCCGGTGACGCCTCCCCGGCGGTGGACGAACTACGCGCGGCAGCCGCCCGGCACCGCGAGAACGAGGACGCCCGCGGCGAGGCGTGGACCCTGTACTACCTCGGCCAGGCCCTGGAGGAGACCGGCGACCGCGAGCAGGCGGTCCGCGATCTGGAACGCGCCCGCACGATGTTCTCCCGGATGCGGGACGTGTACGGGCTGGCCTGCGCCCGGCACCACTCGGCCCGCGTCACCCGCGACCAGCGCGCCGCGCAGACCGGTTCCCTGCGCAACTCCGGCTTCGCCCGTCAGCTCCTGGTCGACGCCCGCGCCGACTTCCAGCGCATCGGCGTCGCGCACGGCGAGGCGTGGACCTGTCTGGAGCTGGCGGTGGTGGACGCCGGGAACACGAAGACGCCCCAGGCGCTCGACCTGTGCGAGGAGGCGGCGGCGCTGTTCGCCTCGTACGGCGACCGGCGCGGCGAGGACTGGGCCCGCTTCCTGCGCTGCACGCTCCTGCCCTACGCGGCGCCGGGCGGCGTCGAGGTCGGCACGGCGGTCGCCCAGGAGGAGCTGGCCCAGCTCGCCCGCACCTCCCACGCCACCCGTGACCCCAAGCTGACGGAGTACGCGGAGACGTACCAGCTCTTCCTGGAGCGCGGGATCAGCCTGGAGGCGGGCTGGCAGGCGTGGCGCCTCGGGATGGTCCCGAGCAGGCATGCGCGGGAGGTCATGGGGGTGGGGGTGGTGGGGGTGGGGGGCTGAGGGGGACGGAGGGCAGTGGGGGGGAGTGGAGGGGGGCTGGGAGAGCGGCTGCCGCCCTGGCCGTGGGTGCCGGACCCGGTGCGGTGGGTGACGGTGACGGTGGGTGACGGTCGGCTCGGACAGGGCAGTGCGGGGCTGCGGGCGGGGCCCTTGGTGGGGACGGTCCCGCCCCGGTGGACGTACGGCCGGGTGCCGCGGTGGGGCCGTACGGCCCTCGGTCCGGGGATGCCGAGGGCCGGGGATGCCGAGGGCCGGGGGATGCCGACGGCCGGGAGGGCGACCGCCGGGAGCGGCAGCCTGGCGCCCGGCGACGAGCAGCAGCCCCGGAGGAAGCCCGGCAACGACTCCCTTGCCCCTGGAACCGGCTACGGGACCGGCTCCGGGACCGGGACCGACTACGGGCGGGTGTCGCCGCCCGCCGACGGTGCCCCGGCCCCTGCGGAGCTGGACGCCGCGGCCCCGGCGGAGCTGGACGCCGCCGCCCTGCTCTTGCCGATGCCGCCCTCCGCCGCCGGATCCTCCGGGGACTCCTGGAAGTCGACCTTGCCCATATGGCGGCTCATCGACTTCATCAGGGCCCACACGGCCAGGGCCATCACCGCGAACACGATGAAGCCGAGGACGCCGGGGGTCACCTTGTCCTCGTCCAGCTCCTTCGCGGCGAAGGTGACGAGGTCCGTCATTGCCAGGCTTGCGCTTGCGCTCATGTCAGGCATTGTCCCGGACGCCCGCGAAGAGGTCGTCCTCGGGGAGGGAGGTATCGACCAGAGACTTCGCCAGCTCGTACTCCTCCGTCGGCCAGACCTCCTTCTGGAGCTCCAGCGGCACCCGGAACCAGCCCCCGTCGGGGTCGATCTGCGTGGCGTGCGCGATCAGCGCCTTGTCCCGGATCTCGTAGAAGTCCGCGCACGGCACATGCGTGGTGAGCGTGCGCTCCTTCTGCCCGAACTCCTCCCACCGCTTGAGCCAGTCCCCGTAGGGGGACTCCATGCCGCGGTCCAGCAGCGCCTGGTGCAGGGCCTCGGTGCGGGGGCGGTTGAAGCCCTGGTTGTAGTAGAGCTTCAGCGGCCGGTGGGCGGGCCCGTACTCGGCCTCCGGGAAGCGCTCGGTGTCCGCCGCGCCCTCGAAGGCCACCATGGAGATCTTGTGGGTCATGATGTGGTCGGGGTGCGGATAGCCGCCGTTCTCGTCGTACGTGGTGATCACCTGCGGCCGGAAGGAGCGGATGCTGCGGACCAGCTCGCCGGCCGCGTGCTCGACGTCCTCCAGGGCGAAGCAGCCCTCCGGGAGCGGGGGCAGCGGGTCGCCCTCGGGCAGCCCGGAGTCCACGAACCCCAGCCACTCCTGTTTCACCCCGAGGATCTCCCGGGCCTCGTCCATCTCCTTCTTGCGCACCTCGTGGATGTGCTCCTCGATGTAGGTGTCGCCCTGGAGCTTGGGGTTGAGGACGGAGCCGCGCTCGCCGCCCGTGCAGGTCACGACCAGCACGTCCACCCCCTCCGACACATACTTCGCCATGGTCGCCGCGCCCTTGCTCGACTCGTCGTCGGGGTGCGCGTGCACGGCCATCAGTCGTAGCTGGTCAGTCAAGACTCAATCCTCGGTGAATAGGCGCCCGGGGTCGGCCGGGCACGGCGGTCGGTGCCTGCCCGGCCCGCCTGGTGGGCCCGAAGGGGCGAGGGGCGGGGGTCCGCGGCGGACGGGCGGCTTCTATAGTGACCGAATCGGAGGGCCAATAATTCCGGAGTCCGGCTTCGGGGCCCCTTTTGGGACAGCTTCTTCGGATGTGTTCCGCCCGCGGCCGAGAGGACGATCATGAGCACGGTGACCACGCCACGGCCGGACGGCCGCTATGGCCGTGCCTCGGACGAGCGGGCCGACCGCACCCTGAGGATCGTCGGGACGGCACTGGGCGCGGCCCTGCTCCTGCTGCTCGGCTACTTCGCCTACTACTACGTCGGCCAGAACAAGATCAGCGCCGAGCTGATCAGCTTCGAGCTGGGCGAGGACGCGGTGCAGGTCACGCTGAAGGTGGAGAAGGACGCGGGGGCCTCCGGCTACTGCACGGTCCGCTCCCAGGCGGCGAACGGGGCCGAGGTGGGGCGCGCCGACTTCCGCTTCGACGGGGAGTCCTCCGGCGGCACCGAGGTCGTCACTCTGCGTACGACGTCCGCGGGCACCTCGGCGGAGCTGCTCGGCTGTCACGCCGACTGACCACTCACCGACCGGCCACTGACCAGTGACCGACAGGCCACTGACTGGTGACCGACGGGCCACTGCCTGGTGACCGCCGGGCCACTGCCTGGTGACCGGCCGACCACGGATCGATCACCGACCAATCCCTCAGCGCTGACCTGCGTTGACGGGATATTGGTGACTTATGTCCTCCCCGTATCGCCATTGAATTGTTAGGCTCGTGGTTTCGCCCACTCATGAAGGAACATCCTTCTGAGTAGGGCGATGCTTTGTATTCCCAGTACCGACGAGGAGCACCCTGTGACCCAGACCAGCGAGAACGTCACCTGGCTGACCCAGGAGGCGTACAACAAGCTCAGGGAAGAGCTTGACTACCTTACTGGTCGTGCGCGCACGGAGATCGCCGCCAAGATCGCAGCCGCGCGTGAGGAGGGGGACCTGCGGGAGAACGGCGGGTACCACGCGGCCAAGGAGGAGCAGGGCAAGCAGGAGCTGCGGGTCCGCCAGCTCACCCAGCTCCTGGAGAACGCCCAGGTCGGCGAGGCCCCGGCCACCACGGACGGCACCGTGGCCCCCGGGATGGTCGTCACCATCGCCTTCGACGGCGACGAGGACGACACCCTGGCCTTTCTGCTGGCGTCCCGCGAGTACGCCAGCTCGGAGATCGAGACCTACTCGCCGCAGTCGCCGCTGGGCGGGGGCGTGCTGGGCCACAAGGTCGGCGAGGACGTGGAGTACGAGCTGCCCAACGGCCGGAAGGCGTCGGTACGCATTCTGAAGGCGGAGCCGTACAGCGGCTGACGTCCCCGTCTCGTTTCGGTTCGGTTCGACGGCCGAGGCCCCCGGTGTCCTGAGGATGCCGGGGGCCTCGTTGTCCGCGCCGATGTCAGGAGTCGGCGATCAGCCGTTCGACGTCCGGCGGGAGGTCACCGTCCGGCGTCCTGACGACGAACAGGACGCCGTCGGGTGCGTCGGACAAGGCGATGGCGATGGCGGGGTCCAGGCCCTCGACCGCGTAGGCGGTCGTCGACTCCGGCGGCCCCGGGGGGCCGTCTCCGTCGCCGGGGGAGTCGTCACATGGGGGGACGGTCGCGGAGCCCAGTGCCTCACCGATGGTGAAGTCGGCGTGGGCGAGGTCGGTGTAGGTACGGGTGCCGTACTCGACCCGGTACTCGCAGGCGGACGCGGACCCGGGCTCGGTCTCGCCACCGCTCGGCGAGGCGCAGGAGGCGGTGGCCGCCGCAGCGGCAGCGGCAGCGAGTGCCGCCAGGGGGATGCGCCGCCGCCGTCCACCCGCCATGACCAGGGGTTTCACCGGTTGCCTCCTTCTGAGCGGCTTCGCCTTCTCACTTCCGCCAGAAGAGATGGTGGCGGACGCCGCTGGGGCTGGGGACGATCTCCAGGTGGAAGCGGTCGAGGAGGTCCTCCGGGGACTCCCACAGGCGCCTCCCGGAGCCGAGTTCCAGGGCCGAGACCGCCACATGCAGGGTATCGACGAGGCCGGCGTCGAGGAACTGGCGGATGGTGGAGACTCCGCCGCCGAGCCGGACGTCCCGGCCGTTCGCGGCCTCCTTGGCCCGGTCGAGGACGGTGCCCGGGTCGTCGTTCAGGAAGTGGAACGTGGTGTCGCCGAGCGTGAACGACGGGCGCGGGTGGTGGGTCATGACGAAGACCGGGGTGTGGAAGGGGGGCTCGTCGCCCCACCAGCCCTGCCAGGAGTGGTCCTGCCAGGGGCCGCGCTGGGGGCCGAATTTGTTGCGGCCCATGATCTCGGCGCCGATGTTGCGGGCGAAGTCGCGGGTGAAGTAGTCGTCCAGGCCCCGGGTGCCGCCGGGATGCGTCCGCATGGGCCAGCTCGCGGTGGCCCCGGCCCAGGAGAACAGCCGCTCGGGGTGCTCGAAGCCGAAGGGCTGGTCGAGGGTCTGGTTCCCGGCCTCACCTGCGGCGACTCCGTCGCTGGAGACGTTGAAGTTCATGACGCGCAGTAGCTGATCCATGGGGTGCCGTGCCTCTCCTCGTGGGTCGGGCGGTGTCCCGCCCATCGTGGAGCAGGGGCTCCACATCTTCATGTCGATCGGGGGGTGGGGGGATCGACAGTGCGGGGGTTTTCTTCTTCACTGGGTGGCCGGAGTCACGCTGTGGCCGGGGGCGAGGGTGTCCCGGTCACCGAGGGCGGGTGCCTCCGGGTGGGGGTGGGCATCGGGTCTCCGGGGCGTCGGACGGGCGGTCGGCGCGCGCTTCGGGGTGGTCGTGGCCGGTGTGTTTCAGAGACCCTGCCGGGAGGCGGCGTTGCGTGCCGCGTTGCGGATCCTCAGCTCTTCGCGGGCGGTGAGGGGTCTGACGGTGAAGGCGTCCCACTCCGTGCCGCCGTTGATCGGACGGAGCTGTACGCGGTCGCTGCCGTAATGCCCCATCACCACACCGACCGTGTCCCGGTCGATGTCCTCGACGAGGGCGCCGAGATCGCAGTCCTGGGGCGGTACGGCCGTCTGGTCGCTGTCCTTCGTGGCCATGCGTCGACGCTACGGGCGGTCACGTCCGGCAACCAGACAGGCAGCGATGCACTTCCGCCGACGTACCGTCAGAAGTGCATCGCGGCAGTGCAGTCAGGCGAAAACGCCCAGGCGGGTGCCCACCCTGCGCATGTCGGCCGTCAGGGTCCGGCGCTTCTTCGCGATCTCCTCGAAGGTGATCGCCGCCGACGCCTGGTGGCAGAACCACTCGGGCGCGGCCTCGTCCAGGTGCGTCAGCTCCTCCATGGCCGCCGTGGGGTCTCCCGTACGGACAAGAGCGCGGGCGAGGTCGAGCCGGTAGCGGTGGCCGTCGTTGGTGCTGGGCCCGCCGAGCCTCTTCCAGTGCTTCTCCTGGAGGGCTTCCTCGTCCCTGGACTTCCGGATCACGGAGCGGGCGTCGCCCACGATCATGTGGTCTTCGAGTTCCTTCATGGCCGCGGTGACGGGGCCGAACCGCGACCAGTGCCGCAAGTAGTTCCTGTGCCCCTTGCCGACCGCTCTGGCCGCGGTACCGGCCGCCCGGCGCAGCGCCACGGCCTCCTCGGGACGGTTGTTGCGCATGGCGGCAGCCGCTGCCTCCATCGCCAGGCCGCCCCAGGTGGCGTACTGGTCCGGCGTAGCGCCCATGATCTTGGGTTCCACCACATCCATCGTCGTGACGGCGATGTCCTCGGCCTCGTCGAACCGCTGGGTCCTGATGAGAAGCCAGCACATCCCGCCCACACCGGAGGCGGCGACCAGGTCGTCCCCCGCGCCTCTGGCGTCCTCGATCGCACTTCTCGCCGCCACATGGGCCAGGTCGAACTGCCTGATCTGGGTCAGGTACCGGCCCACCACGTTGAGTGCCTGCGAGCGGAGGACGAGGGCTTCCGTCCGCTGCTCCCCGGAGTCGTAGTAGGTCACGGCGTCATTCGCCGCCTTGATGAGACCGGGCAGTTCCGCGGCGATGCTGGTGTAGGTGTCGCCGAAGTACAGCACCGAGTTGTCGTGCGTCATTCTGCGCAGACGGTGAAGATCGGGTTCGTCGCCCACCGGGCTGCCGGCGGGGGCCAGGCCGATCGCGGGCGTCAGCGCGATCCGCAGCTCACGCAGGTTCTGGCTGTTCGGGTCGTCGAGTTTCACCGGCTCGGGTGGCCCTGGTGCCATCAGGTCAGATGTCTTCACGCCCAGGGCGCGGGCGATCGAGTGCAGGGTCTCCATGCGGAACCCGTCCTGCCCCTGCTCTATGCGCCGCACCGGGCCGACGGACAGACCTGATCGGTGGGCCAGTTCCTCTTGGCTGTACCCCCTTGCGCGCCGGTAGCGTCGTACGTTGCGTGCGAGTTCTTCCGACATGCGTCACCACCTTCTCCGGCCAGCGTACGGCGGCAGGGGGGCGCCGCGATGTCGTGCGCCCGGCCGTCGGGGGGCGGCGAAGGGCCGGGAAGCGCAACCCACTCCGTTCCCGGCCCTTCCGCACACCTCACCCGAGAGGTCGCAGGTGACTCCGTGTCACACCGGCAGGCCCACCGCGTCCGCGAGTGTCCGCATCTCCGGGGTGAGGGTGCGGCGTCTGCCCATGACGCGCCCCATGATGTCTCGGGCATAGCGCTGGTTCGGCAGCCACTGCGGTGAGGTTGCGTTGATCTGTTGCAGCACCTCGACTGCCTCCCCGTACCGTCGGGTGCGGGTGTAGGCGTCCGCGACGTCGAGCAGGTGGCGGTTGCGGTTGTTCGATGTGGGTTTCAGCCGGTCGGCGGGGATCCGGGTCGCCAGGTGGAGCACTTGGTCCGGCCGGCCGGAGATCATCGCGTTCTCGGTGCGCTTCAGGGCGACGGTGACGGGGCCGAAGGTGCGCAGGAAATCCTCCGCGGGCGCGAACTCGCGTCCCATGGCCACCGCTGCCGATTGCGCGAGACGCAACGCGTGCTCCGCCTCGCCGGGCCGGTTGTCCCGGATACCGGCGGCCGAGGCGCGGAGCAGGAGCCAGCCCCAGGCGCTCAGTTCGGACGGGGTGGCCCTGGACATGCGCGGTTCGGTGGCGTCGGCCCACTGCGTGGCCAGTTCGCGGGCCTGCGCGATACGTCCCCGGCGCAGCAGGAGCCAGCACTGGGTGCTGACCGTCGAGGCTGCCTGGAGGCGGTCGGCGGACTCGTCGAGGGCGCGTTCGAGGGCCATCTCGGCGATGTCGAACTGCCGGGTCTGGGTCAGGAGCCACCCGGTGAGCTGCATCAGCTCGGTGCGGACCGCCCGGCCGTCCGGGTCGTGGCGGGCGAGCAGGTCGGTGTCCCGGAGCAGGGGCGGGAGGATCGCGCCGAGTTCGGCGAAGCGGTCCCCGGAGAAGAGGGGCATCGCGTGCCGCAGTGCGCTGCGCACCCCTTCGAGGGTGGGTTCCTCAAGGCCGTCGTCACCCGCCGGAGGGATCACGAGCGCCCGGCGCACGGGCTCCCACTGGTCGCGGGTCGCCTGTCCCGCGCCGTCCTCCCGGGCGTCCGCCATCAGGCGGGTGGTGGGGACGCGCAGGGCGGCAGCGAGGGCTCGCGCGGTTTCCAGCCGGGTATCTTCTCGGTCGCCCTGCTCCAGCTTCCGGATCAGGGAGAGGGAGATGCCCGACGTGTCGGCGAGTTCCCGCTGGCTCATGCCCCGGCGCTTGCGCACATCCCGGAGCCGTGCCCCGATGTTGGCACTCATGGTCCGAGGGTACGGCTTCCGGCAGCAGGCGGTCAGACGTGGTGAGTTCGGCCGATCGACGCAACGAAAGGGACTGGCGTGGCACAACCCGAAGAAGACGGACGGCTGTTCCGTGCAGCCTGGATCGCCGGTGTGAAGGCCCACTTCCCCGGTGAGCCCAAGCCCGGCTACATCGCGGCCTGGGAGGAGACCCCGGACTGGGAGCGGGAGTCCGCGGCCGTCGTCTGCGGTCAGGTGCGGGAGTTTCTGCGGGTCAGCGGGCGGAGCGCGGCGCGGCTCACGCGGGAGCAGAAGGGGCGCTTCGTCTCGCTCTGCTGGATCGCCCAGATCTACGCCCACTTCCCCGACCCGAAGCCGTCGTACATCGCCGACTGGCCGGAGCAGCCCGCCTGGCAGCGCGAGACCAACTCCGACATCTTCGAGGTGGTCGAGGCCGCGACGATGACGCCCTGAACGGCGGCGGCGGCGGCGCGGAGGGGGGTGGCGAAGGGCCAGGGACGGTCGCGTCCCCGGCCCTTCCGTGCCGCACCCGGCCCGGCGAGGCCGCCGGCTTGCCTCGCCCCGCCCGGCGGAGCCGTCAGCTTGCCGCGCTGCGGTACTTGCGGACCGCCAGTGTCCGGAACACCACGATGATCAGCACCGACCAGATCAGCGACGCCCACACCGGATGCTGCATCGGCCACGCGTCCGACGGGGACACCCCGGGGTTCCCGAACAGCACCCGGCACGCCTGGACCGTCGCGCTGAACGGGTTCCAGTCCGCCACATGCTGGAGCCACGGCGTCATCCGGCTGCTGTCCACGAACGCGTTGGACACGAAGGTGACCGGGAACAGCCAGACCAGGCCGCCGGAGGTCGCCGCCTCCGGCGTCCGCACGGACAGGCCGATCAGCGCGCCGACCCAGGTGAACGCGTACCCGAGCAGGAGCAGCAGGCCGAACGCGCCCAGCACCTCACCGAAGTTGGTGTGGGTGCGCCAGCCGACGAGCAGGGCGACTATCGCGAGGACGAAGAGCGTCAGCGCGGTCTGGACCAGGTCGGCCAGGGTGCGCCCGGTGAGCACCGCGCCCCGCGCCATCGGCAGCGAACGGAAGCGGTCGATCAGGCCCTTGTGCATGTCGTCGGCGATTCCGGCGCCCGCGCCCGCCGTCGCGAAGGTGACGGTCTGGGCGAAGATGCCGGCCATCAGGAACTCGCGGTAGACGGCGGGGTCCGTGCTCCCCCCGATGTCCATGGAGCCGCCGAAGACATAGCTGAACAGCACCACGAACATGATCGGCTGGAAGAGGCCGAAGATGATCATCTCGGGGATGCGGGACATCCGGATCAGATTCCGCCGGGCCACCACCAGGGAGTCCCGTACGGACTGGACCACCGGGTTGGCGGGCGGTGCGATCGGCACCGCGTCGGTGACGGCACTCACTGCGCGGTCTCCTTCTTCTGCTTCGGGGACTTGCCGGGCGCCGCGCCCTCGTCGGCCGACTCCTCCTCGGCGGCATGGCCGGTGAGGGAGAGGAAGACATCGTCCAGGGTGGGGCGGCGCAGCCCGATGTCGTCGATCTCGATGCCGCGGGTGTCGAGTTCGCGGATGATCTCCGCGAGGAGCTTCGCGCCGCCGGTGACCGGGACGGTCAGCTTGCGCTGGTGGTCGTCGACGGTCGTGTCGCCCTTGCCGAGGCCGCGCAGGATCTCCGACGCCGTGGCGATGTCCTCGCGCTCATGGACGACGACCTCGACGCGCTCGCCGCCCGTGCGGGCCTTGAGCTGGTCGGAGGTGCCGCGGGCGATCACCTTGCCGTGGTCGACCACCGCGATGTCGTGCGCGAGATGGTCGGCCTCCTCCAGATACTGGGTGGTGAGCAGGAGCGTCGTACCGCCGGAGACGAGCTGCTTGATGACCTCCCAGAGCTGCTGGCGGTTGCGCGGGTCGAGGCCGGTGGTGGGCTCGTCCATGAACATCACCGGCGGGCGGACCACGAGGGCCGCCGCCAGGTCGAGCCTGCGGCGCATCCCGCCGGAGTAGGTCTTCGCGGGGCGGTCGGCCGCGTCCGCCAGGTTGAACTGGTCGAGCAGCTCGGCGGCGCGGATCCTGGCCGCCTTGGACCGCATCTGGTAGAGCTGGCCGACCATCTGGAGGTTCTCCCGGCCGGTCAGATACTCGTCCACCGCGGCGAACTGGCCGGACAGGCCGATGGAGCGGCGGACGTCGTTCGGGTTCTTCAGGACATCGATCCCGGCGACGACGGCACGGCCGCGGTCGGGGCGGAGCAGGGTGGTCAGACAGCGGACGGTGGTGGTCTTTCCCGCGCCGTTCGGCCCGAGCAGACCCAGCACGGTGCCTTCCGGGACATCGAGATCGACGCCGTCCAGTGCCTTTACCTCACCGAAGGTCTTGACCAGACCCTCGGCGTAGATGGCGCCCGGCATATGAGTCTCCACATGGTCAGGTTGAGTTCGAGAGGGATGGAGGGTGGTGCGTCGTGGCGCACGGCGCTCACCATAACGCGATGTATCGCGTCTCACAATGTAATTATGTGCGGGCCCTGTCAGCCGGTCGAACGGCGGGTCCGCTCACCCCGCCGGCTCAGCCGATGACCGTGTACCCCGCGTCCCGCAGGGCCTGGCCGACCTCGGCGCAGTGGGCCGGGCCCTTGGTCTCCAGGTGCAGTTCGACCTCCGCCTCCGTGAGCCCGAGCCGGGGATCGGTCCGTACGTGACTCACATCGAGGACGTTAGCGTCCACCACTGACAACGCCCCCAGGAGCGAGGCCAGGGCCCCGGGACGGTCGGTCAGACGGAGGCGAACCGCCAGGTAGCGGCCCTGCGCGGCCATCCCGTGCCGCAGCACCCGCTCCATCAGCACCGGATCCACGTTCCCCCCGGACAGTACGGCGACCACCGGGCCCTCCAGCCCCTCCGTGTCGCTCAGCAGCGCCGCGACCGGGCTCGCCCCGGCCGGTTCCACCACCAGCTTCGCCCGCTCCAGACAGAGCAGCAGCGCGGCGGAGAGGGCGTCCTCGGAGACCGTACGGACCTCGTCCACCAGCTCCGCGCAGATCGCGAACGGGACATCCCCGGGCCGCCCGACCCGGATGCCGTCGGCCATCGTCGTCGGCAGCTCCACCGCCACCGGACGCCCCGCCGCCAGCGACGGCGGATACGCCGCCGCCCCCGCCGCCTGCACCCCGATGATCCGTACGTCCGGGCGCAGCGCCTTCACCGCGACCGCGATCCCGGCCGCCAGCCCGCCGCCGCCCATCCCCACGACGATCGTGCGCACCTCGGGGCACTGCTCCAGGATCTCCAGCCCCACCGTGCCCTGCCCGGCGATGATGTCCGGGTGGTCGAAGGGGTGGATGAAGACCGCGCCCGTCGTCCGGGCGTACTCCTGCGCGGCGGCCAGCGTCTCGTCGACGACCTGACCGTGCAGCCGCACCTCCGCGCCGTACTCCCGGGTCGCGCTGATCTTCGGCAGCGGGGCGCCCTTCGGCATGAACACCGTCGCCCGCACCCCCAGCAGCGCCGACGCCAGCGCCACCCCCTGCGCGTGATTGCCCGCGCTCGCCGCGACCACCCCGGCCGCCCGCTCCTCCGGCAGCAGCCCGGCGATCCGCACATAGGCGCCGCGCAGCTTGAACGAACCCGTCCGCTGGAGGTTCTCGCACTTGAGGTGCACCGGCGACCCGACGAGCTGCGTCAGATAGCGGCTGCCCTCCATGGCGGTCACCCGCGCCACGCCCGCGAGCATCTTCCGGGCGCCCCGTACATCGTCCAGCGTGACCGGTGCCAAAGGGGTGGTGGGGCGGGCGGTCCTGCGGTGGTTCATGACTCAAGTCTCGCAGTTCACAGGCGGCACGCGCGGGTGTGACCAAGCACCGAGACCGGTTTCCTCAGCGCCGGTACGGCCCGCCTTCCATCCGCGTACCCTGTCCCCCAACCTTGGCACCCAGCATGAAGTGAGCCCCCTGGCCATGCCCACAACGCCTGACATGTCGATGGACATGACGACGGACGTGACGAAGGACGTGACGACCGTCGGTGACCCCGGTCTTCTCGACGCGATGCAGCACGAGGTCGCGGTGTTCGCCCGCCGGGCCGAACAGACCCGGCTCGGTGGCGTCGGGCAGGTCCGCAACTCCATGGACCGGGCCGCGTACCTGCTGCTCAACCGGCTCGACAAAGAGGGCCCCATGGGGGTCAAGGCCCTCGCCTCCAGCATGGGCATCGACTCCTCCACGGTGACCCGGCAGGTCGCTCCCCTGGTGGACACCGGGCTGGTCAAGCGGACCTCCCACCCCGAGGACGGCCGCGCGGTCGTCCTCCAGCTCTCCCCGCGCGGGCACTCCCGGCTGGACGAGGTGCGCTCCTCGCGCCGCCAGTTGATGGCCGAGCTGACCGAGGAGTGGGCGCCGGAGGAGCGCGAGGTCTTCTGCACCCTCCTCACCCGTTTCAACCGGGCGCTGTCGTCCCGGATGTCCGTCCAGGACACGCCCGGCGCGGACGCCCCGGGCGTGTCCTGACCGCCGGCGAGGCGTCTTGGGCCGTGCACGGTGCTTGACCCGCGGGGTGCGGCCGGTCTCCCATGAGGCGAGGGCGGTCGCATCCCCGCCCCGCGGGACGGCCTCAGGGGGAGGCGCGGTGCGGGCATCGGCACGACGGACGGCGCGGGACGCGCGCCGGGACCAGGAGTTCGAGGCGTTCGCCGCGGGCGCCTCGGGACGGCTGCTGCACACCGCCACCCTGCTCACCGCCGAGACACCGGACGCCAACCCCCGCGCCCGGCGCCTGCTCACCCTGGCCCTCGCCCACACCTACGCCGCCTGGGACCGGCTCCACGGGGAGGACCCGTACGACCGGACCCGGCAGTATCTCGCCGGGCGCTTCGCCCGCTCCGCCTGGCACCAGTACGGGGCACTGGGCCGGGCCCGCCCCCATCCCGGCAGCACCCTGGCCGTGCTGGGCCCCCGGGAGCGGCTGGTGCTGGTGCTGCGGCTGTTCGAGGGCGTCGCCGAGCAGCAGACCGCCGCACTGCTCGGGCTCCCCGTGGAACGCGTCCGCGCCCTGTGCGACCGGGCCACCGCGACCCTGCTGCATCCCCCGCGCCGGGCCGCGCCCCCGGTACGGGCCCCGAAGACTGCGACCCCGTGAACGGGGCCGGGGCGGAGGGAGTGGGGAGTCATGAGCCGCGCCGACCGTGAGGCCGCCGCCCGGCGGATCCTGGAGCGGCGGCCCCCGCCGGTCCCGCCCGAGCTGCACCGGGACGCGGTCCGCCGGGGCCGCCGGGCCCTGCGCCGCCGCCGGGCCGCGCTGCGGCTGCTGTGGCTGCTGACGCTGGCCGCGTGCGTGGCGTTCACGGTGTGGGCGCTGACCGTACGGCCCTGGGTGGCGCCGCCGTCGGAGACGACCCCGCCGCTGACCGGCTGGTGACCCCTGCCGACGGTCAGCCCAGCGCCTGCTGGAGGTCTTCGAGCAGATCGTCGACGTTCTCGATGCCGACCGACAGCCGGACCAGGTCGGCCGGGACCTCCAGGGCCGAACCGGCGGCCGAGGCGTGGGTCATCCGGCCCGGGTGCTCGATCAGGGACTCGACCCCGCCGAGGGACTCGCCGAGCGTGAAGATCCGGGCCCGGTTGCAGACCTCGACGGCCGCCTCCTCGCCGCCCGCGACCTGGAAGGAGACCATGCCGCCGAAGGACCGCATCTGCTTGGCGGCGATCTCGTGACCGGGGTGGTCGGGCAGGCCCGGGTACAGGACGCGGGTCACGCGCGCGTGCCGGGTGAGCATGTCGGCGATCTTCGTGGCGTTCTCGCCGTGCCGGTCCATCCGCACCGACAGGGTCTTCGCGCCGCGCAGCACCAGCCAGGAGTCGAACGGCCCGGCGACCGCGCCCATCGCGTTCTGGTGGTACGCCAGCTCCTCGCCGAGCGCCTCGTCGGCGACGACCAGCGCACCGCCGACGACATCGGAGTGCCCGCCCATGTACTTGGTCAGGGAGTGCACGACGACATCGGCGCCGAGCGCCAGGGGCTGCTGGAGATAGGGGGTGGCGAAGGTGTTGTCGACGACCAGGCGGGCGCCCGCGTCCCGGGCGATCTGGGCGACGGCGGCGATGTCGGTGATGCCGAGCAGCGGGTTGGACGGGGTCTCCACCCAGACCGCCTTGGTCCTCGGGGTGAGCGCGGCCCGTACGGCGTCGGGGTCGCTGGTGTCGGCGACCGACCACTCGACGCCCCAGCGGGCGACGACCTTGGCGAACAGCCGGAACGTGCCGCCGTAGGCGTCGTTGGGGATCACCACGTGGTCGCCGGGGGCGAGCAGGGTGCGCAGCAGGCAGTCCTCGGCCGCGAGCCCGGACGCGAAGGCGAGACCGCGCCGGCCGCCCTCCAGCGCCGCGAGGTTCTCCTCCAGGGCGGTCCGGGTGGGGTTGGCGCTGCGGCTGTACTCGTAGCCGCCGCGCAGTCCGCCGACGCCGTCCTGTTTGTAGGTGGACACCTGGTAGATCGGCGGGACGACCGCCCCGGTCAGGGGATCGGCGGTGTTGCCCGCGTGGATCGCGAGCGTCTCGAAGTGCTGACTGATGTGCCTGTCGCTCATGGGCCCCGAGCGTAGTCCGCCGGGCGGGACGGCGGGGGCACCTGGTTGTCCACAGGCGGTGACCGACGGTTTTCCACAGGCGGGAGAGCGGGTTGGCCAATTGTCGGCGCGGTCTGGTTCGCTTGAGGCATGGAGATTCTCTGGGTCCTGATGGCGCTGCTCATGCTCGGCTTCGTGCTGGGGCCGGTCGCCCTGCGCCGGCGGCGTGCCGTGGGGCTGGTCCCGGCCGGCCACCCGGACGCGGCGGACCCCGCGAACTACGGATTCGTCCGGCAGGAGGAGCTGGACATCCGGATGCCCGGCCCCGACCAGGACCTGCTCGATGTGCTGGACGTGGTGCAGCGCGGGCAGGACCACCGGGCGGCGGCCCAGCTCCTGGCGGGCACACCCGCGGACGGTGAGGCGCGCTGGCAGCGGGTGCAGGCGTTCGCGGGCGCGGCGTCGCTGGAGCTCCAGCAGCGGCCGGGCGGGGTCGGTGAGACTCCGGGCGGGCAGTGGCTGCGGGTGTGGCGCGCGGAGCAGCCCAAGGACGCGGGCGGTGCGGCGGTGCACGCCGAGTTCCTGGTCCAGCAGGCGTGGCGGACGGCGACGCCGGGCACGGACGAGTTCCGGATCATCATGGAGGAGGCCAGGACGGCCTGCGATCATGCGGCGCTGCTCGCCCCCGGGGACCCCGTCCCGTACATCGTGCAGCTCTCGGTCGCGCGGGGGCTCGGTTATCCGCGCGAGGAGTTCGAGCAGCTCTGGCTGAAGATCCTGGACCGGGCGCCGAACCACATGGGCGCGCATCTGGCGGCGCTGCACTACTGGTGCGAGAAGTGGCACGGCTCGCGGGAGCTGGCGTACGCGTTCGCGGAGGCGGCGGCGGCGCGGGCGCCCCGTGGGTCGCTGCTGGCGGCGATGCCGCTGTTCGCGGTGTTCGAGCATCTGCCCGAGGTCAATCTGGTGGCGAGTTTCTATCAGAGCGAGGTCGTGACCAAGGCGATCCACGGCGCCCTGCACGCGGTGCACTCCGCGCGCGCGGACGACCCGATGCTGGCGCACGTCCGCCATCTGCTGGTGTTCTTCCTGGTCCGCTCGGAGCGCTGGGCGGAGGCCATGAGCCAGCTCGTGCATGTGGACGGGCATGTGGGCGCCCTGCCCTGGACGCTCTCCGAGGACCCGGCGGCGGAGTTCGCGGTGTACCGGGCCCTGGCGGTGGCGGGCTTCGAGGCGAACGGCGGGAGCCCGGCGAGCCTGAGAGCGTGACCCGTCCCCGGGGGGGCGGGGATCTGGGCGGGGGGTCTGGGCGTTCGACGGGGGTGCGCGGGGGGCGCGGCGCTGGGGGGCGCTGCGCGGGGCGCGATGGCGGGTGACGTGCAGCGGCGGGCGGGGCGCGGGGGCGTGGCGCTGGGGGGTGCGGGGACGCGAGGGCGCGGCGCTGGGTGGTACGCGGGGACGCGAGGGCGAGTGGGGCGCGGCAGCGCGACGGCGGGGGCGCGACCGTACGACGGCGGGCGGGGCGCGGCGGGCGCGGCGCTGGGTGGTACGCGGGGACGCGAGGGCAAGTGGGGCGCGGCAGCGCGACGGCGGGGGCGCGACCGTACGACGGCGGGCGGGGCGCGGCGGGCGGTGGGTTGATGGCGGGCGGCGCGGTGGCGGGTGGTGCGCGGCGCACCGCTCTCAAGTTCCACGGACCGTTTCCGGCCGCCCCGCTCATCCCGGCTCCCCCTCGCTCATCCCGGCTCCCCCCCCCGCTCATCCCGGCTCCCCCTCGCTCACCCCCGCCCCTCCTCCCCCGGTCGCGGCCATGTCGTCCGGCGGACCTGGTCGTCGGTCATCGCGGCGGTCGGCTCCGGGGTCTGCGGCCGGAGGCCGAACCCGGTGAGCATCGCGTCGGCGTAGCGGTGCCAGGCGCCGGGGGCCACCCCCTGGGTGCGGTCGGCGATGGCGCCGATCATGTAGAGGAAGGCGTACACATCCGCGGCGGCGAAGTCCTCGCGGACCGCGCCCGCCGCGACCGCCCGTTCGACCAGCCCGTCCACCTGTCCGCCGAAGTCGTCGCGCATCCGGGCGATGGGCTCCGCCTCGATACTGGCGTTGTCGAGGACGATCTCCAGGGCGCGGTCATCGGCCCTGCGCCGCGCCGCCGCCAGCAGATAGCCGGTGAGCGCGCGCCCCGGATCGGGTTCCTTCGCGGCGGCCGTCGCGATCTCCATGAAGGCGGTGAAGCGCTCGGTGAACAGCGCGTCCACCAGCGACTGCACATCGGGGAAGCGCCGGTACACGGTGCCGACCCCCACCCCGGCCGCGTGCGCGATCTCGTTGAGGGGGACGACGGCCCCGCGCTGTGCGAACAGCCGCTCGGCCGTCTCCATGATGAGCCGGCGGTTGCGTTCGGCATCGGCGCGCAGCGGTGGTCGGGGGGCTCTGGTCTGGTCGGTCACACCGTGACATTCTCCACGACCACCGGGCTGCGCAGCCGCCCGGCCAGGAGCAGACCGCCGGTGACGACGCTCCAGAGCAGCCAGGCGTAGACGCTGGCCCGTTCGAAGACACCGGCCAGATCCGCCGAGACCCCGACGAGGCACAGGCTGAGCAGCCCCAGCACACCGACCGTGATGCTGAAGATCCGGTAGGGACGCGCCGGGCGGGGGCTGCGCAGGGTGCCCGCCATGATCAGCAGGCTGTTCGCGCCCACGATGGCGATGCCCGCGCCGATCATGTGCAGCGCCAAACCGTAGCTGGGCCCGTCCTCCGAACCGTGAAACACGCCGACCAGCGCGAATCCCACCGCGTGCGCGACGGCGAGCGACCTGGCGATGGTGCGCTTGCGGCCACTGACCGCCTGGGCGATCAGCAGGACGCCGATCGCGAAGAGGATGCCCTGAAGGATGAACGAGGTGTTCATCAGGGTGTGCTCCGGGGAGCAGATGACGCGGTCCTGGAAGACGACTCCGCAGTCCGGCACGCCCAGGTCACTGATGTAGTTCCGGGCATAGCTGTAGGGCGGGTCGGTCCAGGCCGCCGCCGCCACCGCCTCGGACACCACCCACTGCACCGCGTTCACGATCAGGACGACCGCACCGAGCGGAAGCCACACACTGCGTGACATCACAGCTCCTCTCCTCCTCATGCGCACAGGCGTCAGCCCGGTACGGCCGACGCCGGTTGCTGCTGTGTGCCAGCAACGGTAACACTATCTGGATACTTCTATCCACTTAATGCGAGAGGGCGGGGGGATCGAGGCTGGGGGACGGAGGGCCGGTGACCCCGGCGCGCCCGGAATTCCGGGGCCGCTCCCGGCGTTGACACAGCCGACCCCGATTGGAGACCGCGATGTTCCTGTACAGCCGCACGCCCCAGCTCCCGTCCCCCGAGCAGGCTCTGCGGGGACGCCCTGAGCCGGGTTTCACCGTGCCCGAGCGGCACACGGTCCTCGGCACCCCCCTGCTCGGCCCCTACCCCGAGGGCCTGGAGACCGCCGACTTCGGCCTCGGCTGTTTCTGGGGCGCCGAGCGCAAGTTCTGGCAGCTCCCGGCGGGGGTGTACACCACGCTGGTGGGCTACCAGGGCGGCTCCACCGAGAACCCCACCTACGAGGAGGTCTGCTCGGGCCTGACCGGTCACACCGAAGTGGTCCGCGTGGTCTTCGACCCGAAGGTGGTCTCGTACGAGTCCCTGCTGAAGACGTTCTGGGAGGCGCACAACCCGACCCAGGGCTTCCGCCAGGGCAATGACGTGGGCACGCAGTACCGCTCGGCGGTCTACACCCACTCCCCCGAGCAGGCAGCCGCCGCCGAGGCGTCCCGCGCGGCCTACCAGAAGGTCCTCACGGGCTCGGGCTACGGGCAGATCACCACGGAGATCCTCCCGGCGGAGGGCCGCGCCTTCTATCCGGCGGAGGGCTACCACCAGCAGTACCTGGACAAGAACCCGGCGGGCTACTGCGGCATCGGCGGGACGGGCGTGTCCTGCCCGATCGGCGTCGCCAAGGCCGACGGCTGACCCGTCGGCCCCAGCTCCTTACCTCCCCACCTCCCCACCTCTCCGACGGCTGACCCGTCAGCCCCCACCCCCTCCCCGTCGCCCCGCCTCCCCGGCGGCACCGCCGTCGCCCTGCGCCGCTCCCCGGTACGACCGGGTGAGCGGCGCGAGACCTGCCCGGCGCACCCTCACCCCCTCCCCCGTACCGCACATATCCCCTTCCCGTCCCTCAACTCCCCCTTTCTGCCAGGATGTTCGCCATGAGCGACGCACAGGCGCGGATCGTCGTGGACACCGGGGCGGGGTCGGACGCCCGGGAACTGGCGGACGCCGCACGGCAGTTGCGGGAGATGCTGCGGCGGCGGCAGGTCGGGCGCGCCGAGCCGCTCGCCGCCGGGGCGGCGCCCCCCGGCAGCAAGGCCGGGGAGCTGCTGGTCGCCGGGACCGTGGTCGTCACCCTCGCGCCGCCGCTGATCAACGCCGTCGTGGCGGTCGTCCAGGCGTGGTCCGAGCGGGCCGCCGGGCGCAGCGCGCAGCTCGTCCTCGGCGACGACAGTCTGGAGATGACCGGGCTCACCGCGCACCAGCAGCAGGAGCTGATCGACCGGTTCCTGTACGGCAATGGCGAGAGCGACGGCGAGGGCGGGGGCGACGGCGATGGGGCCGCGTAAGGCCCTGCTCATCGCCACCGGCACCTACGAGGACGCCCGCTGGAACCCGCTCGGCGCCCCGCTGCGGGACGCCGCCGAGCTGGGCCGGGTGCTGGGCGACCCCGCTGTCGGCGGTTATCAGGTCACCCCGGTCCTCGATCAGCCCGCCTACGCCGTCCAGCGGATCCTCCAGCGCTTCCTGACCGAGGCCGCCCGCGACGACGAACTCCTCGTCTACTTCTCCTGCCACGGCATCAAGGACTACGACGAACGGCTCTTCTTCGCCGGTACGGACACCCTGCGCGAACCCCTGCTGCTCCAGTCGTACGCCGTGCCCGCCGCCTTCGTCAGCGAGCAGCTCCATCTGTGCCGGGCGGACCGCAAGGTGCTGCTGCTGGACTGCTGCTTCAGCGGGGCGATCCGGCCCGGCGCCAAGGGCGAGCGGCCCGAGGGACAGCAGGAGCCCGGCATCGGGGTCGGCGGGTCCTTCCGGGGCAGCGGCACCGTCGTCATCAGCGCCACCGACGAGATCCAGCTCGCCTTCGAGACCACCCCCGGCACGGACAGCGACGACGACCTGTCCGCCCTGTCCGTCTTCACCGCCGCCGTCGTCCACGGACTGCGCACCGGTGCCGCCGATCTCGACGCCGACGGCCTGGTCTCCGCGCTCGATCTGCACCGGTACCTGAGCGCCGAGATGCTCGCCCGGCGCACCCGGCAGACCCCCAAGCTCTGGATCCTCGACGGGGTCGGCGATCTCGTCATCGCCCGGGGGAAGGGGGCGCAGGGCCCTGCGGTGCCGCTCCCCGTACTCCCCGCACCCCCCGACCTCACCGTCCCCGGAGTCCCCGGCGTCCCCGACAGCGCGCTCCTTCCCGAGGACATGCAGCCGGACACCCTCTCCGGCATGGAGGTCGGCGCCGTCGCCTACACCCTGCCCTGGGCCATGTGGGCCGACGAGAACCGGCGGTTGTGGCTGCACCCGGACTACCCGGCCGACGCACACCCGGGCGGCACGGTGGAGATGAAGGTCCAGCGGGTGCCGGGCGGCTATCACGTGTGGGCACCGCCGGATCACCACTACCAGCCGGGGCCGCCCGCGTACGTCGGGGATCACGGCAGGCTTCCGGTGCTGAAACTCGTACGGTAGAAGTTCGTCAGTGGGGTGGGAGGACGGGAACGGATGAGTCGTAGGTCTGCCGGTTTGGTCGGGGTCTGGGCGGAGATGCAGCGGCAGCAGCAGCGGCTCCAGGCGGCGGAGGCGCGGCGGCAGCGGGACGCCGACGCGCACGCGCGACGACAGCGGAGCCAAGCCGCCACGGCGTACAAGGAGATGCGGCACGCCGACGCGCGGCGACGGTCCTCCGAGCTGGAGGAGCAGGTCGCCGCCTTGCAGCGGATACTGGTGAGCGGCTGTCGGGCCCCTGGCTTCAGCGCGTCCTCGCTGCTGCGGGCCGTCGACATACCGCCCTTCGACCCCGGGCAGCTCGCCTGGCCCGTGCCGATGCCGGATCCCGCGCGCTACCAGGCGCAGGGCGGCGGCTGGACCGCGAGCCGCCGGGCGCAGGCGGAGGCGGACGCGCGGGCCCGCTTCGAGTACGACTGGCATGCCGCGCAGGCGGCCGAGGGCCAGCGGCAACGGGATCTGGCCGCGCGGCAGCGGGAGTACGAGGAGTGGGCGCAGGGCCGGCGGGGGGAGGTCCGCCGGCACAACGACGGGGTGGGCGAGGTCGCCGAGGGGATGCGGCGCGGTGAACCCGAGGCTGTGGTCGAGTACTTCACGGCCGCGCTGTACGCCTCCACCGCCTGGCCCGACGACTTCCCCCGTCGGATCTCCGCCGCCTACGACCGGAACGCCCGCCAGCTCGTCCTGGACTGGGAGCTGCCCGGGTACGGGATGGTGCCCGAGGCCAAGGGGGTGAAGTACGTCGTCCAGGACGATCGGGACCGGGAGATCGCGCTTCCGGTGACCCGGCGGCGTGGGCTGTACCGCGAAGTGCTGGCCCAGTGCTCGCTGCTGGTGCTGCATCAGCTCCATCTGGCCGACGAGCACGATGTCCTGGAGTCGGTCGCCTTCAACGGCTTCGTGGACGACAACGACCCGGCGACCGGGCGCCGGGCCCAGATCGTTCTCACGAGCGTCGTGGCCCGCCGATCCGTGCTCGCCGGGCTGCGGCTGGACCAGGTCGACCCGGTGAGCTGTCTCACCGACGCGCTGCGCGGGCAACTCGCCTCCCGCCCGGACCAGCTCGCCTCGGTCCGGGCGGGTCGGCGCCCGGACGACGTGGGTCAGCAGGTACTGACCTTCGGCGCCGGAGTCCCCGACCTCGGCGACGAACCCGACCTCCACACCATGGACCCCATCGCCTTCGAAGGGCTCGTCGCCGAGTTGTTCCGGGCGATGGGGATGCGCGCGGTCACCACCCAGCGCTCCGGCGACGGGGGCGTGGACATCGACGCCGTGGACCCGGCGCCCATCCGGGGCGGGAAGATCGTCGTCCAGGTCAAGCGCTACCGCGCCACCGTCCCGCCCACCGCCGTCCGTGATCTGTACGGCACGGTCCAGGACGCCGGGGCCAACAAGGGCGTCCTGGTCACCACCTCCGGTTTCGGACCCGGCTCGTACGCCTTCGCGCACGGCAAGCCGCTGGAGCTGGTCGGCGGTGCGGAGCTGGTGGATCTGCTGCACCGGCACGGGCTGCGCGGGCGCCTCGGTGACGCGGCGCGGCCCGCGCCCGCCGGGGGCCCCGCGCCCGCCGGTGCCTCGGACCCCACCCTCGTCATGCCCTCCCCCGCCGCCCCGCCCGCTCCGGTATCCGCTCCCACTCCCGCTGCCGACCCCGCTCCCGCCGATCACAACATCCTCGGGATGTCCTGGTCCGGGCGGGTCGTGCTGGATGTGTGCGCGCTGGTGTGCCGGGGCGGCCGGGTCCTCGGCGACGACCACTTCGTCTTCTTCAACAACCCCGCCACCCCGGACGGTTCGGTCCGGACGGTGCGGGCCGCGCCGCCGGACAAGGCCGCGCTCCGGGTCGCCTTCGACGCGCTGCCGGCCGGGGCCGACCGGCTGGTACTGGTCGCCGCCGTGGACCCGGAGGTCAACCCGGACGCCGATCTGGCCGGTTTCACCGACGCCCGGATCCGGCTGCGGGACTCCACCGGGGCCGAGCTGGGCGAGCTGGAGGTGTCCGACGGGCGGGCCGGGGAGACCGCCCTGGTGCTGGGGTCGTTCCGGCGGCGGGCGAGCGGCGACTGGGACTTCGTCCTCGGCGGGAAGGGCTACCCGGACGGACTGGCACGGCTCATCGGGGACTTCGGGATCGAGGTCGAGTAGCCGGCCGGGCACACACCGCTGCGTGGCCCGCGTCACGTCCGATTAGTCGCGCACGCGCGCCCCGGACCCCCCTACGCTCCCGTACTCGGATTTGCTCAGGTTTCTGTTGCCGCCTTTCCGTTGCCGCCTTTCTGTTATCGCCGGCGCCCACCCGGGGTCTCCCGTGTGCCGGAAGGGACAGCGGCAGCACAGGGACGACCCGAGGAGTGAGTGTGGGCAGGGAGAGGGACGGCGACCCGGCGCTGGTCGAGGCCGCGCAGCGGGGTGACGACCGGGCCCGGCAGGAACTGGTCGCCCGGTACCTGCCGCTCGTCTACAACATCGTCGGACGGGCCCTGAACGGCCACGCCGATGTGGACGACGTGGTGCAGGAGACGATGATCCGGGCGCTGAACTCGCTCGGTTCGCTGCGCGAGCCGGACCGCTTCCGGTCCTGGCTGGTGGCCATCACCATGAACCGAATACGCGGCCACGCCGACGCCGTCCAGGACGCCGCCCACCGCACCGCCCCCGTCCACGGGGACGGGCTGCGCCCGGCGTACGAGGTGCCCGATCCCGGCGCGGACTTCGTGGAGCTGGCGATCCTGAAGCTGGGCCTGTCGGGGCAGCGGCGGGAGGTCGCGGAGGCGAGCCGCTGGTTGGACGACGACGACCGGGCGCTGCTGTCGCTGTGGTGGCTGGAGGCCGCCGGGCGGCTGAGCCGCGCCGAGGTCGCCGCCGCGCTGGAGCTGAGCCCGCAGCACACCGCCGTCCGGGTGCAGCGGATGAAGGGGCAGTTGGACGCGGTGCGGGTGGTGGTGCGGGCGCTGGCCGCCGCGCCCCGGTGCGTGCTGCTGGCGGACGCGGTCGCGCACTGGGACGGGGTGCCGTCGCCGCTGTGGCGCAAGCGGCTGGTGCGGCACACCCGGGACTGCACGGTGTGCGGCGGGCTCGGGCAGGGGCTGGCGCCTGCCGAGGGGCTGCTGGTGGGGCTGGCGCTGGTGCCGCCGGGGGTCGCGTTCGCCGCGTCGACGGCGCCGGAGCACCTGGTCGCGCTGGCCGCCTCGGGGGGCCGTGAGCCGTTGGTCGCGTCGGCGTCGGGGACCGGGTCTCCCGGTGAGGGGGCGCCCGGTGGTCCCGGCGACGGCGGCGGCCGGCTCGGGCAGCGGCACGCCCTGCGCCGTCGGCGCCGTCGGCGGCGCCGGGCCGCCGTGGTCGTGGGTCTGGCGCTGCTGGCCGGGGGCGGGGGCGTCGCGCTGCTCGTCCCGGACGACGGGGCGGACGGGCCGTCGCAGGCCGTGCGGGAGGAGTCCGGCGCCACGGCCGCGCTCGCCGCGCCGGAGCGGTCCGGGTCGCCGAGCCTCTCGGCGTCCCCCTCGGCCTCGGACCCGGCCTCGCCCTCCGCGTCGCCGTCCGCGTCGAAGAAGCCGAGTCCGTCGGCGAGTTCGAAGCGTCCGACGCCCCCGGCGCCCGAGCCGACCCCGGGCCGGACCACCACCCGGCCCGCGCCGCCGCCCCCCGAGCCCACCGAGGAGGCCCCGCCGAGCGGCTTCGCGGGGCAGGTGCTGGCGCTGGTGAACGACGAGCGGGCCAAGGCGGGCTGCTCCGCGGTCCGGCAGAACGGCACCCTGGACACCGCCGCGCAGCGGCACTCCGCCGACATGGCCGCGCGGGACTTCTTCGACCACACCAACCCGGACGGCGCGGACCCCGGCGACCGGATCACCGCGGCGGGCTACCGCTGGAGCACCTACGCCGAGAACATAGCCCGGGGCCAGCAGAGCGCCGCCGACGTCATGCAGGGCTGGATGGACAGCCCCGGCCACCGGGCCAACATCCTCAACTGCTCGGTGCAGGAGATGGGCCTCGGGGTGCACGAGGGGTCGGGCGGCCCGTGGTGGACCCAGGTGTTCGGTACGCGGATGTGAGCGGCCCGGCGGGGGGCGGCAGCCGCCGCTGACACAGGGCCGGGCGGCGGGGTCAGCCGCCGCTGCCGCAGGGCCGGGCCGCGAGGTCAGCCGCCGCTGCCGTAGGGCCGGGTGAGGAGTTCCAGGCTGTGGCCGTTCGGGTCGTCGAAGTAGACGCCCCGGCCGCCGTCGAGGTGATTGATCTCGCCCTCCCGGCGGTGGTACGGGTCGGCCCAGTAGGTGAGCCCGGCCCGCCGGATCCGGTCGAAGACGGTGTCGAAGTCGTCCTCCGAGACCAGGAAGGCGTAGTGCTGGGTGGTGATGGGGCCGCTGGTGTCCATGTAGTCGAGGGTGACCCCGTTGGGGATCTCGACCGGCACGAAGGGGCCGTACTCCGGGCGGACCCGCAGTCCGAGGAGATCGGCGAGGAAGCGGGCCGAGGCGTGCTTGTCACGGGCGGCGACGATCGTGTGGTTGAGCTGGACGGTCATGCCGTGGGCCTCCTGTGGGGGGGGGTGGTCGCGAGCCTCCTACCAGGATCCCCCGGCGCGGGGACCGGCACACAGGAAGACAAGTTAAGGTAAGCCTTCCCTTACTTACCCTCTCCTCCGCCGGAGCCCCCGTGCGCACTTTCCGAAGCAGGACCGTCCGGGCCGTGATGGCCGTCCTCGCCGCCGGGGCCGTCCTCGCCGGCTGCTCCTCCGGCGCCGACGGAGGCGGCGGGGACGCCGGGAGCGGCGGCGGGGGCGGCTCGGACAGCGCCCGCAACCCGGTCGCCGGGGCCTCCGAGGGCCCCACCGCCGCGCCGAGCGCGCTGGCCGACGGCATGGGCGCGGACACCGACACCGACGGGGAGTTCCCCCGCACGGTCGAGCACTTCCAGGGCAGTACGGAGATCACCGAGGAGCCGGTCCGGATCGCCGCGCTCTCCACCGGCCAGCTCGACGATCTGCTCACCCTCGGCCTGGTCCCGACCGCCACCACCCGCGCCGACAACGCCGGGCTGGTCCCGGACTATCTCGCGGACGCCTTCCCGCAGTACAAGGAGCAACTGGACGGCATGACCGACGCGGGCACCCGCTCCGCGCCCAACCTGGAGGCCCTCGCCGCCGCCGAGCCCGATCTGATCCTCGCCAACGACTCCCTCGGCGAGCTGTACCCCGAGCTGTCGCAGATCGCCCCGACCGTGGTCACCGCAGGCAACGGCATCAACTGGAAGCGGGATCTGCTGCTGGTCGGCGAGGCCGTCGGCCAGGGGCGGGCGGCGCAGGAACTGCTGGACGGGATCGCCGCCGACGCGACCGAACAGGGCGAGGGCATCGAGGGCGACCCGGCCGTCTCCATGGTCCGTTTCACCCCGGACCGCACCCGGATGTTCGGCGTCTCCTCGTTCACCGGCTCGATCGCCGTCGACATGGGCCTGTCCCGGCCCGAGTCCCAGCGCTTCCTCGCCATCTCGGAGGACATCGGCGCCGAGAGCATCGACGTGGCCGACGGGGACTGGATCTTCTACTCGGTGCAGGGCGACGCCGAGGCGACGGACGCGGCGAGTGTGCTGGCCGGGCCGCTGTGGCGGTCGATGGGCGCGGTCGAGGCCGGACGGGCGATCCAGGTGGACGACGACCCCTGGTACCTCAACGCCGGTCCCACCGCCGCCCGTCTGGTCATCGGACAGCTCGCCGAGCAGCTCGGGGCATGACGGGCGGACCGGGCGCCCGGCACCTGGTCCGGCCGGCCGCCCGGCACCTGGTCCGGCCGGTCGCCCGGCACCTGGTCTGGCCGGTGGTCGCCCTCGCGGTGGCCGCCGTCGCCGTGCTCAGCCTGGCCGTCGGCACCCGGCCGGTCCCGCCCGGGGCGGTGCTGGACGCCCTGCTGTCCGGCGGGACCTCCCCGGACGCGCTGGTCGTACGGTCGCTGCGGGTGCCCCGCACCGGGGTCGGGCTCGCCGCCGGGGCCGCGCTGGGGCTGGCCGGGGCCGCGCTCCAGGCCGTCACCCGCAACCCGCTCGCCGACCCCGGCATCCTCGGCCTCTCCCAGGGCGCGGCGGCCGGGGTCGTCCTCGCCCTCGGCCTCGGCCTGGCGAGCGGCTTCGGCGGTCATGTCTGGTACGCCTTCGCCGGGGCGGTGGTGGCGGCGGTGCTGGTGTACGGGATCGCCGCGCGCGGCCGGGGCGGGGCGACGCCGGTGAAGCTGGCGCTGGCCGGGACCGCGCTGTCGGCGATGGCGGCGGGCGGCACCACCCTGGTCCTCACCTCCAGCTCGGCCACCCTGGACCAGTTCCGGTTCTGGCAGGTCGGCTCGCTCAGCGGGCGGGACGCCGGGACGGTGGTGCCGATGCTGCCGTTCCTGCTGGCGGGGGCGGTGCTGGTGCTGGGGTGCGCCCGGGGGCTGGACGCACTGGCCCTGGGCGACGAGACGGCGGCGGCGCTGGGGCACCGGGTGGTGCGGGTGCGGGCGGCTGCGGCGCTGGGGGCGACGCTGCTGACGGCGGCGGCCGTGGCGGCGGCGGGCCCGATCGCCTTCGTCGGCCTGGCGGTCCCGCATCTGGCCCGCCGTCTGGTCCGGGGCGGCCACCGGGCGGTCCTGCCGCTGTCGGCGCTGCTCGGCGCGGGTCTGCTGGTCGCGGCGGATGTCGCGGGCCGGGTGGTGCGTGCCCCGGCGGAGGTCCCGGCGGGCGTGATGACCGCGCTGGTGGGCGTACCGGTGCTGGTGGTGCTGGTACGGCGGCGGGGGGCCGTCGCATGACCCCCACCCGCGGCCCACGGGACCCGGCGGCCGACGACCGGCACGCGCGAGACCCGGCACCCACCGATCGCCACCCCCCACGAGACCCCGCACCCACCGACCGCAACCCACAGGACCCCTCACCCGCCGACCGGCACCGCCACACCCCAACGGCCGGCGGCATGCACGCGGCGAAACCGCTGCCGACCGGTGGCCACTGGGTGCTGCGCCTTTCCCGCCCCCGCCTCTCCCTCCTCCTGCACCGGCGTTCGGCGGGGACCGCGCTGGCGCTCGGTGTGCTGTTGCTGCTGGTGATGGGGGCGTCGGCGAGTCTGGGGCTGACGTTCGTGCCGCCCGGGGAGGTGTGGGCGACCCTGCGGGGCCACGACACCGGGCACGACCTGGTCGTCGGGCAGCTCCGGGTGCCCCGGATCGTGCTGGGGGCGCTGGTGGGGGCGGCCCTGGGGGCGGCGGGGGCGCTGATCCAGAGCGTCACCCGCAATCCGCTGGCCAGCCCCGATGTGATCGGCGTGGGGCACGGGGCCGCCGCCGCGACCGTGCTGGCGCTGGCGACGGGGCTGGTGGCGTCGCCGGGGGCGCTGCCGGTGGTGTCGGTGGCGGGCGGACTGGGCGCCGCCGCGCTGGTCTACGTCCTCGCCTGGCGGGGCGGGATGCAGCCGAGCCGGTTCGTGCTGACCGGGGTGGGGATCGGGGTGGCGCTGTCGGCGGTGGTGCAGCTCTATCTCACCGACAGCGAGCTGGAGGCCGCCGAGCAGCTCAAGCTGTGGCTCACCGGCAGTCTCAACGGGCGGGGCTGGGAGCAGGCCGGTCCCCTGGCGCTCGTCCTGGCCGCCGCCGTGCCCGCGCTGCTGTGGGCCGGGCGGGCGGTCCGGCCCCTGGGCCTGGATCCGGAGACCGCCGGGGCGCTGGGCGTCCGGGTGGACCGGGCCCGCCTCGGGCTGACGGTCCTCGGTGTCGTCCTCGCCGCGACGGCGACCGGGGCCGCCGGGCCCATCGGCTTCGTCGCCCTGACCGCCCCGCAGCTCGCCCGGCGGCTGACCCGGACCCCCCATCTGCCGCTGCTGTGCTCGGCGCTGACGGGGGCGGTGGTCCTGGTCGCCGCCGATCTCGCCGCGCGGACCCTGCTCCCGCCGCTGGAGCTCCCGGTCGGCGCGCTGACCTCCCTGGTCGGGGGGCCGTATCTGCTGTGGCTGCTGGGGCGGCGGGGCGGGCGGGGGACCCGGGGGACCCAGGGGAGCTGAACCCCCGGCCCGCCCCTGCGGGTCGTCCGCCCGCCCCGGCGGGTCGTCCGCCCGCCCCGGCCGGTCAGATCGTCGCCGTGTCGATCACGAACCGGTAGCGCACATCGCTCGCGAGGACCCGCTCGTACGCCTCGTTGATCTGGTCCGCGCGGATCACCTCGATCTCGGCGCCCAGGCCGTGGGCGGCGCAGAAGTCCAGCATCTCCTGGGTCTCCGGGATGCCGCCGATGCCGGACCCGGCGAGGGTCTTGCGGTTGTTGATCACCGAGAAGAGGTTGAGGGAGACCGGCTCCTCGGGGGCGCCGACGTTCACCAGGGCGCCATCGGTGCGCAGCAGCGCGAGATAGGCGTCGAAGGGCAGCGGCGCGGCCACCGTCGAGATGATCAGGTCGAAGGTGCCGCGCAGTTCCCGGAAGGTCGTCGGGTCGCTGGTGGCGTAGTAGTGGTCGGCGCCCAGCTTGAGGCCGTCGTCGCGCTTGCGCAGGGACTGCGAGAGGACGGTGACCTCGGCGCCGAGCGCGTGGGCGAGCTTGACGGCCATGTGGCCGAGGCCGCCCAGGCCGACGACCGCGACCTTCTTGCCGGGCCCGGCGTTCCAGTGGCGCAGCGGGGAGTAAGTGGTGATGCCCGCGCAGAGCAGCGGGGCGGCCTCGTCCAGGCCGATGCCCTCGGGGATGCGCAGGACGTAGTTCTCGTCGACGACGATGGTCTCGGCGTAGCCGCCGTAGGTGGGCTCGCCGTCCTTGCCGACGCTGTTGTAGGTCAACACATTGCCACCGGTGCAGTACTGCTCCAGCCCGGCCTGGCAGTTCTCGCAGACGCGGCAGGAGTCGACCATGCAGCCGACGCCGACCCGGTCGCCGACCGCGTGCCGGGTGACACCGGGGCCGACCTCGGTGACGATGCCCGCGATCTCATGGCCGGGGACCATCGGGAAGATGGCCTCGCCCCAGCCCTCACGGGCCTGATGGATGTCGGAGTGGCAGATTCCGGCGAACTTGATGTCGATCAGTACATCGTGCTCGCCGACCGCCCGGCGCTCGATGGTGGTGCGCTCCAGGGGAGCCTTCGCTGCGGGGGCGGCGTATGCGGCAACGGTGGTCATGCCGGGGTTCTCCTCCGGAAGAGACGGGTGCGATCCGGCCGGACCGCGCCGGACGCCTCTCCAGGGTCTCCCTCCCGACCGCATCCACCCAGGTCACGGCTTTGCGTACGTCCACTGTGCCTACTACCGGCGGGGACAGGCTGCTGGGCCTACGACCGGGAATACTGGGGCGCATGGATGCCATCGACCCCGCGGCCGGACCGGTCCCCGGGCGGCCCGCCTCCGGTGCGGCCCTGGACCGCCGGGCCGAGCTGAGCGAGTTTCTGCGCACCCGGCGCGCCCGGCTGAAGCCGGGTGATGTGGGGCTGCCGGACTTCGGGCGGCACCGCCGGGTGCCCGGACTGCGGCGCGAGGAGCTGGCCCAGCTCGCGGGCGTCTCGGTGGCCTACTACACCCGGCTGGAACAGGGCAACGGACGCAATGTGTCGGCCGAGGTGCTGGACGCCATCGCCCGCGCGCTGCGGCTCAGCGACGCCGAGCACGCGCATCTGACGCATCTGGCCAAGCCCAAGCAGCACAAGAAGAAGCCCGCCGGGCGCGGGACCCAGCAGGTCCGCCCGGCGCTGCGGCAGCTCCTCGACGTCCTCGACGGCGTCCCCGCGTACATCATCGGCCGCCGCGCGGACATCCTGGCGTGGAACTGGATGGCGGCGGCGGTGTTCGGCGACTGGGGCGCGCTGCCGGAGCGGGAGCGCAACTGGGCCCGGCTGGTGTTTCTGCGCCCGGACTACCAGGACCTCTTCGTCGACTGGGAGCAGAAGGCGATCGACATCGTCTGCCAGTTGCGGATGGACGCGGGCTGCTATCCGGACGATCAGAAGCTGTCGGCGCTGGTGGGCGAGTTGTCGGTGAAGAGCGAGAGCTTCCGGCGGCTGTGGGCCACCCATGACGTCAAGGAGAAGACCCATGGCGTCAAGCATCTGCACCATCCGCTGGTGGGCCAACTGGATCTGCACTTCGAGTCGTTCCGCCCGGCCGCCGACCCCGAACAGGCCCTGATCACCTATCACGCCGCCCCGGACAGCACGTCCGCCGAGTCCCTCCGCCTGCTGGCGAGCTGGGGCACGGACGCCATCCGGGCGGCCACCGCCGTCTGAGACACGACCGGCCCGCAGTCGCGGAAAGACGACTGCGGGCCGGGGTGCGTACGAACGGCGGTCTACCGCCTACTTCCCGTAGTACGCGTTGTAGATCGAGATCGTCGACTTGTTGTTCTTCTTGTCGCTGATCTTGGCGTGGAAGGAGATCGCCTTGCCCTTGGCGGGGCTCTTGACGGAGATCTTCCCGTCCCGGACGGTGACCTTCTTCCACGTCTGCCCGTAGTCGTACGACACGTACACGGCCAGCGACTTCAGGTTGCTGCCCTTGGCCGCGCCCTCGACCACCACCGGCACGGACAGCGTGCCGCCCGCGGTGACCCTGCTGTCCGCCCCGGTCGGCGCGTGGAAGCGGGCCGTGGAGACGGGCAGGGCGGTCGACCCGGAGGTCTTCTTGGAGCGGAAGGTCCAGCTCGCGTCGATCCGGGTGGAGGCGGCGGCCACCTTGGTGGTCCGCTTCACCGAGGTCGTCAGCTTGTACTCGGCGTCACCCGAGGGGACCTTGAAGGGGTCGGAGCCGGTCAGCGGGTCGGTGCTGGTGCGGACCTTGGTGCCGTTGCGGTACAGGGTCGTCGCCGACGAGGTCAGCAGGGACGACCCGGGGTTGCGCTTGGAGTCGGCGAACAGCGGGATGATCCCGGTGATCTCGTTGCCCTCCCGGTACACCCCGAAGCCCTTGGTCAGGGTCGGTCCGAAGACGGCCCGGTTCACGGTCTTGGAGTAGCTCTTGCCGCCCTTGAAGGTCTCCGCGTAGGAGACGCTGTAGGCCGCCTCGGTGGTGGGCCAGCCGTCCGGATCCGGGGCACCGAGCTGCTCGAAGTCGATGTCCCACTTCACCCCGCTCACCGTGGACAGATACAGCGTCCGGGTGGCGGGCAGCTTCTGCTCGACGAAGATCCCGGAGGCACCGGAGACGCCGGGCAGCCAGCCGATGGCCGAGACGCTGCCGGTCTTGCCGGAGGTCGGGGCGCCCGCGTTCACCTTGACGGTGGCGAGGTCGGCGGCCTTGTAGTGCTTGGTGAACCCGGTGGAGAGCTGCTTGACGGCGGAGCCGGTGGTGGTGGACCACTGCTTGTCCGTGCCCTTGGTCCAGTGCCCGTCCCACTGCTGGGTCAGCGACCCGTCGGTGACCTGCGGACCGAGGTGCGCGCTGCGGAATCCGGCGTACGACTCGAGCCACCAGCCGAAGCCGTAGGTGGCATTGGGCGTCTCGACGCTGTAGCCGGGGGCGGCGAACGTCGAGGTGGCGCCCGCGTCCGGGACGCTGATGCTGACCGGCTTGGCCTTGCGGGCGTCGACGGTGACCGTGGTGTTCTTGCTGATGGTCAGCTTGGGCTGGGCCAGCCAGTCGGCGCCCTTGGAGAAGTCCTCGGGGTCGACGAACACACCGGAGTCCAGGATGTAGCCGCCCTTGGGGACCCGGACCGTGGCGGTGCCGTCGGCGTCGTAGACGCCCAGCCACTTGCCCGTGCCGAGGCCGCTGATGCCGACGACGCTGGTGCTGTAGTTCTTGGCCGCGTTCCCGGACCGGTCGAGGTGCTTGACCGTCAGGTCGTACGACTCCACCTCGCGCTGCACGGCCGCGGCGGTGCGTACGCTCTGCCCGCCGCCGGTGGCGGTGACGAACGCCGAGTAGGCGCCGTCGACGGTGCCGCCGAGCCTGGTGTCGGCGGTGAACGGCACGGAGGCGGTACCGCCGTTCTTGGGGACCGTCACCTGGGTGGCGCCGAGGGTGAAGAACCCGGCGGGGGCGGCCTGGCCCTTGGGGTTGAGGCCGGTCGCGCTCAGGGTGAGCGTGACGTCCTGGGTGCCCAGGTTGCGGTAGGTGATCTGCTGGGTCACCGGGGTGTCGTCGGTGTGCGGCCACTGCTGGGTGCCGAAGCTGACCGAGACCGGTTCGGCGATCACCGTCTGCTCGATCGCCTTGTCCACCTGGATCCGGCCCGAGCCCTGCTGGAAGGCGGTGTAGTTGCCGCCCTTCGTGGAGCCGGTCAGGGCGCCCTTGAGCTGGGCGGAGGTCCAGTCGGGGTGCTGCTGCTTGAGGATCGCGGCGGCACCGGCGACATGCGGGGTGGCCATCGACGTACCGTCGATCGTCAGATACCCGGCCGGGTTCTCGCCGACCTCGCGGGCGATCAGGCTGTCCTTGGCCGCGGCGGCGGTGATGGCGACACCGGGCGCGGTGACGTCCGGCTTGATGGCTCCGTCGCCGACCCGGGGGCCGGTGGAGGAGAAGCCGGCCAGCTTGTCCTGGTCGTCGACGGCGCCGACGGTCAGGGCGGCGTCCGCGCTGCCGGGCGAACCGACGCTCTCCGGGCCGTCGTTGCCCGCCGCGATGGCGAACAGGATGCCCTTCTCGGCGGACAGCTTGTTGACCGCCGCCTCCAGCGGGTCGATCTCGGGGGTGTCCCCGCCGCCGAGGCTGAGGTTGACGACCCCGGCGCCCTGCTCGGCGGCCCACTCCATCCCGGCGAGGATGCCGGAGTCGTCGCCGAAGCCGTTGTCGTCGAGGACCTTGCCATTGAGGATCTGCGCGCCGGGCGCGACCCCCTTGAACTTGCCGCCGGACTTGGCGCCGGTACCGGCCGCGATGGACGCGACATGGGTGCCGTGGCCGTACTTGTCACCGGCGTCGGCGGCGCTGGTGAAGTTCTTCGACGCGACGACCTGGCTCTTCAGGTCGTCGTGGTGGGTGTCCACGCCGGTGTCCAGGACGGCGATCTTGACGCCCTTGCCGTCGTAGTTCTTGGCCCATGCCTTGGGGGCGCCGATCTGGGGCACGGACTTGTCGAGGGCGACCTCGCGGACGCCGTCGAGCCAGACATGGGCGATACCGGAGGCGGTGGAGTCGCCGTTGGTGACGGCCGCCCACAGGTCGGCCGGTCCGGCGTCCTTCGGGGCCTGCACGGCGTCCGCGTTCAGGGCCTTCAGGCTCCGCCGCAGGGTGCCCGCGTCGCGGACGTCCGACTTGGTCGCGGCGGCGGCGCCCCGGTAGCCGACGATGACCTTGAGGCCGTTCTTCTGGGCCTTGCGGGTCGCGGCCCGGTTCAGCTCGGTGACATCGAACAGCCGCTGGTCGAGCTTGCCGGTGGCGACCAGTCCGGCCGCGTCGGCGGGGATCACCAGCGTGTGCCCGTCCGCCTGGCGGACCTGCACGGGTATGCGCTCGCGGCCCTTGGCGGGCTCCAGGCCGACGACCCGGCCCTTGGCATCGAGGCTCACCCGGTCGCCGGTGATCAGCGTGACCCGCTGTTTCCCGGTGGACGAGGGAACGCCGGCGCCGACCGCGTCCGCTGCGGGCTTCGCGGCAGCGGGGCTGGTCAGGCCCGCCGCGAGGACCACGGCCGCGGCGGCGGCGACGGTCGCCGCGCCCGCTCTCTTCACTTGTGTGCGCAAAACTCCCCCTGGAGACGAGGTACCGGGCTTCCATGGGTGTTCACCCGGCCGGGGGCGGTCTCGTACATGTGCGCGTACACCCCCCGGACGTCGCAGTATGCCGGGGGGTGATCACGCACCTCAATAGGGGTCTCTGTCACGACTTCGCTATAAGTCGCCTGTGGGGCACACGTGTTGCGACTGTGTGAAGACTGTTCGTTCGCCGGTCAGACGTTCGGGTTCTCCTTGACGGAGATCTTCCCCTTGCGGATGGTGGCGAGCCGGGGGGCCTTGCGGGCGATGGCGGAGTCGTGGGTGACCATGATGAAGGTCAGCCCGTGCTCCTTCCACATGGTCTCCAGTACGTCCATGATCTCGTCGCGCATCGACTCGTCGAGGTTGCCGGTGGGTTCGTCGGCGAGCAGCACCTTGGGGCGCTTGACCAGGGCGCGGGCGATGGCGACGCGCTGCTGCTGGCCGCCGGACATCTCGCCGGGCAGATGCCCGAGGCGCTCACCGAGACCGACCGACGACAGTGCCTCGGCGGCGCGTTCGGCGCGGTCCTTGGCCTTGATGCCGAGCGGGACGAGCGCGGTCTCCACGTTCTCCTGGGCGTTGAGGGTGGGGATGAGGTTGAAGCTCTGGAAGACGAACCCGATGCTCTCGCTGCGGACCTTGGTGAGGCGGGCCTCCGGGAGGCGGGCGAGGTCGGTGCCGTCGAGGACGACCTCGCCCGTGGACGGGCGGTCCAGGCCGCCGAGCATCTGGAGCAGGGTGGACTTGCCGCCGCCGGTGGGGCCCTGGATGACCAGGCGGTCGCCGTCGGCGATGGTGAGGTCGATACCGGCGAGGGCGTGGATGGGGTGCTTGCCCCGCTTGTAGGTCTTGGTGACGGCGCGTAGTTCGTACATGGTGGGTGACTCCTGGGGTGGTGAGGGTTTTATTACCGGGTGCGGGTGGGTGGGGGCTTGGCGCGCAGTTCCCCGCGCCCCTAGAAGCAGGGCGTTCCGGGCGGCCGGGTGAGAATGCGGGGCGGATGCTCCAGCCGTGCGCGGTTCCCCGCGCCCCTGAAAGCAGGGGGTTGCCCCGCGCCCCTGAAAACAGGGCGATGGGGGAGGGTGGGCGCGGCGGCAATCGGATCGCGCCGGGGCGCGCCGCGCCCTGGGCCCCGCTACTCCACGCGCCGCAACGCGTCCGCCGGGCGGAGCCTGGACGCGCGCCAGCCGCCGAACGCGCCCGCGATCAGCCCGCCCGCCACCGCGAGCCCCACCGCCAGCGCGATGGTCGTCACCGACACCGGCGCCGTCAGGGCGACTTCGAGGGTGCGGGACGCACCCGGGCCGCCGGCCGCCGCCATCATCCGGCCGCCACCCCCGCCCGGCCCCGTGGCCTCCCCGCCGCCCAGTTCCGCCTGGAGCGTCGGCGACACCGCCGTCACCACATACGCCCCGGCCAGCCCGACCGCGATCCCCAGCGCCCCGCCGACGAGCCCGTTGACCATGGCCTCACCGACCACCTGCCGGGTCACCCGCCCCGACTTCCAGCCGAGCGCCTTCAGCGTGCCGAACTCCCGCACCCGCCGCGACACCGCCGACGAGGTCAGCAGCCCGGCCACCAGGAACGCGGCGAGCAGCACCGCCACCGACAGCCACGTGCCGACGCTGGTCGCCAGGTCCGCCGCCGTGGACAGCGACCCGGAGACCGTGTCCGCGAGATCGGCGGAGGTCGTCACCGTCGTCCCCGAGATGTTCTTCTGGATCTCCGACTTGACGGTCTCGATCTGCTGCGAGTCGCTCGCCTGGACATAGATCGTGGTGATCTTGTCCGCGGAGTCGCTGAGCGTCTGCGCCTGCTTCAGCGGGACGTAGACATCGGCGGCGGAGTCGCCGCTGTCGGCGGTGGCGATGCCGACGACCTCGTACTTCACGTCCTTGATGGTGACGTCCGAGCCGACCTTGAGGTCGTTCTCCTGGGCGTAGGCGGAGTCCGCGACGGCCACCTTGGCGTCGGTCTCGCCGGACTCGAAGGTACGGCCGCTGGTGATCTTCGAGGTGGTCAGCGGGCCCAGCTCCTGCTGGGCGACATCCGTGCCGTAGACGGAGTAGCTGTTGACGTCGAAGCTGGCGCCGCCGCCCTCGACCCGGCCCTCGCCGCCCGTGCCGCCGCCCCCGCCGGGAGCGGTGGGCATCCCGCCCTCGCCCGGCTGGAACTGACCCTGGGTGAACTCCCCGTTCACCTTCATGACCTGGAGGCTCAGCCCGCCGACCGCGTCGGAGACGCCGTTCTGCTCGCCGACCTCGCCGACGGTGGAGGCGGCCAGGGTCTGGAAGCCCTGGACGAGGACCCGGTCGCTGCTCTGCTCCCCGGATCCCTCCTCACCGGCGTCGAACTGGAAGCGGGGGCGTTCGCCCTCCTCGCCGGTGGGCTGTTCGGCGGCCTTGGTGACCGTCATGTCGGTGCCGAGCCCGTAGAGGGATTCGAGCACCTTGTCCTGGGCCTTGCCCATGCCGGACGACACGGAGTTGACCACGATGACCAGCGCTATTCCCAGCGCCAGTCCGGAGGCGACGACAAGGGCCGCCTTCCTGCGGCGGCGCAGCTCGCGCCTCAGATAGGTGAAGAACATGCGCCGAAAAGTAGGGAGGCACCGTGATGGCGGAATAAGGCCCGGATAAGAGGAACATGAGAAGCCCGTACAGCCCGCGCAAAGGCCCCACCCACGGGATCCACGCACAGGCCCCACGCACAGAGTGCCGCTCCCTGCACAGGGAGCGGCACTCTCAGCAAGCGGAAGAACCGGAAGACCCGGAAGACCCGGAACGCGGCGGCGGCGTCAGACCGCCGATCCCGCCTTCCACTGCGTCCAGTCCATGTTCCAGCCGTTCAGGCCGTTGTCCGGGGCGATGGTCTTGTCGCCGGTGTTCTGGACGACCACCACATCGCCGATGATCGAGTTGTCGAAGAACCAGGCGCCGGGCGTACCGGAGTCGTTCGCGCCCTTGGTGTCCGACAGACCGACACAGCCGTGACTGGTGTTGACGCTGCCGAAGATGGACTTCGCGCCCCAGTAGTTGCCGTGGATGAAGGTGCCGGAGGTCGACAGCCGCATGGCGTGCGGGACGTCCTTGATGTCGTACTCGCCCTTGCCGTCGTCGTCGGTGAAGCCGACCGTCGCGCCGTTCATCCGGGTCTCCTTGAACTTCTCGGAGATCACCATCTGACCCTCGTAGGTCTTGGTCTCGGGGGCGCCCGCGGAGATCGGGATGGTCTTGACGGTCTTGCCGTCCTGCGTGATCTTCATCTGCTTGGTCTTGGCGTCGACGACCGAGACCTGGTTGCGGCCGATGGTGAAGGAGACCGTCTTCTGCTGGACGCCGAAGACCCCGTCGGCACCCTCGACCCCGTCGAGCGCCAGCTTCAGCGTGACGGTGGAGTCCTCCTGCCAGTAGTCGTCGGGGCGGCAGTCCATGCGGTTGGCGTTGAACCAGTGGCAGACGACCTCCTGGCCGCTGCTGCTGGTGACCGTGACCCCCTGCTGGACCTCGGCCTTGTTGGTGATCGCCTTGTCGAAGGTGATCGAGACCGGCATGCCCACCCCGACCGTGGACCCGTCCTCCGGGGTGAAGGTGCCGATGAAGCTGTTGTCCGGGGAGACCGTGGTGAACGAGGCGTTCTCGTGGGCCGCGCGGCCCTCGCCGTCCTGGGCGGTGACCTGGACCTTGTAGGAGGTGGAGCGCTCCAGTTGGCCGGTGGGCTTCCAGCTCTTCTTGTCGGCGGATATCTCGCCCGCGACCGCCGTCCCCTCGGTGGTCGTCATGGTCACCTCGGTCAGGGTGCCCTTACTGACCGTGACCGCGGCGGAATTGTTGATGGAGGCGTTGGCCGAGCCGTCCTCGGGTGTGATCTTGATCTGGGCCTCGGAGGTCTTCTGCGCCGCCGCCTCGTCGACCTTGGCCTGTGAGCTGCTGTCGCCGCCTCCCTCACCGGAGGAGGCGCTGTCGCCCCCGTCACCGGAACACGCAGAGAGCACCAGCACACCGCCGAGCAGAGCGGACGCGACCGTCAGGCCCCTGCGCCGCTTGCTGTTCGTCATCACACGCTTCTCCATCACTGCCGATTCCCCGGTACCACGCAGTACCCCGAGAGTCCCCGTCCAGACCTTCAACGCTACGACCGGTTCATCCCGTTCCCCATGCCTGGGCTGTGTGGGGCGCACCACGTCCGGGCGAACCGGGTGGCGCACATCGGTCCGTGCGCCCGGTGAGACGGGAAAACCCCGGACGGCGGTTCCCGTCCGGGGCCCTGAAACCCACAGAGTTTTACCGGGACTTTGCCCCGGTGCGGCGCACTCCTAGCGGGTCGCCGCCCGGAGGGGGGTCACCCCGCTGCCGCCGTTCCCGTGCGCGCCGTCGGTGTCGGCGTCGGCGTCGGCGTCGTACGACTCGTATTCCTCGTCGTCCGCCGTGTACTCCGCGTCGCCGTCGTAGCCGTCGTAGCCGTCGTCGCCGTCCGCGTCCTCCTCGGCCTCCCAGTCCGGGGCGTCCGGGTCGTAGGCGATCCGCTCGCTGCTCCAGGACGCCTGGTGCAGCTCGACCCCGGGGACCTCGCCGACCAGGTCGAACGGGTCGACGAGATACGCCAGCGCCTCCGCTGTGTCCTCGCTCACAGCGGCCTCGGCGTGCGACCGCTCCGCCGCCGGCAGCTCCGCGTCGCCCGCGACCCTGGCCAGGGCGGCACCGGTCACCGCGGCCTGGTCCTCGACCTCCAGCACGAGGTCCACCCGAAGCCGTACAAAACGTGATGTCTCTGGTGTGCTCATGGTCGGAGCGTACGGCCAGCCGCTCCCGTGACTTTCCCGTGACCCGCGCCTTTCACTAACATCGCCCCACACGGCCAATTCGCCAGCGTCACAAGGGGATCGATATTCCGTGTCATCCGCCCGCCGTCCGTTGCTGACCGCCGCCGCCGCGGGGGCCCTGCTGGGGGCCCTGTGGTTCGTCCCCTCCGCCAATGCGACGGACGACGCCCCCGCGCCCGCGACCACCCCCACCACCCAGGCCAGGATCGCCACGATCACCACCGACGACCCCTCCGCCGCGGACCCCGCCGGCCTCGGCGGGGGCGCGGAACTGGCCAGTACCGGCAGTTTCGACAGCACCCCGTATGTCGTCGGCGGCACCCTCTTCCTGACGGTGGGCGCCGGGTTCGTGGTGTATTCGGTACGGCGGGATCGTCTGTACTCCCCTCAGATTTGACGATTGTTTGACCCGTTCTTCATAGTCCGCTCATGAAGAGATCATCGAGGGCGCGATGGAGCGCCACGGTCGCCGTGAGCGCGTTGTCGTTGGCCCTCATCACGGGGTGCGGGGAATCGGGGGACGGCGCGTCGACGGACGCGGAGGGGTCGCAGGACTCGGGCGCGGCGGCGAAGGCGCTGAGCACGGCGGAGCTGGAGAAGCTGCTGCTGACCACGGCGGACCTGGAGGGCCACACGGTCGAGTCCGCCGCGGAGAACGAACTCGTCCCCAAGTCGGAGGTCGAGGTCGACAAGGCGGCGTGCGAGCCGCTGGCGTGGGTCACCTCCGCCGTCCCGCCCGGCGACACGGACGCGGGCGCGGCCAATGTCGTGATCGAGGAGGCCGAGCAGCCGGAGCCCACCTCCACCGAGCTGACCGAGGAGTCCCTCGGCGAGGCCGAGGACGCGCTGACGGCCGCCTTCGACGTCGACATGACCATCGTGGGCCTGTCGTCCTACGACGGTGACGGCGCCGAGCAGGCCATGAAGGCCGTCTCCGACGCGGTCGCGGAGTGCGGGGACGGCTTCGTCACCACGGCCGCCGGTGAGGAAACGAAGGTCACCAAGGTCACCGCCGCCGAGGGCTCCGGCCGGGGTGACGAGTCGGTGGTCTTCAACGAGGACATCGACGTGGAGGGCGAGTCCGTCACGGTCCAGGCGGAGGTCGTGCGCAAGGGCGGCACCGTCGCCACGTTCTTCACCGTGAACATCGCGGCCCTCAGCGGTCAGGGCGGCGCGACCGAGGTCCCGGCGGCGGTCGCCGAGGCCCAGCTCGCCAAGCTGAAGTAACGATTCTGTACCGTCCGTGCGCGGCGCAGGGCCCTCTGTGACGGGAGGGCCCTTTCCGTTCGGTCAGTGCAGCGGGCCGGTGACCTTCTGGGCCGCGGCGACCAGGCCGCCGTCCCGGACGAAGGCGTCGGCGGCGGCGAGATCGGGGGCCAGGAAGCGGTCCGGACCGGCGCCCCGGACCCCCGCCGCGCGCACGGCGTCGATGATCGCGCGGGTGGCCGGGGCCGGGGTGAGGCCCGTGCGCAGTTCGACGGCGCGGGTGGCGGCGTACAGCTCGACCGCGAGCACCCGGGTGAGGTTGCCGACGGCGGTGCGCAGTTTGCGGGCGGCCGACCAGCCCATGGAGACATGGTCCTCCTGCATCGCGGAGGACGGGATGGAGTCGGCGGAGGCGGGCACCGCCAGCCGCTTCAGCTCGCTGACCAGGGCGGCCTGGGTGTACTGGGCGATCATCAGCCCGGAGTCCACCCCGGGGTCGTCGGCGAGGAACGGCGGCAGCCCGTGGCTGCGGTTCTTGTCGAGCAGCCGGTCGGTGCGGCGCTCGGCGATGGAGGCGAGATCGGCGACGGCGATGGCGAGGAAGTCCAGGACATAGCCGACCGGGGCCCCGTGGAAGTTCCCGTTGGACTCCACCCGCCCGTCGGCGAGTACGACCGGATTGTCGACGGCGGCGGCGAGTTCGCGGTCGGCGACCAGCCGGGCGTGGGCGAGGGTGTCGCGGCCCGCTCCGGCGACCTGGGGGGCGCAGCGCACCGAGTAGGCGTCCTGGACCCGGGGGGCGTCCTCCTGGTGATGGCCCGTCAGCCCCGAACCCTTCAGGACGGCCAGCATGTTGGCGGCGCTGGCGCCCTGGCCGGGGTGGGGGCGGATGGTGTGCAGTTCGGGCGCGAGGACCTTGTCCGTGCCGAGCAGCGCCTCCAGGGAGAGGGCGGCGGTGATGTCGGCGGAGGTGTAGAGGGTGTCGAGGTCGGCGAGGGCCATCAGCAGCATGCCGAGCATGCCGTCGGTGCCGTTGAGCAGGGCGAGGCCCTCCTTCTCGCGCAGTTCGACGGGGGCGATGCCGTGCGCGGCGAGCAGCTCGGCGGCCGGGCGGACGGCACCGTCCGGTCCCTCCGCCTCGCCCTCCCCCATCAGGGTCAGGGCGCAGTGGGACAGCGGGGCAAGATCGCCGGAGCAGCCGAGGGAGCCGTACTCGTGGACGACCGGGGTGATCCGGGCGTTGAGGAGATCGGCCATGGTCCGCGCGACCTCGGGACGGACGCCGGTACGCCCCGAGCAGACGGTCTTGAGCCGCAGGAACATCAGCGCCCGGACGACCTCCCGCTCCACCCGCGGGCCCATCCCGGCGGCGTGCGAGCGGACGATGTTGCGCTGGAGGCGGGCGCGCAGGTCGGGGCCGATGTGCCGGGTGGCGAGCGCGCCGAAGCCGGTGGAGACGCCGTAGACCGGGTCGGGCTTGGCGGCGAGCGCGTCCACGATGGAGCGGGCCGCGGCGAGGGCGGCGACCGCCTCGTCGGAGAGCGCCACCCGGGCGCCGCCGCGCGCCACGGCGAGTACGTCGGACGCGGTCGTACCCGACGTCCCCACCACCACAGTGTGCATATCCATATTCAGGAGCGTACGCAGTGAATGCGGCGATGTCATCAGTGGGGACCGGGTTCACCCCTTACCGGTCATCACCGCCGTCCCGTTCACGGCCCCGGAAGCGACGGCGTTCGGCGCCGGGCCGGGCGGCCGGGGCGGGCTCGTCGGCGAGGCGGACGACGGGGTCGTCGGGGCCCTCGCGCCCGGCGACGACCGGCTGCGCGGCGCGTTCCGCCTTGGCCCGGTACTGGGCGGCGTCCGCGAGCCGGAACAGCCGGCGGGCGGAGCGGACCGGGCCGATCGCGTCCTGCGTCGACGCCACCCCGCAGGCGACCCCCTCGCCCAGGTCGAGTCCGGCGGCCCGGCGGCACAGCTCCCGCGCGACCCCCACCACGTCGTCGGCCGGGGGGCCGACCGCCAGCAGACAGAACTCGTCCCCGCCGAGCCGGGCGGCGAGGGCCCCGGGGAGCATCGCGCCGCACAGCGACAGCACCGACCCGAACCGCTCCAGCAGCCGGTCGCCCACCGCGTGCCCCTGGGTGTCATTGACCCGCTTGAGCCCATTGAGGTCGCAGACGACGAGGCTGACGACGGTGGCGTCCCGGCGGTGGCGCTCGACGGCCTCGTCGAGCGCCAGGTCGACACAGCGGCGGTTGGCGAGACCGGTGAGCGCGTCGGTGAACGCCAGCCTGCGGGCCTCCTCCAGCCGCTCGGTCTGCGCGATCCCGGCGGCCACGACGGAGGCGAGCACGGTGGCGAACTCGGCGTCCGCCCGGTCGAACACCGGCGCGCCGACCGGGCGGGCCACATACAGCTCGCCCCAGGCCCGGCCGTGCAGGACGAGAGGGGCCACGACACAGGAGCCGCGGCCCCGGCGGCGCAGGGCGGCGACGCGCTGGTGGAGGTAGCCGGGGCGGCCGGTGGCGGGGCCGTCGGCGGTCTCCACCCAGGCGTGCGGGGCGCCTCCGCCGGCCCAGCGTTCGTGCAGGAACTCGGTGATCTCCGGGAACTGGTGCACGGGGTACGCCTCGTGCTCCGGGAACTCCTCCTCGTCCGGCGCGAGGTCGTCCCCGACGTTGACCAGGACACGGAGCCGGCCGAGTTCGCGCTCCCACATGGACAGGGCGGCGAAGCTGCCGCGCAGGGTGTGGCGGGCGCGGGTGGCGGCGGCGCGGTACGCGTCGTTCGGGGTGCCGGCGGCGGCCATGGCCTGCGCCAGGGCGACGACGCCGGCCAGCCGGATGTCCTCTGCCATTTATTCAGGTTAGGGATGATTTATGGGAGCGCGAGGTGGGGGTCCTTACTGTGCGGGGCCGGGTGCGGGTGAGTGGGGGTGAGTGGTGTGCGTCGCCGGGTGCGGGTGGGTGGGGGCTGGTCGCGCAGTTCCCCGCGCCCCTAGAAGCAGGGCGCTGTCCTGGCGCCTGCTTTTCCGCCCAGCCGCGGGCAGTCGTGCCGCTGGGGCGATGGGGGTCCCCCGCGCGAGCGGAGCCGAGCGTGGGGGAGGGTGGGCGCGGCGGCACCCGCCAACGCGGTGAGTGACACCCCCCTCCGCAGCCCCTACTCCCCCGGCCACACCGGTCGGCGTTTCTCCGCGAACGCGGCCACCCCCTCCGCCCGGTCCCCCGACACCGCCACCGTGTGCCACGCCGCGTCCTCCACCTCCAGCCCGGACCGGAGGTCCAGCCCGTGCCCCACCCGCAGCGCCCGCTTCGCCGCCCGCAGCCCCACGGGCGAGTTCGCGGCGATCCGGGACGCCAGCGCCAGCGCCTCCTCCCGGTCCCGCCCCTCCTCCACCAGCACATCCACCAGCCCCAGCGCCCGCGCCTCCACCGCCTCCACCCGCCGCGCCGTGAAGATCAGCTCCGCCGCCCGCGCCGCCCCCACCCGCCGGGGCAGCAACTGCGTACCGCCGCCCCCCGGAATCACCCCCACCGACACCTCCGGCAGCCCCACCACCGCCGTCCCGTCGGCCACGATCACATCGCAGGACAACGCCAGTTCGAAACCGCCGCCCAGCGCGAACCCGTGCACCGCCGCCACCGCCGGCATCGGCAGCTCCAGTACCGCGTTGTACGCCCCGCGCGACACCGGCCGCCGCCGCACCAGCTCGGCGTCGCTGAGCCCGTTGCGCTCCTTGAGGTCCGCCCCGACGCAGAACGCCCGTTCGTGCGTCGAGGTCAGCACCACCGCCCGTACGTCCCGGTCCGCCCCCAGCGCCGCGCAGGCCGCCGCGAGGGACAGCGCCAGGTCGTGGGACATCGCGTTCATCGCCCGGGGCCGGTCGAGCACCAGTTCCGCCACATGCCCGTCGTCGTGCCGCCGCACCGCCACGAACTCCCCGAACCGCTCCTCGCCGCCCATGACACCCTCCGTTAACGCCGGTTAACTCCAACGCCCCGATCATCGCAGCCGGACCCGGCCGGGGAAAGACCCGTCCGCCCCGCCCGGCAACGCCCGGCACCCCGTTCGGGTGACATCCCGCCGGACCCGCGCCCCGTCACCCGGACGAGCCCATAGCGTGCGCACCGCCACACCGGGGAGGGGACCCATGACGGATACGACAGCCATGCCCGACGAGCGGGCGGACACACCCACGGGGACGCGCGCCGCCCCGCGCTTCCGGTCCCTGTCGCCGGGCGGACGGCACCGGCGCCCCCGCCCGCGCGGCCTCCTCGTCGCCGTCGCCGGGCTGGCCCTCGCGATCGGCGCGCTGAGCCTCGTACCCACCGGGGACGGGGACGACGGGAGCGGGGGTGGGGGGCTGCGGGTGGCTCAGGCGGGGCCGCCCGGGAGCGCGAGGGCGGCCCGGCCAGAGACCCGCCCGGAGACCCGGCAAGAACCCCGGGAGGCCGGTACCGGCCCGTCGGTCTCCGGTTCCTCGGCACCGTCCCCGCAGCCCACGCCCACCTCCGGCACGGTCACCACGGGCCCCGCGCGAGAACCGTCCGCCACGCCCCGGAAGACCGGCACCCCTGCCACACCCGAGGCGCCCACACCACCCACCCCCCACCAGCCGTCCCGTCCGGCCCCACCCCCCACCAGCGCCCCGCCCGCGCCGCAGCAGCCCCCGACAGAAGAGAAACCGGACGACGACCAGAACACCGACCCCGGCCTCTGCGTCCCGCTGCTGAACCTCTGCCTGGGCGGCCTGCTCGGCGGCTGAGGACCCTTAGACCCCGCTGTCCCGGCGCGTCAGCAGCCACGGTTCCACCACGCCGAGGCCGCGCACCGGGCGCTGCCACATCGGCTGGAGGGCGAAGCGGTACGAGGGCGGCTCCTCGCCCTCCTTCTCCGCGGCGGCGGCCCGTTCGGCGGCCTCGGACTCGGAGGCGGGGGCCTCGCCCGCGCGGATGAGTTCCTCGGCGAACGCGGAGTCGACCAGGACGGCGTCCCGGGGCGCTATCGAGGTCAGCCGGGAGGCCAGGTTGACGGTGGTGCCGAAGACATCGCCCATCCGGGTGGTCACCGTGCCGAAGGCGATGCCGACGCGCAGTTCCGGCATGGTCTCGTCGCCGGACATGGTCTCGATCAGGCGCAGGGCGATCTCGGCGGCCACCCCGGAGTCGTCGGCCGCGTAGAGGACCTCGTCGCCGAGGGTCTTGATGAGCCGGCCGCCGTGCGCGGCCACCAGGTCGGCGGCGGTGGTCTCGAACGCCTCCACCAGCTCGCCGAGTTCCTCCTCCTCCAGGCGGCGGGTGAGGCGGGTGAAGCCGACCAGGTCGGCGAAGCCGACCGCGAGCCGCCGGTCGACCATCTCCTGGTCGTCGGCGGCCTGCACCACCCGTCCGGTGGCCGCGGCGAGCTGGCGCCGCCAGACGTAGACGAGGAACTCCTCCAGCTCGGGCAGGAGCAGTTCCATCAGGGGGTAGGTGACCTCGGTGCGGGTCATGCCGGGCTCGGGGGGCTCGGTCAGGCCCTCCAGGAAGGAATCGATCTGCCATTCGGCCAGCCGGGCGCTGGTCTGGCCGGTGGAGCGCGCCACCTGCACCGCCATCGCCTCGCTGAGCAGCCCCGCCTCCACCAGACCGGCGAGCCGCCGCAGGGCGAGGACATCGGCCTCGGTGAGCGCCCTGGCCTGCCCGATGTCGGCGAAGCCCATGGCCCGCCAGAAGCGCGAGGCCAGTTCCATGGAGACCCCGGCGCTGCGGGCCGCCTGGAAGGGGGTGTAGCGCCGCTCGGCGCCCAGGATGAGCTGCTCCAGCCGGAGCGCCAGCGGATCGCCCCCGGGGTCGGTGCCGTCGGGCGCTGGGTTACGACCCATGCCGGAGCCCGTGTCGTCGACGGTCACGCCTGCTGCCCTTCCGATCTGCCGCGGTCAGGATCGACCGGCCACAACTTTACGGTAGCTGTGGGCCAGGTCACTCCGTTGGGAGAGGTGACGCCATCGTGCCGCCTCCGGCGCCGCGGCGGGCACCGGTGTCACCCCTTCTGTCCGGACCGGCACGGAAAAGTGCCCGTTCACACCATGTTTCGGCCACTCGGCGCCCCCGGAGTGAATCCACAGCGGCGCATCCACTCGACGAATCCAGTGCGCCTGCGCCGAATCCACTGCGGCGAACCCGGAGCGACCGACCCACGGCGGCCTCTCACCATCCATTCCTCTCACAGATTCACAGGTTCACCGGGTTCACAGGTTCACAGGCCATTCATCTCACAAGGGCCGCAGATGGACGACATCCCCCGCCCCCACCGGCTCCTGCACGCCCTCCCCGGTGGCGATCACCAGCCGTCCGTCGCCGTCGATCGCGACCGCCTCCCCGGTGATCGACCGGTCGCCGGGGAGTTCGGCGCGGACGGTCCGGCCGAGGGTGGCGCACCCGGCCGCGTAGGTCTCCTGGAGGCCGCTGGCCAGCGGGTCGCCGTCGGCCGCCAGCCAGCGCCGGTACCAGTCCTCCAGCGACCGCAGGACCGCTCTGACCAGCGGGTCCCGGTCGGTGGTGACGGCTCCGGCCAGCGCCAGGGAGGCGGCGGTGGGCACCGGCAGCTCGTCCTCGCGCAGGGTGACGTTGATCCCGGCGCCGATGACGACCGCGCCGTCCCCGGCGCGCTCCAGGAGGATGCCGCCCGCCTTGCGCTCCACGCCGCCGACGGTGACCAGGAGGTCGTTGGGCCACTTGAGTGCCGTGTCGACGCCGGCCGTGCGGGACAGGGCGGTCGCCACGGCCACCCCGGTCAGCAGCGGCAGCCAGCCCCAGCGGGCGACCGGGACACCGGCGGGCTCCAGCAGCACCGACAGGAACAGGCCCGAGCGGGGCGGCGCGGTCCACCGCCGGTCCAGCCGCCCGCGGGCCGCGGTCTGCTCCTCGGCGATCAGTACGGTGCCGTCCGCGGCCTCCCCGCGCCGGGCTCGGTCGACCAGGTCGGAGTTGGTGGACCCGGTGCGCTGCACCACGTCCACCGCGCGCCAGAGCCCGTCCTCGCGCAGCAGGGCCCGGCGCAGGGCGGTGGCGTTCAGGGGCGGCCGGTCCAGATCGGACCAGCGCCCGGCGGGGCCGTCCGGCCCGGCGTTGTCTCGCGGCGTCATACCGGCCACCCTAGGACGGGCGCGGCGCATAGCGGCGGGCGGCCGGTACCCGCTGTGATCCGCAAGGCACGCCGGGTGTGGGAAACGCCGCACTGCCGAACGCAGGGGCCAGCACTACTCTACGGATGAGTAACAGTCCCCCCTTTTGAGCAGGCAGGGAGCCGCATCCCGATGTCCGAGCCGGAAGTGATCGACACGCACACCACCACGGGGAAGCTCGCGGATCTCCAGCGCCGCGTCCAGGAGGCGACGCACGCCGGTTCGGAACGCGCGGTCGAGAAGCAGCACGCCAAGGGAAAACTGACGGCCCGTGAGCGGATCGGGCTGCTGCTGGACGAGGGGTCCTTCGTCGAACTGGACGAGTTCGCCCGGCACCGCTCGACCAATTTCGGCCTGGAGCACAACCGCCCCTACGGGGACGGTGTGGTGACCGGCTACGGCACGGTCGACGGGCGTCCGGTGGCCGTGTTCTCCCAGGACTTCACGGTCTTCGGCGGGGCGCTCGGCGAGGTCTACGGCCAGAAGATCGTCAAGGTGATGGACTTCGCGCTGAAGACCGGCTGCCCGGTGATCGGCATCAACGACTCCGGGGGCGCCCGTATCCAGGAGGGCGTGGCCTCGCTCGGCGCGTACGGCGAGATCTTCCGCCGCAACACCCATGCCTCCGGGGTGATCCCGCAGATCAGCCTGGTCGTCGGCCCCTGCGCGGGCGGCGCGGTGTACTCCCCGGCGATCACCGACTTCACGGTGATGGTCGATCAGACCTCGCACATGTTCATCACCGGCCCGGACGTCATCAAGACGGTGACCGGCGAGGACGTCGGCTTCGAGGAGCTGGGCGGCGCCCGCACCCACAACTCGGTCTCCGGGGTCGCCCACCACATGGCGGGCGACGAGAAGGACGCCATCGAGTACGTCAAGCAGTTGCTGTCGTATCTGCCGTCCAACAACCTCTCCGAGCCGCCCGCGTTCCCGGAGGAGGCGGATCTCGCCCGCACGGACGAGGACGCCGAGCTGGACACCGTCGTCCCGGACAGCGCCAATCAGCCGTACGACATGCACACGGTGATCGAGCACGTCCTGGACGACGCCGAGTTCTTCGAGACGCAGTCGCTGTTCGCGCCGAACATCCTCACCGGCTTCGGCCGGGTCGAGGGGCGTCCGGTGGGGATCGTCGCCAACCAGCCGATGCAGTTCGCGGGCTGTCTGGACATCGCGGCCAGCGAGAAGGCGGCCCGCTTCGTCCGCACCTGCGACGCCTTCAACGTCCCCGTCCTGACCTTCGTCGACGTCCCCGGCTTCCTGCCCGGCGTCGACCAGGAGCACGACGGCATCATCCGCCGCGGCGCCAAGCTGATCTACGCCTACGCCGAGGCGACCGTCCCGCTGATCACCGTCATCACCCGCAAGGCGTTCGGCGGCGCCTACGACGTCATGGGCTCCAAGCACCTCGGCGCCGATCTGAACCTCGCCTGGCCCACCGCCCAGATCGCGGTGATGGGCGCCCAGGGCGCGGTCAACATCCTGCACCGCCGCACCATCGCCGAGTCCGGGGACCCGGAGGAGGCCCGCGCCCGGCTGATGCGGGAGTACGAGGACACCCTCCTCAACCCGTACATCGCCGCCGAGCGCGGTTACATCGACGCGGTGATCATGCCGTCCGACACCCGCGGCCATGTCGTGCGCGGTCTGCGTCAGCTCCGTACGAAACGGGAATCCCTGCCTCCGAAGAAGCACGGCAACATCCCCCTCTAGGAGCCCCAGGAGCCTCGCATGATGTCGATCAAGGTCATAAGGGGCAACCCGACCCCCGAGGAACTCGCGGCGGCCCTGGCGGTGGTCCGCGCCCGAGCGGCGGCCACCGACCCGCCCCCGGACACCCCGGCCCCCCGCGACTCCTGGTCCGACCCGTCCCGCATCGCCAGGGGCCGGGTCCCCCACCCCGGCCCGACGGCATGGCCCCGCACCTACTGGCCGAGCTGACTGCCACCCCGGGAGGGGCGTTCCCGCGCAGCGAACGGGGGGCACCAACTTGAGTACGCGTACTCAGGCCCCCCACCCCACCCAACCCCCACGCTGGTGGCATGCTCTGGTCCGACCCCGAGAACAAACCCCCCAAGGAGCTCCGCGAGACCCAGGAGATGCTCCGGCGCCTCAGCGTCCTCATGGCGCTGGCCATGGTCCTGGCCATGCTGGTGATCGGCCTCGCCTGAAGCCGGGACCGCCCAGGACCACCCGGGACCCTCCCGAGGCGCCCGGGACCGCCCATGACCGCCCGGGACCGCGCGGAACGCCCCGGCACGTACTGTGACCGCATGACCGATCACACGGCCGCCGCCCCCCGCAGGCTGATCCTCGCCTCCCAGTCCCCCGCCCGGCTCCAACTGCTCCGGCAGGCCGGCTTCGCGCCGCAGGTGATCGTCAGCGGGGTCGACGAGGACGCCGTCACCGCCCCCACCCCCGCCGAACTGGCCCTCGCCCTCGCCGAGGCCAAGGCGTCCGTGGTGGCCGCCCGCCCGGAGGCGAAGGACGCGCTGGTGATCGGCTGCGACTCGGTGCTCGACCTGGACGGGCAGGCGCTCGGCAAGCCCGCCGACGCCGAGGAGGCCACGGCCCGCTGGCAGGCCATGCGGGGCCGCGCCGGGACCCTCCAGACCGGCCACTGCGTCTACGACACCGCCACCGGCCGCCACGCCTCCGGCACCGCCTCCACGGTGGTCCGCTTCGGTGCGCCCACGGACGCCGAGATCGCCGCGTACGTGGCCTCCGGGGAGCCGCTGCACGTGGCCGGGGCGTTCACCCTGGACGGCCGGTCGGCGCCGTTCATCGAGGGCATCGACGGCGACCACGGCAATGTGATCGGCCTCAGCCTGCCCCTGGTCCGCCGCCTGCTGGCGCAACTGGGCGTCGGGATCACGGAGTTGTGGGCGCCGCCGGAGAGCTGACCCGGCCGCGCGGCGCCCGGGGCCCCCGGAGGCGGCTCCGCCGGTCTTCGAGGACCACGCCCTACGCTGCGGGTCCGGCCCGGTCGGCGACAGGTCCTGACGGTCGGCCACCACGGGCATCCACGGGCATCCACGGGACGGCACCAGGGCTACTGACCGGTAGACCTCGGGCGAGGGTGCCGTGGGCGTTCGGCGCGCGTTCGGCGGACGTTCTGCGGACCGCAAAGAATCATTGGGCCATTAGTAGGGACTCCACAAAGAAACCCAGTGGCCCGCAGCACGTGATGACAGAGACCTTGACCACAGAGGAGGGCTAGGGTTTTACGGAGGGTCCCTGCGTACCACGGTGCGACAAGGGCTTTCGCGGGTGGAGCGAGCCTCGTATCACGCTCCGTGTGGGCAAGCTCACCATTGGGGACGGGTCGAAGTGCCGTGTCGGCTGTCCCTAAACTCGGCTTGTTTCAAGGAGGGAGCCTCAATCGTGCGCAAGGTGCTCATCGCCAACCGTGGCGAAATCGCTGTCCGTGTGGCCCGAGCCTGCCGGGACGCGGGGATCGCGAGCGTGGCCGTCTACGCGGATCCGGACCGGGACGCGCTCCATGTCCGCGCCGCCGATGAGGCATTCGCCCTGGGTGGTGACACCCCCGCCACCAGCTATCTCGACATCGAGAAGGTGCTGGGCGCCGCCCGCGAATCCGGCGCCGACGCCATCCACCCGGGCTACGGCTTCCTCTCGGAGAACGCCGAGTTCGCCCAGGCCGTGCTGGACGCCGGACTGACCTGGATCGGCCCGCCCCCGCACGCGATCCGCGACCTCGGCGACAAGGTCGCCGCCCGCCACATCGCCCAGCGGGCCGGCGCCCCCCTGGTCGCCGGTACGCCGGACCCGGTGTCCGGCGCGGACGAGGTCGTCGCCTTCGCCGAGGAGCACGGGCTGCCGATCGCCATCAAGGCCGCCTTCGGCGGCGGCGGACGCGGACTGAAGGTCGCCCGGACGCTGGAGGAGGTCCCGGAGCTGTACGACTCGGCGGTGCGCGAGGCGGTCGCGGCGTTCGGGCGGGGCGAGTGCTTCGTCGAGCGCTATCTCGACCGGCCCCGGCATGTCGAGACCCAGTGCCTGGCGGACACCCACGGCAATGTCGTGGTCGTCTCCACCCGGGACTGCTCGCTCCAGCGGCGCCACCAGAAGCTGGTGGAGGAGGCCCCGGCCCCGTTCCTGTCGGACGCCCAGGTCGAGCAGTTGTACGCGGCGTCGAAGGCGATCCTGAAGGAGGCCGGGTACGTCGGCGCCGGGACGGTGGAGTTCCTGGTCGGCAACGACGGCACGATCTCCTTCCTGGAGGTCAACACCCGCCTCCAGGTCGAGCACCCGGTCACCGAGGAGGTCGCGGGCATCGACCTGGTGCGCGAGATGTTCCGGATCGCCGACGGCGAGGCCCTCGGCTACGGCGACCCGGAGCTGCGCGGCCACTCCTTCGAGTTCCGGATCAACGGCGAGGACCCCGGCCGGGGCTTCCTGCCCGCGCCCGGCACGGTCACCCGGTTCGACGCGCCCACCGGCCCCGGCGTCCGCCTGGACGCGGGCGTCGAGTCGGGGTCGGTGATCGGCCCGGCCTGGGACTCCCTGCTGGCCAAGCTGATCGTCACCGGCGCCACCCGGGAGCAGGCCCTCCAGCGGGCCGCCCGCGCGCTGGCCGAGTTCCAGGTCGAGGGCATGGCCACGGCCATCCCGTTCCACCGCAAGGTGGTCACCGACCCGGCGTTCGCGCCTGAGCTGACCGGCTCGGCCGAGCCGTTCACGGTCCACACCCGCTGGATCGAGACCGGTTTCGTCAACGACATCCCGCCTTTCACCGCCGCGGCCGACACCGACACCGACGAGGACACCAGCCGCGAGACGGTGGTCGTCGAGGTCGGCGGCAAGCGCCTGGAGGTCTCCCTGCCGGCGTCCCTGGGCATGTCCCTGGCCCGGACGGGGCTGGCGGCGGGCGCCAAGCCGAAGCGGCGGGCGGCGCGCAAGTCCGGCCCCGCCGTCTCCGGCGACACCCTCGCCTCCCCGATGCAGGGCACCATCGTCAAGGTGGCCGTCGAGGAGGGCCAGGAGGTCAAGGAGGGCGACCTGGTCGTCGTCCTGGAGGCGATGAAGATGGAGCAGCCGCTGAACGCCCACAAGTCGGGCACCATCAAGGGCCTGTCGGCGGAGGTCGGCAACTCGCTGACGTCGGGCGCGACGATCTGCGAGATCAAGGACTGATCCGCCCGGGACCAGCGGGACCAGCGAGAGCGACGCGATAGCGAGCGGAAGGGGTCGGCCGAATGGCCGACCCCATCCGCAAACCCCCGCGACCAGGGGCGCCAGAAAGGAAGAGCGGCGGGGAGGGGAAGAGGGGGTGGGGGGGGGGGTTGATGTGGGGGGGGGGCGGGTGGTTGAA